>DBEYOB010000001.1:0-2884 GCA_048173955.1 Coriobacteriales bacterium
CCCTGCGGTCGCGCCTGCGGTCGGCGCGCGCGGCCTCCCTCGTCCGATCGCCGGTCATCGCTGGGCACCCCCCTTCCGGCTCCCCCAGGCGCGGCGGACGCTCTGGGGCACGGCGGCGGCCGCGGCGCGCCCGACCGGGGAATCCCCGACGCCGCGCGCCGCCGACACCGCGATGCTCGTCACGGTGGCGAGCAGCGTGACGAACTCGAGGCGGCCGGCGAGCATCTGCACGAGGTAGCACCCCTTGAGGACGGGCGAGATGCCCGGGGCTATGATGCCGGCCGATATGCCGCAGTTGCTCGTGCACGAGACGCTCTCGAGCACGGCGTCGAGCGGCTCGGCCCCGTGCAGGACCCCCAGGATCGCCCCGAACATGTAGGTCAGCAGGAACAGCAGGAACACCAGCATCGCGTTACGCGAGAGCTCCGAGGTCAGCGTCTTCTCCCCCAGGTGGTAGTAGTGGATCGTCTCGCGCGCGCTCGAGGGCAGAAGCACGCGGCGTACCTCGCTGGCGATCGACTTGAACACCAGCGCGACGCGCACTGCCTTGATGCCGCCCGCGGTGCTCGACGTCGCGCCGCCCATCGCCATGGCGAGGATGATCGCGAACAGGATGCCCGACGAGGCGACGCCGGTCAGCTGCGAGGAGCTGAGCGCGCTGAACCCGGTGCCCGTCACGGCGGCGACCAGGGTGAAGACGCCCTTGTCCAGAAACGTCCCCACCGAGCCGAAGCTGCCGTCCTGGGCGAAGGCCGCAGCGAGCAGCACGAGCACGATGAGCGCCCAGACGAGGATCATGCGCGTCTCGATGTCGCGGAAGAACTCGCGCGCGCCCTTGCGGGCCATGTAGAGGTAGACCGCGAAGCTGAAGGCACCCGTGAGCATGAGGCAGATGAGCACCATGTTGAGCACCGGCTGCTGGTAGTAGACGACGCCGATGTCCATGACCGTCACCCCGCCCGTCGTGACGGCGGCGGTGGCGAGGCAGAAGCCGTGGTAGAGGGCGCGCAGCGGCTCCATGTCGCAGAACCCCCAGCACACCAGCGAGCACGCCGCAGTCCCGAGCGCGATGAACGCCCCCATGAACAGGGCGATGAAGCGCGACGTGGTCGCCATGCGCGGCATGAGGCGGTCCTGGTGCCCCTCCGCCTCGAACAGGAGCCCCGCCCCCGAGAACTTGCTGATGGTGCCCAGGCCGAGCGCCACCAGCACGATGCCCTGGGCACCGATAATGAGCATGATCATGCGCCACAGGTGGAACGACACCGGCAGGTGGGAAAGGTTCTGGAGGAAGGTGACGCCCGACCCCGTGTAGTAGGCGATCGCGTCGAAGAAGGCGTCGAACGCCGACTCGCTGTAGCCGGACACCACGAACGGTATCGAGGAGACCAGCGCCGCCGCGACCCATGCGAGGCCTGTCACCACGAGCGCCTGCATGCGCGTGAGTCCGCGGCTCTTGGGGCGCACGAAGCGCATGGCGGTGCCGAGCGACAGCGAGGCCCCGAACGAGACGAAGAAGTCGAGCGCCGGGTCCCATTCGCGGCATGCGAGCGCCGCCGCCAGTGGGATGAGCATCGACAGCGCGACGGCGCTCACCACCGCGCCCAGGGTGTTCACCACCGAGCGGACGTCATCTATGCGAAGTCTGGGCCACATGCCTAAAGCAAGCTCCTGTCGCCTCGTATGCGTAGGGGTTCATTGTAAGATACCGCACAACATATTGACACGGCGCTTTTCGAGCGCCCCCGAAAGGACACCAACGATCATGTACCAGGCGGTTTTCTTCGACCTCGACGGAACCCTCCTCCCCATCGACACGCACGAGTTCATGAGGGGCTATTTCGGAGCCCTCGAGTCGTTCTTCACCGAGCGCGGCGTCGACGCCGCGTGGACGCTGGCCGGCGTGCGCGCGGGCACCGACGCGATGTTCGCCTACGACGGCGGCAAGACCACCAACGAGCGGCGCTTCTGGGGGGCGTTCCTCCCCTACGCCGCCGAGTCGGGGAACGCGGGGCGCGACTGGGAGGCCCTGTTCGGGGAGTTCTACGAGGTCGCGTTCCCCCGCCTGGGCGACGCGATCGAGCCCGACCCCCTCGCCGCGCAGGTCGTCTCGTGCCTGAGGGGCAAGGGCTACCGCCTCGCGCTCACCACCAACCCCCTGTTCCCGCCGCAGGCGACCGCGCAGCGCCTGGCGTGGACCGGGGTCGACCCCGCCGCCTTCGAGCGCGTCACCGCCTACCACAACAGCAGCTACGCGAAGCCCTCGGTCGAGTACTACGCCGAGAACCTCGCCGCCCTGGGACTCGACGGCGAAAGCGTCCTCATGGTCGGAAACGACCCGGTCGAGGACGGCGCCGCGCGGGCGTGCGGCTGCGACCTGTACCTGGTGACCGACCACCTCGTCGAGCGCGACGGCGCCGACCTCGGCGCGACGCCGTCCGGGACGATGGGCGACCTGCTGCGCTTCGCCGAGGGGCTGCCGGACCTGCGGGCACGGTCCCGCTAGGACGGGCCCGCCCCGAGGCCGGGCCGGGGACGGCCGGGCGCGGCATCCGCCGGCCGCAACGAACGCATCTGACAGGAGAGGGACCCAT
Source organism: Coriobacteriales bacterium (assembly GCA_048173955.1). Lineage (GTDB taxonomy): Bacteria > Actinomycetota > Coriobacteriia > Coriobacteriales > UMGS124 > CAZUFB01. The sequence continues at coordinate 2,595 of DBEYOB010000001.1, forward strand.
CCGATGACAACCGCACCAGCAACCGAACCGTCGCCCGCCGAGACGCTCGACAGGCTCGCCATCGGCGCCAGCGCGCGGATCGCGTCCGTCGACGCCGACGACGCCCAGCTGCGCCAGCACATCCTCGACATGGGCCTCACGCCCGGGACCGTCGTCACGATGGTCAAGGAGGCCCCCATGGGCGACCCGCTCGAGCTGCGCCTGCGCGGCTACGAGCTCACCCTGCGCAAGGCGGAGGCCGCCCGCATCGGCATCGCGCCCGTCGACGGGGACGCCTCCCCCGCCCGGCC
>DBEYOB010000002.1:0-5584 GCA_048173955.1 Coriobacteriales bacterium
CGGTAGGAGCAGCGGACGCCCGGGGCAACACGCGGACGCGACGGGGCGGGTCGAGCGGTCATTTTCGGCGCGAGTGCGTGTTCTGGGAGAAATGCCGGTCAGAAAACCAGCGAGTGCGTGCTCCGCCGGGGGCGACTCCGGAGCCGCGGAAATCGCGCACCCCTCCTACCTGGCCCTTTACGTAGATGGCACGGGACCGGGCGGCGCACGGCACCCGTTTTCGCATGCATTCGCTGGCGAAATGACCAACACTTTTCGGAAAACACGCACTCGGCGCCAGTTTGACCACCGCACAGCCGCACCTGGGCACGGCAGCACGCACTCGGCACCAGTTTGACCACCGGCGAGCGCGGAGGGCACGCGGCCTCCCCTCGAGCACGCACCCGGGGGCGGGTTTGCTCCCATGACACGCAAAGCACCCCGGGCCGTCGCTCAACATCGCAAAGCTTTCAATAAAACAGCTCGACATCCCCCGCAAGGAAATCTTCCAGGGAGCACGCTCCGGCGGCCGCACCGCCCACGACGATTCTCTTTGTACCGGGATGGGTGCTCAGGAAGTCTGCCATGCCGCTCTGGCCGGCCTCGTGCCCGCCTTTGACCTCAATCGCGGTCAGGACAGAGCCGTCCCGTATGACGAAGTCGACCTCCTTGCTCCCCTCGCGCCACCACATGACCTCGAACCCCTCGCACTCCGCCCGCGCGACGAGGTACGCCCCGACCGCAGACTCGACCAAGTGACCGCGCAAGTCACTGCGGTCGAGGAAAGCGTCCCTACCCTTGTCGGACAGAGCAGTGAGAAGCGCGGTGTCGTGCACCATGAGGCGGGGCGAGCTTCGGCGCTTCGTCAGCTCCTTGTCGGAGAACTTCGGAATCGCCGAGAGCATCCCCGCCTTCCCGAGAAGGTCGAGGTAGTGCGCGATGGTCACGGTGTTCCCCTGGTCCTGGAGCTGGCCGAGCATCTTTGTGTACGAGAGCTCCTGTCCCGAACAAGCGCACCCGAGGCGGAACAGCGCGCGCATGAGCGCCGGCTTGCGCACCTCCGCCATTTCGAGGACGTCCCTCGCGATGGTCGGCTCGAATACACGATATTGCTCATCGTAACTAGTAATTTTACTAATTACGATGAGTGGAATTCAACGACAGGCATGAGAAGGGGTTTGTGGAATCCCAACTGAGAAATCGGCCAAGGGCGACTCAGCCGAAGAAGGGCAAGGATTCTGGGACAGGTGCGGGTCGGCAGCATTGGAGCATTGGGGCCTGGTCATTTTCGGCGCGAGTGCGTGTTCTGGGAAAAGTGCCGGTCAGAAAACCAGCGAGTGCGTGCCCCGACGCCGGGGTTGCGGAAACCGCGCACCCTCTCTACCTGGCCCTTTACGTAGATGGCACGGGACCGGGCGGAGCGCGGTGCCCGTTTTCGCGTGCATTCGCTGGCGAAATGACCAACACTTTTCGGAAAACACGCACTCGGCGCTCGTTTGACCACCGGCCGGCCCCGCCCAACCCCGCCGGCACGCACTCGGCACCAGCTTGACCACCGGCCGGGCGCGCAAACCCCGCCCGGCCCCTCGGGCGCGCCGGGTCGGACGTGCGCCCGACCCGGCGTCTCCCCTACGCCAGACCCGCCTCGCGCAGGGCCTCCTGCGCCTGCTCGGCGTTGTCGTAGTGGGGGCGCACCCACGCCATGATCTCCTCGACGACGGACGCGGCGACGTCGCGCATCTTGGGATCGCCATCCTGCGAGGTGCAGGCGGTGCGCGTCGTCACGCTCGCCACGCCGGCACGCGCCTGGAACGGGGACACGCTGCGCGTCAGCGACTGGAGCTTGGTGCGGGCAATGTAGGTCGTCGACCGCGAGACGCCTCCGTCGACCGTCGCGAGCGTCGGCCCGGATACACCGATCCGCCGGATGCGCCAGGCCAGCACGCGCACCACGAACATGAGCACGCAGCCCACGGCCGTCGACGCCCATGCAAACGCCGCCCCGGCCGACGCCGCGGCGGCAACCGTGGAGTCGGAGAATTCGGCCCATCCGACCAGCCAGGTCAGCACGCCGGACAACACCGCGAAGGACGCCGTCCAATACACCCCGCGCAGCAGCGTGCGGCGCAGCGCGGCACCGGGCAAGCGATGCAGCCCGAGCTCCTCCACCGGCACGGACACGACCGACGAGAACCCCGGGAGCACCTGCGCCACGAACGCGCCGGCCTCCGCGCGCGGGATGCAGGGGTGCACCACCACGCGCTCGCGGTTCGCGGCCTCCGAGGAGTCGGACCCTCCCACCGTGCTCACCGTGCGCACGGCCACCTGGACATAGCCCGCCGCGCGGCGCAGCGGCGACTGGTCGATGCTCACCGACTGCACGCGGTTCAGCTCGACGGCGCGCGTGGAGCGCGAGAGCAGGCCGCTCGACACCTCGATGCGCTCCCCGCGGCGGCGCAGCACGAAGCCTCCCCAGCGGATGTACGCCAAAATCGTCGAGACCACCCAGGTGACCACCGCCATCGACACGAGTCCCATGGCGACGCCGGCCAGTGCAATCGGCAGGAACGCCGCCACCCCCATGACGGCGAGCTGCCCGGCGGCGCCGCCCAGGGCCCCGCCCACCGCGTCGCCCACAAGCTCGTAGATGTAGTCGCCGAAGATGTCGTCGGCAAACTGGAAGATGCCGACGGCGGCGAGGAACAGCGAGAGCAGCGCGGCGCCCGCGTTGAAGTCGGTCACCGCGGCGAGCACGTGCAGGCGGTTGGGAAGGCGCGTCTCGTAGGCGACGTCTCCCGCCGGGTCGCCGGCGGAAGTCCCCGCGTCTGCGGAAGGACCGACCTCGGACGGACGGGGCGCATCCGGGAGAGGCGAGCCCGACACAAAGGCGGGCGCCTCCAACGCGGAAACCGCCGCGCCGTCCGCCCGGACCGCCCGCTCCGCGGCGATGCCCTTCTCCACGACCACGCGCCGCGCGAACAGCGCGCGCTTGAGCGCCTCGGCGTCCTCGCGGCGCAGGTGCTTGACGGCGTTGCCCTCGCCGACCTCGCCGGCGCCCGTATCGACCTTGACGCTCACCAGGCCCAGGACGCGTTCGAGCACCGAGGCCGACAGGTCGACCGAGTGCACGCGCTGGTAGGGGATGCGGCGCTGCGAGCGCACGACGACGCCCGAGCGCAGGGCGAGCCCGTCTTCGACGAGCTCCCAGGTACGGGTGCGCCAGCTCACCACGGCAGCGACGAGCGCGACGACAATCGCGAGGACGATGGTGCCGACCGCAACCCACGCGTCCGCGCCGGGATCCTCGCCCCGGAACATGGATGCAACCGCCGCGACAAGCGCCACGACGAGCGCGCCGAGCGCCTTGAGCGTGTCGAGCACGATGCCGCGCGGCGAACCGCGGTGCACGCCCGGAGCGACCTCGCCGACCTGGGCGACGTTGGCGTCGCCCCCGATGAACGCGACCCCCTCGATCACGTCGAGCGGGCTGCGGCCTTCCTCGCGCGGGTCGACGCCCGCCGCGTTCTTCTCGTCCGCCATGGTTACACGTCCTCCTGGGCGATGCGCGCCAGCACGGCCACCTGGTCGCGCAGGGCCTCGGCCTCGTCGGTGGCAAGGCCCGGGATCTCGAACGAGCTGCCCGCCGTGGTGACGGTGACCGACGCCAGGCCGTTCGCCTTGAGCACGGGGCCCTGCTTGGTCTCGACGTGCTGCACGCGCACCATGGGGATGACCGAGGTCTTCACCACGACGAGGCCCGAGCGGATGAGCACGTCGGTCGTGGTGACCTCGTAGCGCCAGCGGCGGTAGCGCACTTGCGGGAGCACCAGCAGGCTCACCAGCTGCAGCGCGACGAGCACGGCGCACACGACAACGAGCCACAGGGGTCGATAGAATGCAAGGACCGCCGCGGCGATGACGGCGACGACCACCAGGGCGATGGCCTCGCTGATGCGCCAGACGCGCACCATGCGCCGGTCGAGCGACTTGGACGGTTCCGTACTCATGGGACTCCTTCCCATCGTGCCCGCCCGGTCGGCGGACGGGCAACGCCTTCAAACCGAAAAGCGAAAACGGCCACGCGCGGCCGGTTGCGGCGGCCGGGCGTCCAGCTGGTTGCGGCGGCCGGGCGTCCGCAGGCGGATCGTCCGAGACAACCGGACGGCCGTGGGGTGGTCAGACGACCGCAAACGTCCCTAGGATACCAGGACGAGCACCCCCCCCCCGCAACAAACGGAACCGATTGTATAAACAGCGCGTCAGCAGAGACGCCCAGGCGTGGCGGGCCGGGCGGGGCGCGCGGGCCGGGGGTGGGCCGGGCGGGGCAAAGCGGGACGCGCGGACCAACGGGGCGGGCCGGACGGGGCGTGCACCTGAAAATGGCCCGATGCGTGCAGAACACCCTCGAGTGAACGCCATTTTGAGAGCCTGTCGAAGCAGGCGCCACTTAAAACTTACCAAATACGTAATTTGGTATTCTATATTGCTACTTTTCTGAACTTCCGACCGCATTTTGGCACATTTTCGCCGTTCACTCGACAGCGATTTGCACCGATTCGCCGTCTCTTAGTGTTTTGATTTCTCGTCTCGCTCTACCTGCCTCCCCGGCCACTCCCCGGCGATGCGGCACAGATGCGGCTATAATTACTCGAAGGTCGCACCATCGGGCCCGGCCGCACCGCACGCCCGGCAGCCGCGCCGCAAACCCGGCAATCGCATGAAACGCACCCGCAAGGAGGTCCGCCGGCATGTCGTTCATCGAGTTCCGCAACGTCACCAAGGTCTACGGCGAGGGGGCGGCCGCCGTGCGCGCCGCCGACGGCATCGACCTGGAGCTCGAGCGCGGCGAATTCGTGCTCGTCGTGGGCCCGTCGGGGGCCGGCAAGACCACGGTGCTCAACATGCTCGGCGGCATGGAGCAGCCCACCTCGGGGCAGATTCTCTTCGACGGGCGCGACATCTCGCAGCTCGACGAGAAGGGCCTTACCCTCTACCGGCGCAACGACGTGGGCTTCGTCTTCCAGTTCTACAACCTCATCGCAAGCCTCACCGCGCGCGAGAACGTCGAGCTGGCGAGCGAGATTTGCGTCGACCCGCTGCCGGTCGACGACGTGCTCGCCAGCGTGGGCCTGGCGCACCGCATGGACAACTTCCCCGCCGAGCTCTCGGGTGGCGAGCAGCAGCGCGTCGCCATCGCCCGCGCCATCGCCAAGAACCCGCGCCTCATCCTGGCCGACGAGCCCACCGGCGCGCTCGACTTCAAGACGGGCCGCGCCGTGCTCGAGCTGCTCCAGCGCATCTGCCGCGAGTCGCGCAAGACGCTCGTGCTCATCACCCACAACCTGGGGTTCGTCCCCATCGCGGACCGCATCGTGCACATCGCGAGCGGCCGGGTCGAGGGCGTCGAGGTCAACGAGCACCCCGTCAGCGCCTCGACGATCACCTGGTAGGGGCGCACCATGGGCAGACGAAACGAGCAGGAGCACCAGTCCGGGCAGACATATGCGCCCAAGCACATGGCCCCCGCGCCGGACGCCGCGCGCGACGCGCATGCCGGGAGCGACATGCAGGCCGCCGGTCGCCCGGCGCACGCGCGCCCCGTCCC
>DBEYOB010000003.1:0-4281 GCA_048173955.1 Coriobacteriales bacterium
GCTCGGCGGCGTCCGCGCCGCACGCGCCCCCCGCGTCCCGTTCCCTCTGGTCCTCCTCCACCGCGTCTCCTCCTCGCTGCTCGTGGGGCGCGCCGCGGTGCGCCCCGGATCACACTGTCGGTTGCCCGCGCTATTCTAATACGCCGCGGGCGGCGCGGGCCGCCGGTCGCCGGACGGCCCCCAATCCCCTATCGAAGCTCCGGAAACGACGCGGCGGCGGCACAGGCTGGCTCCACGCCCTCGGCGAGCAGGCGCAGCATCTCCTCCGCACAGGCGCGCTCGCACGCGTCGAGCGGGGCGGACGCCAGAAGGTCGGGCCGCAGCTCGCACGTCCGCGCGATCGAGCTCGCGCGGCGCCACCTGTCGACGCGGCCGTGGTCGCCCGAGAGCAGGACGTCGGGCACGGCGAGGCCGTCGGCCACGGGCGGGCGGGTGTACTGGGCGTACTCGAGGAGCCCTTCCGAGAACGACTCGTCGCGCGCGCTCTGCTCGTCGCCGAGCGCCCCCGGCAGGAGGCGCACGACCGCGTCGGCGACCACGAGGGCGGCGAGCTCGCCGCCGGTGAGCACGTAGTCGCCCAGCGAGATGCAGCGCGTCGCGCGCGTGTAGACGCGCTCGTCCATCCCCTCGTAGTGGCCGCACACGAACAGCAGGCGCCGCTCGCGGGACAGCTCGGCAGCGAGGCTCTGGCTGAACGGCTCGCCGGTCGGCGTGAAGAAGATCGTGCACGCCGGGTCGTCGGGCGGGCACAGATCGTCGAGCGCCTCGAAGAAGGGGGTGCACTTCATGAGCATCCCCTGCCCGCCGCCGTAGGGGGCGTCGTCGACCGTGCGGTGGCGGTCGTGCGTCCAGTCGCGCAGGTCGTGGGCCGTAAACGAGAACACCCCCGCGCGCCGCGCGCGTCCCATGATGGACAGCGACATGATGGGCTCGAACATGTCGGGGAAGACCCCGAGCGTCTCGATGCGCATCATCGGGCGCCGGCCCCGTCCGCATCGGGCAGAAGGCCCGGCATGAGGCGCACGACGACCGGGGCGGCGGGGTCGTCCGAGGACTCGGGGATCTCGACGACCACGTCGTCAATCACGGGGACGAGCACCTCGCCGTAGGGGCCGCCGTCGACGCGCCACACGTCGTTTGCCGGAAGCTGCAAAAGCTCCACGACGGTGCCGACGGTCCCCCGCACCTCGTCCACCAGCTCGCGGCCGACGCAGTCGAGGACGTCGCGCTCGAACACGGCGTCGGGGACGTCCTCGCGCGACGCGAGGACGAGCTTGCCGACGAGCGGCTCGGACCCGGACAGGTCGCCGACGCCCGAGAAGGCCACGAGCGGCGTCTCGCCCACCCCCACCCGCTCGACCGTGTAGAAGCGCTCGCCGCGCAGGGGCGGCGGGGTCAGGCACACGCGCATGCCGGGGCGAAGGCAAAAGGGGAGGCCGTCGAGCGCAGCGACGACGACCTCCCCTTTCCTGCCATGGGTCCGGGCTATGCGCGCGACGTTGATGTAGGGCGTCACGCTTTGTTGAACCATGGTCTATTCCCGTTTATCCTATGACCTCGACGTCCGCAACCAGATCGTCGCGCGCCGCGCAGGCCCGCGCAAGGGTGCGGACGGCCTTGATGACGCGGCCGTGCCGACCGATCACCTTGCCGACGTCCTCGGGGTCGACGTGCACCTCGATGAGCGAGGTGCCCTCCCCGTCGGTCACGTCGATCGCGATCGCGTCGGGGTTGTCGACCAGCGCGGCGACGAGGTACTCGACGAGGTCGGCGACGTTGTCGCTCGGAAGCGGCCCGTCGAAGACCTCGCCGACCGTTTCGTCGGTCATTACTCGGCAGCCTCAGCGGCGGCGGCAGCGGCCTTGGCCGCGGCCTTCTTGCTCAGCTTCTGCTTGGGCTCGGCGGCCGGGCGGGGGTTCTTCACCGAGTCGATCAGGCGGGCGACCGTTTCGGTCGGCTGGGCGCCCTTCGCGATCCACGCGTCGACCTTCTCCATGTCGAAGGAGACGAACGCCGGGTCGACCATCGGGTTGTAGCGGCCGACTTCCTCAACGTTGCGGCCGTCGCGCGGGCAGCGGCCGTCGGCGACGACGATGCGGTAGTAAGGGTTCTTCTTGGAACCGTGACGAGCGAGACGAATCTTGACAGCCAATGAAAGCTCCTCAGTACTAGCGGCCTGGTGCCGCATGTCCACATATAGCGATAGTGCATTCTACGACAACTCGCCGGTGCCGGGAAGGGTGTTTCACATCCTATGCATCCTATCCACACCCAAACGGCGCACTTTGGCGCGCGGGATATGGCGCAGCCGTGGCCAACCCGCGCTGATACGATGGTGAAGCGCGCTTTTCAGAAACCGTTCAGCTCGCCACCCTACCATGAGGGGGATAGTTGCCTTCGGCACCAGCACGGCGAACCGCCCCGCAAAGGGCGGGGAGCCCCGACGCTCCGGGAGGGGATTCGCATGAACATACTTGTCGTCGAGGACGAGACGAACCTCGCTGAAGCGCTCGCCCACATCCTGCGCGAGAACCACTGGAACGTCGACGTCGTCGACAACGGGAAGGACGGGCTCGTCTACGCCGGGAGCGGGATGTACGCCGCCATCGTGCTCGACGTGATGCTCCCCCTGATGGACGGGTTCGAGGTCTGCCGGCGCCTGCGCGAGTCCGGCGTCTCCACGCCCGTCCTCATGCTGACCGCCCGCTCGGAGACGAAGAGCAAGGTCCTCGGGCTCGACGCGGGGGCAGACGACTACCTCACGAAACCCTTCGACCCCGAGGAGCTGCTCGCCCGCCTGCGCGCCCTGACGAGGCGCACCGGCGAGGTGGTCCTCGACAGCCTCGCCTTCGGCGACCTCACGCTCAGCCTCGTCGACATGAACCTGTCCTGTGACAACGGGCGCAGCGTGCGCCTCTCCCAGCGCGAGTGCGCCGTGCTCGAACTCCTCATGCGGTCCCCGCAGACCGTCTACAGCAAGTCCGCCCTGCTCACGCGCGTGTGGGGCACCGCGGGCGAGACGGGCCTCAACAACGTGGAGGCCTACATCTCGTTTTTGAGGAAGAAGCTTGCTTTTTTGGAATCGCGCGTCACCATTAGCACCATACGCATGCTCGGGTACCGCCTCGACGACACGCAGGCCTCCTCATAGGCCCCGCCGCCCGGGCGTCCCGGGAAGGGGGTACCATGCTCAAGCGGCTCCGCCTCAAAATCGTCCTGGCGATCGCGGGGACGGCGTTCGTCCTGCTCGCCTGCGCCTACGCCGCCCTGCTCCTCGTCGCCGCCTCAAGCGCCCGCGCACCGATCGAGCTCGAGCTGAAGAGGGCGGTCGAGTGGGGTCCCGAGCAGGAGGCCGTCTTCGTCATCGGCCGCCAGGACGCCGCGCGCGACGGGGGCGGCGGCTCCATGCCCGTCGCGGTCGTGGCCTCCCTGGCGGACGGTTCGGTAATCGCCTACAACGACGCCTTCCTGGGCAGCATGGACGCGCAGACGCGCACCCGCGCCGTCGAGAAGGCCCTCGCCTCCGACGCCGACGGCGGCCTGCTCGTCGGCGAGGGGGTCTTCTACCGCCGCGAGGTCGTCTCGGGCGGATTCGTCCTGGCCTTCATCGACGCGAGCGCCTTCCTCACCACGATATCGAACACGGCGGCGGGCATGGCGGTCGTGTTCCTCTTCATCCTCGCGGTACTCACGGCACTCGGCGTCGCCCTGTCGCGCGCCATAACGCGTCCCGTCCAGCGGGCGTGGGACAGCCAGGCCCAGTTCGTCGCCGACGCGTCGCACGAGCTCAAGACACCCCTCACCGTCATCCTCGCCAACGCGGACATCCTGGCCGAAGACGAGGGCGGCCTGAATCCGGAGCAGTCCAAATGGGTCGGCGGCATCAGGAGCGAGGCACGGCGCATGAGGGGGCTCGTCGAGGAGATGCTGCTCTTGGCCCGCAGCGACAACGTGGCCCGCTCCGAGCACGCCGAGGCCCCCGAGCTCGACCTCTCCCTGCTGGTGCGCGAGGCGTGCCTGACCTTCGACGCCGTCGCCTTCGAGGCGAACGTCGAGCTCGTCGAGTCTGTCGGGGACGGCATCGCCATCAGGGCCGACCGCGACCAGATCGAACGCCTCGTCAAGTCGCTCGTCGACAACGCTGTTAGCGCTAATGTAAAACCCGCCGATTCCGCAAACGCATACCCGCCAGTTGCGCCAACGCAGATGTGCCAATCCCGCCAACGTTCTTCCGCCGGTTTCGCCAACGGCGCCGCTAGTCTCTTGGGCGTCGTACCGGAC
>DBEYOB010000004.1:0-10245 GCA_048173955.1 Coriobacteriales bacterium
GCACCGCGCCGCCTGCCCCGCGCACGCGCCTCCTGCGCTCGACGGAGACCACGCCCTTCTTCGCCAGGCGCGCGACGACCGCCGAGACGCCCGGCACCTCGAGCGCGAGCTCGACCTGGCGCTGGGGGCCGCCGCGCAGCGCGGCGAGCACCGCCCGCTCGCTGCGGGCGTTGGCGCGCGGGACGTAGCCCGCACCCTCCTCCGTCAGGCTCACCCAGCGGTCGTCGGCCTCGGAGACCTCGGCGCGCTGCAGTGCCCACGAGCCGCTCGCCTCGTCGCGGACGGTCTTGGCGGAGAAGCCCGGCGGGCAGAACAGGCGGGCCGCCTCGGCCAAAGGCGCCGCGTACTCGCGCGCGATCCATTCGATCGTCGCCCCGGCGGCCTCGTCGAACATCGGCGGGGCGAGCACCTGGCTCACGGGCAGGACCTTCGCCGGGTCGAGCCCGGAGGGCGCGCAGGCCTCGAGGCGCAGGACGTAGCCCACGGCGGGCCGGTGCGCGAACGGCACGAGCACGCAGCACCCGGCCGCGACCTCGCCGACAAGGCGGCGCGGCACGGCGTAGGTGAACGGCGTCGCGAGCGCCCGCGTCGGGATGTCGACCACGACGCAGGCGTAGCACGCCGGCGCGCCGGCGTCCTCCTCCGCCGCCGGGACCCTCCCGCCGGGCGCGCCGGTGCCGCCGGCAGGGGCAGCGGCCCCGTATTCCTCTGGCGCGAACAGCGCGCCCGCCGCCGGGCTCTCCCCCATGCGCAGCGAACCCTACAGCCTGCAGCCCGCGGAGGCCGCGAAGGCGCGCAGGGCCTCGGCGCGGTCGGTGCGCTCCCAGGTGAAGTCGGCGTCCTCGCGGCCGAAGTGGCCGTAGGCGGCCGTCTTCGAGAAGATGGGGCGCCTCAGGTCGAGGTCGCGGATGATGGCGCCGGGACGCAGGTCGAACACCGAGCGCACGGCGTCCTCGATCACCGGCACGGGCACGCGCTCGCTGCCGTGCGCGTCGACCATGAGCGACAGGGGGCGCGCCACGCCGATGGCGTAGGCGAACTGCACCTCGCACTCGTCCGCCAGCCCGGACGCGACGACGTTCTTGGCGACCCAGCGCGCGGCGTAGGCGCCCGAACGGTCGACCTTGGTGCAGTCCTTGCCCGAGAACGCGCCGCCACCGTGGCGCCCCATGCCGCCGTAGGTGTCGACGATGATCTTGCGCCCGGTGAGGCCGCAGTCGCCCATGGGGCCGCCCACCACGAAGCGCCCGGTGGGGTTCACGTAGACCTCGGCGCCGCGCCAGGGGATGCCCTGCTCGTCGAGCACCGGCGCGAGTACGGCGCGCTCGACGTCGGCGCGGATCTGCGCCTGGTCGACGCCGTCGTCGTGCTGGGTCGACACGACGATCTTCTCCACCGCGGCCGGGAGCCCGCCCTCGTAGCGCACCGACACCTGCGTCTTGCCGTCGGGGCGCAGGTAGCCCAGCGTGCCGTCCTTGCGGACCTGCGCGAGGCGGGCGGAGAGCAGGTGGGCGAGGTAGATGGGCATCGGCATGAGGGTCGGCGTCTCGCGCACCGCGTAGCCGAACATCATGCCCTGGTCGCCGGCGCCGATCAGGTCGAGCGGGTCGGCGGCGTCCGAGACGCCCCGCTGCACTTCGTAGCTTTCGTCGACGCCCTGGGCGATGTCGTGCGACTGGCCGTGGATGGCCGACAGCACGCTGCACGTCTCGGCGTCGAAGCCGTACTTGGCCCGGTCGTAGCCGATGCGCTTGAGCACCCCACGCGCGATCTCCTCGACGTCGACGTAGGCCTGCGTGCGGATCTCGCCCGATACGAGCACGAGCCCCGTGGTGGCGAGGCACTCGCAGGCGCAGCGGGTGCGCTCGAGGTCGGCCGGCTCGCCCGTGGGCGAGACGTAGCCGTCGGCCTGCAGGCTGGCCTCCTTGGCGAGGATGGCGTCGAGCACGGCGTCGGAGATCTGGTCGCAGACCTTGTCGGGATGGCCCTCCGTCACGCTTTCGGAGGTGAAGAGGAAGTCGCGCCCGTGGTGGAGCGTCCTGGTGTCCGTTGCAGCCATAGGGAATCCCCCGTTTCCGGCGCACTGCGCCCTGGCGCGGGGGCATCCCCCCGCATCGAATATCGGCATAGGGGGTCTTGAGGTGTCCCACGAGTCCCCATCTTCCAGGCCTGCGCGCCCGCCCTCGCGCCCTTGGGGCTGCGGCGGGGCATGCGCGGCCTGCCGAGAATTGGCACCGTTCCCGCGGGGTGCCCCCACGGATGGTTGCCGGAGCGTCGTCGGGCTCGGTCCCTCGGCTCGAACGGGAAGCGCGCGGCCGGCGCTGCGCCGGGCGGCATCGCTCCCCCTCCTGATGGATGGGGTCTACGGTACCTTCTCGCGCGGCGAAACGAAAGGGGGTCGCCCCAGGGCACATCGCACCCACACAAGGCTCCGCGGCCCCGCCCCCGGGGCGGACCCGCTCGTGGTGAGCGCGTGCTCCCCGGGGGCCGCGGGCCTGTGCGGCGCCGTGCGGGTCTATAATCCTGCCGCATGCAAACCGGGGCGCCGACCCGTCCCGAAAGAACCGATTGGAGTCAACCCGTGTCCGACCAGATCCGCGTCCGCTTCGCTCCATCGCCGACCGGCCGCCTGCACATCGGCGGCGCGCGCACGGCGATCTACAACTGGGCCTTCGCCCGCGCCAACGGCGGCACCTTCGTGCTGCGCATCGACGACACCGACCCCGAGCGCTCCACCAAGGAGAACACCGAGCAGATTCTGCGCTCGATGAGGTGGCTCGGCCTCGACTGGGACGAGGGCCCCGAGGTGGGCGGCGAGCACGGCCCCTACTTCCAGACCCAGCGCGCCGACCGCTACCGCGCCGCCCTGCAGCGCCTGATTGACAGCGGCGACGCCTACCCGTGCTTCTGCACCCCCGAGGAGCTCGAGGCCTCGCGCAAGGCGGCCCAGGACCGCGGCGACTCGTTCCAGGGCTACCAGCGCACCTGCCGCGACATCGACCCGGCCGAGGCCAAGGCCCGCATCGAGGCCGGCGAGCCCCACGTCTGGCGCCTGCGCGTGCCCGACGACCGCGGCACCATCGTGGTCGACGACGCCGTCCACGGCCCGTGCCGCTTCGAGGCCAAGGAGCTCGACGACATGGTGCTCATGCGCTCCGACGGCACGCCGACCTACAATTTCGCCACCGTGGTCGACGACGGCGAGATGGGCATCACCCACATCATCCGCGGCGACGACCACCTGTCGAACACCCCGCGCCAGATCCTGGTGTTCGAGGCGCTCGGCTACCCGGTGCCCACCTTCGCGCACCTCTCGATGATCCTGGGCCCCGACGGCAAGAAGCTCAGCAAGCGCCACGGCGCGACGAGCGTCGAGGAGTACCGCGACCGCGGGTTCCTGCCCGAGGCGACGGTGAACTACCTCGCGCTGCTCGGCTGGTCGCTCGACGGCGAGACCACGATCGTGCCGCCCGCGGAGGTCGCCGCGCACTTCTCGCTCGACCGCATCAGCAAGAACCCCTCGGTCTTCGACGAGGAGAAGCTCGTGTGGATGAACGGCGAGTACCTCATGGCCATGGACGACGCCGCGTTCTCGCAGCGCGTGCTCGTGCCGCAGCTCGCCGCGGCGGGCCTGGTCGAGGAGGGCGCCTACGCCGGGCGCGAGGCCTGGTTCGACCTGCTCTCGAGCATCCTCAAGCCGCGCACCAAGCTCATGGGCGACGTCGTCGACAAGGCGCGCTTCCTCTTCGGCGAGCTCGCCTACGACGAGGCGTCGGTCGCCAAGAACCTCGCCAAGGAGGGCGTGCGCCCCGTGCTCGAGGCCGCCCGCGCCGCGCTCGCCGCGCTGCCGGAGGAAAGCTGGCGCGCCGAGGCGATCGACGCGGCCCTCGAGCCGCTGCCCGAGCAGCTCGGCGCCGGCAAGCGCAAGGTGTTCCAGGCGGTGCGCGTCGCCGAGTGCGGCAACCAGGTCTCCCCGCCCCTGGGCACCTCGATGGAGCTCCTCGGCCGCACGGTCGCCCTCAAGCGCCTCGAGGACGCGCTGCCCCTCGCGTCGGCCTAGGCCCCTCGCGCACCGGGCGCACCCCGTGCGGCCCGGCCCGGTTCACACGGCGGCGACGCGCCCGCGCGCCGCTTTTGGCCTCAAGCGCCGTCAGCATGCCGTCTGACGGCGCTTTTGTATATTATATCCCGTATATTGCATATTTCCTTTTATTTTTAAACCTATTTCCCGTTAACAGAACAGAAATAGTCTGCTTCTAACGTTCGTAGCACCTGAAAGCACGTGGGAGCGCGTCCGAACGCAGTTTTTCGTCCAAGATCGAGGAAGGTATCGACATGAGCACTATCGAGCATCGCACGCCCGGCCTGACCCGCCGCGCGTTCATCGGCGGCGCCGCCGTCGTCGCGGGGGCGCTGGCCCTGGCAGGCTGCGGCACCACCGAGCAGGGCACCACCGCCGCCGACGACGCCGGCCAGGCCGAAGAGGAGGCCGCCGAGGCGCCCGAAGCCGCCTCGGACGAGCCCACCAAGGGCGGCACGTTCCGCTTCTACCTCACCAACCCGGTCGCCATCGAGCCCTTCGGCGCCGAGGAGAACATGGGCGTCGAGGTCATGTACAACCTCTTCATGCCCCTGTGCGAGTACGACTACGAGAAGGGCGAGGTCGTCCCTGCGGCAGCCGAGAGCTGGGAGGTCAACGACGCAGCCGACGAGTTCACCTTCCACCTGCGCCAGGACGGCAAGTTCCACAACGGCAACCCGGTCCGCGCGCAGGACTTCAAGTACTCCTGGGAGCGCCTGTGCCGCGCCGACTTCAAGCCGGCCCCTTCCGCGCTGGGCTACAAGGTCGCCCAGGTCGCCGGCGCCGACGAGATGATGGCGGGCGAGGCCGACGAGCTCGACGTCGAGTGCCCCGACGACTACACCCTCGTCGTGCACCTGAAGGCCCCCTTCGCCGACTTCCCCTTTGCGGTCTGCGAGCGCGCCCTGTGCCCGGTGCCCGAGGGCTGCACCGACACCGAGGAGGACTTCCAGGCCTTCCGCGTGGCCCCCATCGGCAACGGCCCGTTCATGATGGACGGCGAGTGGGTCGACGGCCAGTACATCCAGCTCAAGCCCTTTGAGGACTACTGGGGAGACAAGCCGCTCGTCGACGGCGTCTCCTTCCAGATCTACACCGACGACCAGACGGCGTGGACCGAGTTCCAGGCTGGCAACCTCGACTTCACCATCATCCCCTCGGGCCTGTTCAACGAGGCCAAGCAGACCTACGGCGAGTCGAGCGACGGCTACACGGTCAACCCCGGCGAGCAGGCGCTCTTCGGCGACGAGGACTCGATCTACTACCTGATCTGCAACAACAACGACGAGATCTTGGGCAACAAGGACGTCCGTATCGGCATCTCCTACGCCATCGACCGCCAGGCCATCTGCGACACGGTGCTCCAGGGCACCCGTTCCCCGGCCACGAACATGATCACCCCCGGCGTGCCCGGCTACGAGGACGGCGCCTGGTCCTACGCCCCGGCCACCCGCGACCTCGAAAAGGCCGCCGAGCACTTCGACAAGGCGGGCTACCCGGCCGACGAGAACGGCGACCGCGGCATCTCCCTTACCCTGTCCTTCAACAGCGGTGCCTCCAACGAGGACATCATGCAGATGATCCAGGCCAACCTGCAGGAGTGCGGCGTGACCGCCGAGCTCAACATGCAGGAGTGGGCCGCCTACATCGACGCGCTGCAGTCGGGCGACTACCAGATCGGCCGTCTGGGCTGGGTCATCCAGGTGCCCTACATGGACGCCATCCTGCAGCCGCTCTTCTACACCGGCTCGGGCGACAACAACGCGTTCTACAGCAACACCGACTTCGACGCCGCCATCGACGCCGCCCGCTCGATCACCGACGACGAGGAGCGCATCGCGGCCTACCAGGACGCCAACGCCATCGTGGCCGAGGACTTCCCGGTGATCCCGATGTTCTACTACCGCCACACCTACGTCGGCTCGAGCCGGGTCCACAACTTCTTCTTCACCCCTGCGACCTACGGCCGCATGGACAAGTGCTGGCTGAGCGAGTAGCGGCCCGCCATCCCGGGCTGGCATCCCGCCCGCCCGCACCCAGCACATGACGCCACAGGGAGCCCTCCGAAACCGGGGGCTCCCTTTTTCGTCCTCCGCTTTCCCACGCTGCACGCCGCCAACGGCGCCGTCCGACTGCCAAACGGTCGGTCAAAAACCGCTCACCTTTCACGAGCGTTAATTTTTACCCCCGTTAATGCACGGGAAATAATCAGCCCGCATTGTAGATGCAGCACCAACCGAGCATCGCCCCCGCCCGCACCCGGCGCGGACGGGCGGGCCGCCCTCGGGCCAACGGAGAGCACCCCGAACGAGAAAGGTCCCCCGCCATGAGCAACGTCCAGCAGCACGCTTCAGGCCTGACCCGCCGCGCCTTCGTGGGCGGCGCCATGGGAACCGCGCTCGCCCTCGCCGCATGCGGCGCACAGGGCACGCATGCCCTCGCCGACGAGACCGCGGGCGGCGAGCCCGCAACCGGCGGCACGTTCCGCTACTACATCACCAACCCGGTCGCCATCGAGCCGTTCGGCGCCGAGGAGGTCCAGGGCGTCGAGGTCATGTTCAACCTGTTCACCCCGCTGTGCGAGTACGACTTCGACGCCGGCGAGGTCGTCCCCGCCGCGGCGGAGAGCTGGGAGGTCAACGACACCGCCGACGAGTTCACGTTCCACCTGCGCCAGGATGCGAAGTTCCACGACGGCAGGCCCGTCCGCGCGCAGGACTTCAAGTACTCCTGGGAGCGCCTGTGCCGCGCCGACTTCAAGCCCGCCCCCTCCGCGCTGGGCTACAAGCTCTCGCAGGTCGCCGGCGCCGACGAGATGATGAACGGCGAGGCCGACGAGCTCGACGTCGAGTGCCCCGACGACTACACGCTCGTCGTGCACCTCAAGGCGCCCTTCGCCGACTTCCCCTTCATCGTCTGCGAGCGCGCCCTGTGCCCGGTGCCCGAGGGCTGCACCGACACCGAGGAGGACTTCCAGGCCTTCCGCGTCGCCCCGATCGGCAACGGTCCGTTCAAGATGGACGGTGAGTGGGCGGACGGCCAGTACATCCAGGTTGTGCGCAACGACGACTACTGGGGTGACAAACCCTACATCGACGGCATCATCTTCCAGATCTACGCCGAGGAGGACACCGGCTGGTTCGACTTCCAGGCCGGCAACCTCGACTTCACCATCATCCCCTCGGGCCACTACGACGAGGCCAAGCAGCTCTACGGCGAGGCTCCCGACGGCTACACCTCGAACCCTGGCCAGCAGGGCCTCTTCGGCGACGAATCGTCGATCTACTACCTCATCTGCAACAACAACGACGAGGTCATGTCCAACCGCGAGCTGCGCATCGCCATCTCCTACGCCATCAACCGCCAGTCGATCTGCGACACGGTGCTCCAGGGCACCCGCTCCCCCGCGACGAACATCCTCGCCGCCGGCGTCCCCGGCACCGAGGAGGGCGCATGGGCCTACGCCACGCCTTCGGGCGACGCCGAGCTCGCCGCACAGTACTTCGACGAGGCCGGCTACCCGGCCGACGAGAGCGGCAACCGCAACCTCACCATCACCCTGTCGTACAACAGCGGAGCGGGCAACGAGGACATCATGCAGATGGTCCAGAGCCAGCTCGCCGCATGCGGCGTGAACGCCGAGCTCTCGATGCAGGAGTGGGCGGCCTACATCGACGCGCTGCAGTCGGGCGACTACCAGATCGGCCGCCTTGGCTGGACGATCCAGGTGCCCTACCCCGACGCCGTGCTGCAGCCCATGTTCTACACCGGTGCCGGCGACAACAACTCGTTCTACAGCAACCCCGACTTCGACGCCGCCATCGACGCAGCCCGCTCGATCACCGACTACGACGAGCGCATCGCGGCCTACCAGGAGGCCAACGCCATCGTCGCCGAGGACTTCCCGGTGATCCCGATGTTCTACTACCGCCACACCTACGTGACCTCGAGCCGCGTGAACAACTTCTACTACAACCCCTCGGGCTACTCCACGCTCACGAAGTGCTGGCTGAGCGCGTAACGCACCCAAACAAGCCCGCCGACGCCGCACAGAAACGCAGCGCCGGCGGGCCCCTGAAACGCCCGAAACCGCGCCACACACAGAAGGGCGACGGCGCATCCACGCGCGGGAGGCGCGCCCGCACCCTACAGCAGCCCCTGCGCCAGCACCTCGATGCCTGCCGTCAGGGCGGCGGCGATGTCGGAGAGCGCCATGCTCGGCTTTCCCCTCATCGACGGGTCGAGCGCCTGACTGTGCAGAAGGGGGACGTGGACGAACCCCGCCCGCAGCGACGAAGCCTCGGACGCGGCCCAGTGCAGCGTCTCGTACATGACATGGTTGCACACGTAGGTCCCTGCCGTGTCGCTCACCGAGGCGGGGACGCCCGCCGCGCGCATCGCTTCCACCATGTCGCGGATGGGCAGCGTCGAGAAGTACGCGGCGGGGCCGTGCGCGTCGATGGGCACGTCGCGGCGGACGGCGCCCGCGTTGTCGGGCTCCGCGCAGTCGTCGACGTTGATGGCGACGCGCTCGACCGTGACGTCGGGCCTGCCGGCGGCCTGGCCGACCAGCACGACGGCAGACGCCCCGCTCCGCCCGACGGCATCCTTGACGGTCTCGAGGACCCGGTCGTAGACGACCGGCATCGCAGCCGTCTCGATGCGGGCGCCCCCGATCTGGGGCGGGAGGGACCGCACCGCCTCCCATGCCGGGTTGACCGGCTGTCCGCCAAACGGCTCGAAACCGCAAACGAGAATCGTGGGCTGCATCGTCTCCCTACCTCCCTGCTGTCGCGGGACCGTGGTTTGCCCCGGAAACCCGGGCGGGACACCCCGGCGCCGCCGTATACTATGTCCAAAATGCACTGTACCCCATGGACGCCCGGCTGGACGCCGGGGCGGCCGCACCCATCCACTCAGCACACAAGGGGGCGCGCGATGCGCATTGCCAACACCTTCGACATCCTCGGGCCGGTCATGGTGGGGCCCTCGAGCTCGCACACGGCGGGCGCCCTGCGCATCGCCCAGCTTGCGGCGAGCCTGTGCGGCTCCCCCGTCGCGCAGGTGCGCTTCACGCTGTACAACTCCTTCGCCCAGACCTTTCGCGGGCACGGCACCGACCGCGCCCTGGTGGGCGGCATCCTCGGCATGCACACCGACGACCCCTCCATCAAGTCGTCGTTCGACGTCGCCCGCGAGCGCGGCATCTCGTGGGAGTTCGCCGTCTCGGGCGACGGCGAGGGGCTCCACCCCAACACGGTCGACATCGACATCGTCTGCGCCGACGGCTCGAGGACGGCCCTGCGGGGTGAGTCCGTCGGCGGCGGCCGCATCCGCGTGACGAGGATCAACGGCGTCCGGGTCGACATCGAGGGCCGCATGCCGACGCTGCTCGTGGCCCATCGCGACGTCCCCGGCATGCTCGCCATCATGACGCGCGAGCTCGGCGCGGCGGGCGTCAACATCGCCTACATGAGCTCCTACCGCACCGAACCCGGCAAGACCGCCTACGCCGTCTTCGAGACGGACACGCCCGTGCGCCCCGAGGTCGTCGCCAACATCGCCGCGTCCCCCGACGTGTTCGACGCCTTCGACGTGCGCGTGCCGGGCGTCCTGACCCTCTCCGAGGATGCGGCGAGCCCGAACGACTTCGCGTGCGGCTCGGAGCTGCTCGCCCTCTGCGCGGGGGCGGACGGGCGGGCCGCGCGCTCGATCGGCCAGGTCATGGCCGCGCGCGAGGCCGACCTGCGCGGGCGCGACGAGGCGGACGCCCAGATGGCGCGCGTGGTCTCCGTCATGCGCGAGGAGGTGAGCGCCCCGATCGCAAGCCCCGAGCCCTCGCTCGGCGGCCTCATCGGCGGCGAGGCCGCCCTCGTCGACGCGAGCCGGTCGGGCGCGGCGTGCATCTGCGGCGGCACCCTCACGCGCGCCGTCGCCTACGCCATGGCGACGCTCGAGCGCTCGGCGACGATGGGCGTCATCGTCGCGGCGCCGACCGCGGGCTCGTCGGGCGTCGTGCCGGGATGCCTGCTCGCGCTCGCCGAAGAGCGCGGCATGGACGACAGGGTCCTCGAAAGCGCGCTGTACGCCGCGGCCGCCGTGGGCGCCGTCATCGAGCGCCACGCGAGCGTCGCGGGGGCCGAGGGCGGCTGCCAGGCCGAGGT
>DBEYOB010000005.1:0-1780 GCA_048173955.1 Coriobacteriales bacterium
GCCTGCCCCGCATCGCCGTGCTCGACTCGCAGAGCGGCGTCGGCGGGACGGAGTTCCTCGTGCGCGCCGCCCGCAGGCTCGCCGACGGCGGGGCCGGTTTCGACGAGGTGCTTGCGGCGCTCGAAGCCCAGCGCGGCGAGCAGGGCATCTGCTTCTCGGTGCCGAGCACCGAGGCGCTGCGTGCGTCGGGCCGCCTGGCCATGGTGCCGCTCTCGGTGAACACCCTGCTCAACCGCTTCCCGGTGCTCACCATGAGAAACGGCGCCATCTCGCACGTGGGAACCGTGCGGGGCACCCAGGCGCTCGCCCGCGAGATGGCCGCCCAGGTGCCCGCGGATGCCTCCGACGTGGTCATCACCCACTTCGGCGCCCGCGGCCCCGCGACCGTGGAGCTGCTCCGCGCGGCCAAGGAGCACCTGCCCCAGGCCCAGATCCGCGTGAAGGAAGGCGGACCGGTGCTGAGCTACATCCTCGGCAGCGGCGCGACGAGCATCGCCTGGGGGCCGCGGAGCGAAAAGTAGCGTCCTCCGCTCGCTCGCGCATACATGACTCCGCCGCACCGGCGCTTCGGTGCGCAAACACAGGCCGCCCGCCCCATGCACAGAGGGACGGGCGGCCTGCTTGCGTTGGGCGGAAAGGCGGGACGGAGTTCCGGAGTGGTGCATTCTACTTTGGTAGCGTATACTTGGACCGTGGGGCATGCCTCCACACGCTCCGGCCGTCCACCACCAATCGAAGGACACACTATGGCCAACTCCGAGCTCCCGCGCCATCGCACGCACACCCCCGTTGCATCGGCGGTCCCGACAGCCGTCATCGCGCTGTCCGTCGCCGGAATGCTCGCCGCGCCCATCGGCACCGCATCGGCGGCAACGGGCGAAAATTTCGCCGGGATTCTTGAAAATCTCGCAACGGAGCAAACCGGCAGCGAGGAGACCGTCGTCGATGTGCAGGACGGCATCCTCACGGTCGGCGACATCGCGTTCACGCTTCCTTCCGGCCTGGAGGGTGCGCCCGTTGACGGGACTGCCGACATATGGTCCTTCGAAGGAACGGATTGCTCGTTTACCGTCAAGGGCCTGCAACTCAGCGAGGAAGACTCGTTTGAACTGTGGGATCTCGCCCACAGCCAGACGGGAGACGGTTTCGGCAATTGGCTTATGGGGGGCTACCCTGAGAGCGTCTATCTTGACTACGTTCGCTACGACACGGGCACCCTCTCGTTCAACCTCGTATTCCTGATGGACACCGCCGGCGACAAGGTTGCCGGGTTCATGCTCGTTCCCAACGACACGCTCAGAACCTTTACCGAAATCGTCTTTAGCTTCCCCTCTGAAACCTTTGAATCGTCCCTGACCCTCGTCGACGCGATGTGCCAGGGCGCCGAACCAGCCGGTTCCGCCGCGACGGTCCTGCGGGCAAGCGACGCCATAAGCGCGCTCAAGGAGTCGCGCCAGCCTGCCGTCGAGGAGGCAAAGGCCGCAACCGACGAAGAGGAGGCTGCCACCGACGAGGCCGACGAGGCCGAGGCCGAGCCTGCCGACGCGACCGACGAGGCAGGGGCCGACGCCGACGAGGCCACCGGCGCCGAGGCGACCGAGGCCGCCGCCGGCTCCTACGCCGACGGCACCTACGAGGGCACCGGCAAGGGCATCGGCGGCGACGTGCCGGTGACCGTGACCGTCGAGGGCGGCAAGATCGCCTCCGTCGAGGTCGGCGACAACTCCGAGACCCAGGGCATCGGCTCCAACGCCATCGAGCAGCTCCCCGAGCTGATCGT
>DBEYOB010000006.1:0-18495 GCA_048173955.1 Coriobacteriales bacterium
ACGGTGGAGGATATTCGACTCCTTAGTTTTCCATCTCCTACAAGTATTACTTTGAACTTTAGACCTCTCACAACAGCACGCTCTGCCAATTCGAGTAGAAACTTTTGATTCTTTACCGGTTCAAATCGTCCAATATGACCAATAACTATGTCATCATCATCTAAATTAAGTTCAGACCTCTTCTTCTTTCTGATGGTTTCGTTTTCTTTAAACAGTTCACAATCAATTGCATTCTTAATAACCGTGCATCGATCTATATTACTCTTTCCAAATAAATAGGAGCCTGCCGCATCACTGCATGCCCAGTAATTGGTAGCCACAGATGGCAATAAACATTTAGCAATTTTTTTAATTGGGAATTTGAAATCAACATCGACAGAATCACTGTGAGAGTGAGCAATTCGAATAGGGATGCCGCTTTTTTTAGCCATATAAAGAGGAAATGTCGACATTGCATCAATATGCGAATGAACAATTTGATAAGATGTTTTTTTGAATAAACTCCTCATATATTTAACATATGAAGGATAATTTTGCGGAAAAAGTCTTGGTGCATGAAAAATCCGTCCTCCAAGAGATTCAATTTCTTTATCGTACTGTCCTTCTTCTTTACGATGGGTCAAAAAATCGAACTGAATTACCGAACGATCGATTGCTCGGTAATAGTTCATAATCATCGTTTCAAGTCCTGCACGATTCATGATATTTACACACTGCAACACCCTAAGCGGATTATTTTCTTTCATGAACCTGACACCATCCCCGCATCTTCCTGCATCCCTTCTATCAGCTCCCCTGCGCCGTGAGCACGCAGCCCACGGTCTGAACGATCAGCTTGCAATCCGTCTTCACGCCGCACTGGCGTATGTAGAGCAGGTCGAGGTCGACCCACTCGTCGAACGTGATGGAGTCGCGGTTCCTGCGGGTCTGCCAGTAGCAGGTGATGCCCGGCTTCACCAGCAGCCTCAGCCTCTGGTGGGCGTCGTAGGTCGCGACCTCCTTGGGCAGCGCCGGCCTGGGGCCGACGACGGAGATGTCGCCCTTGAGGACGTTTATGAACTGGGGCAGCTCGTCGAGGCTCGTCTTGCGCAGGACGCGGCCCACCCTCGTCACCCTCGGGTCGTCGCGCATCTTGAAGACCGGGCCGGTCTTCTCGTTGAGGGCCGCAAGCCCGGCGAGCCTCTCCTCGGCGTCGGGGACCATGCTCCTGAACTTGTACATGTCGAACTCGGTCGGCTTCCCGTCGCGGCCCAGCTTCCCGACGCGGCGCTGGCGGAAGAAGACCGGGCCGCTCGGGTCGTCCAGCTTGACGGCGACCGCGATGATGAGGAACAGCCACGAGAGACACACGAGCACCAGCGCGCTGAACGCGACGTCGAACGCGCGCTTGGCGAACCGGTAGCCCGCCCTGCGCGAGCGCAGCTCCTCCGCCGCCCGCAGGGTCTCCAGGTCCTGCGACACGTTCGGCACTGGGCCGGTCGCGTCCAGGTCGAAGGCGATGCCACCGTGCACGGTGAAGGAGAGCGCAGGGTCGAAAGCGGTGCTTGCGCATTCCGCATTCGCGCACTTCTCCGGCTTGGGGATGTCGGCACCAGGAATCGACGTGCCGCCCTCACGGCACTCGCCTCCGGAAGCCCCCACCACATGCAGCGCGCTTTCCTCAAGCGCAACTGCAAGGTTGCCTTCCTCCAGGGCAACGGCACTCCCCTGCCCCATGGGCCCACCGTGCTTGCTATTCAGTTCTTCAATCCGACTTGTCATCGCATTCGTGTTTGCTTTTGCGCGCCTTGCGCGTCCCGCGCTTGCCGTTCTTTCTCCACGCAGCGTGCTCGCCGCTCGTCGCGCCCATCCATCCTGCCGACCCGCTCCGCCTCGCCAACCCCGCCCCGCTCGCCTAGCTCTTGCTCACAATCTCGAGCCCCAGCTTCACGACGGTCGTGCGGCCGAGCATCTTGATCTCGACGTATGCCAGGCGCTTGTGGCGGTCGATCTTCTGGATGCTCCCCTCGTAGCCCCTGAGCGGGCCCGAGAGCACCTTAATGGTGCCGCCTTCGATCACGCCCTCGCTCATGCGGGCCACATGGTCGTCGCGGCCGGCCACGGTGTTGAGCCACGAGACCTCGTCGTCGGTGAGCGGGGTGCGCCGGCCTTCGTAGCCGAGCACCTTGGTCAGGGCCTCGATTCCGCGCAGCCCCTGCTCCAGCCCGTCGGGGTCTTCGGTCCGCACGAACACGTACCCCGGAAAGATCGTCCGCTCGATGCGGTGCCAGGTGCCGCCGTAGCGCTTGGCCACCTCGCTGCAGGGAACGAAGCATTCGTCGATTACGTTGTCGAGTCTCTGGGAAATCAAATCGCTGACGTGCTTTTCTTTGCCACCCACGGTCTGCACCACATACATCGGCATAGGCATCCTCTCTTTCGGTGAGGAATGCTTCGCCACCTTCGGCGGGCCACGGCTTCGCACCGCACGGCTGCGGCCGGCGCAGCGCATTGCGATACAAACAGGCAAACCACCCACCATAAGGTGCAGCAGCGAGGTATAGCTCCCCGCCCGCTTGGCAAGGCGCGTGTGGCGACCATTGCCCGACCGGCGAGGTATGTGAGCACGTCGCGCAGCCGATCAACGAGCGACTGCCGACGACCGCCTAATGATAACGTATCCGCGCAGGTTTGGCGCCTGGTTTTGAAAGCTGCTCACATTGATTTTGACAGCAAACCTACCGGTAGTACCTGCGCATTCGTGCGGCACCCCCCTGTCGGAGCCGCCGCTTGCCCCAGAAGGTTCTACCAAAGTCGCACAAGAGGGATGCCCGCGGCACCTACCGACGCGCCAAGCGATACGCGGTCGAACGGCCGTTGCCCTCGACCCGAACCGCCCCCGAGGCGACCAGATCGGACAGCACGCCGCGCAGGGCGGTCGTGACCCCCGAATAGCCAAGCTGGGCAGCTATGCCCCGGGCCGAGAGGTTGCGGGCCGACAAAAGGGCGAGCACATCCGCCGCAAGCTCCTCGCGGCTCCTTCTTTTGGGTGCGGGACGGGAAGACGGCTTCGGGCGGCCCGCCACGCGCTCGCCTTCCAGAAACGCACCGTGCACGGGGATGCGCACCGTCAGAGAACGCCTTTCGGAATCCATCATGAACAGCGGGTCGGGAGAACCGTTGGCACGCAAGGCGGTGACGGCGGTGGGAATCCCGGTGTTTCGGCCCTCGGTAAGACGGAGTTCCTTCAGGAAGTTTCCGATGCGCCGGTTGCGATACTCGCCGGCAGACCGCATGTCGAGATTCTTCACCATGGTGTCGGTTATCGAACGGTCAAGCCCGGGAAAGCTGCGAATTTCGAGATAAGCGGGCGTCTTGAGCACGGTGATGGGTTCCGCAATCCTGTAGTCGCGGTGGTACACGGCATTCGCCAACAGCTCTTTTATAGCCGCCGGAGGATAATTCCAGGTGCGGTCCGTCGCGATGGAGTCCTCGCGCTTGTCCACCCTCTCCTCCACCATATACCCTCTGATATAGGAGAGGGCGTCCTCGAGCTGGAGCTGTATGGGCCCTTCGAACGTCTTCTCCACCATACCGCTGCCCGTCGGGTCGGGCATGTCAACCACCTCGATGCGCGCATAGGGGAAGAACCGCTGCGTCTCGCGGGAAAACATCAGGATTCCCACGTTGCGAGGCAGCGGGTGTTCTTGCGGACCCGTCACCAAGCGCATATCGCGCGCCAACCCGACAAGGGACTCGTTTTCGCTTTGCTCGTAGAGCGCGCTGCCAACCTTGCGCAAGTGCTCGCGCATAAGATCTCGATCGAGGTCCTCGACGGACGCAAAGGGGTTCTCGCGGTCATCGAACGGGATGCGGCTCGAACGGTCGAACAACTCGCGGAGGGAATCTCCGTCCGCCTCGACCGTGTTGGAGCCACGCCGGATATAAAACACCTTGGTGCCTTGGTTTTTGAACACGTCCTTGCTCGCTTTATACGGCCTGCCCCCTCCGGCCGGCACCCAAAGCACGATGAGGGTGGCTCCTTGATACGAGCAAACCTCAACACGCGGATGATAGAACGGCTCGATAAAGTGACACTTGTTGAGCAGGTCCTTCTCGATTAAATCGACCGCTTCGGGAGCCACCCCTTTCGGAGGCAGGCACGGTCTGCCGTTTCTCTCTTCCACACCTATGACGATGTACCCGCCGTCCTGGTCGTCAATGTCGTTTGCAAATGCACAGATAGTCCTGATGCATTCGGCCGGATTCCATCCAGCCTTGTACTCCAAACGGCTTGATTCGACAGTTCTTCCCTCAAGAAGAGACTCTACGTTTACCGGCAACGGCATAGGGCGCCCCTTTGAAACGAGATTTTCTTTCGACAACGATTATGGCAACATAATCGGCAACATTTTCGACAACATTTATGACAACATAATCGACAACATGTATTACTTTCCGCCGTGCACGACCTCGAGCAGCTCCTCGCGCGACTGGATGCCGAGCTTGCGATACATGTTGCGCACGTGCGTCCGCACGGTGTTCTCCGAAACGCCCAGCTCGCCCGCCACATACGCATAGCTGTGGCCGCGCCCGAGCAACAACACGATATCGCGCTCGCGCGGGGTCAGGCCGTATTCCTCCGAGATCCGTGCGCAGCGCGACTCGAGAAAATGCTCGAAACCCTGCTGCTCCCGTTCCTTGAGCTGGTCGTCGTGCACCTGCGAGGCCTTCTGCCCCGAGGTCGCCATGACCACCAGGGTCACCACCAGGTACGCGACGAACAGGACGGCGCCCGCATAGTTGACCATGGGGCCCAGCAAGTGAAGCCAGTACAGGCCAAGCAGGCCGGAAAGGGAGCACACCCCCACGAGAAGCGCAACCGCAAACTCGCACGCGATGTCCCAGGCTTTCGCCCCCTCGACCGCCGCCAGCCAGGCGGACGCGAGAAACAGGACGAACCCCGTCTCGCGCGCGACGCCGATGACCATGAGCGCACCCGTCCCCAGCTCCGCGTTCAGGAAGTACGGCCGCAGCACGAACGTCACCACCATCACCGGCAGCACGGTGTTGAGCAGGACGGCCCGCACGTCGCGCGCACCCCGATAGCGCGCGAGCGCAATGAGGAACGCTCCGGCGATGCCGAACCCCACGAGCTTCTCCGCCGCCATCGGCGCGGAGGCGTTGAGCTGCACGCCGAGTGCGTCGGTGTCCCAGGTGAACCCGAAGACGAACAGGCAGATGACCGCCCCGACGAACGGCCGCCAGACGTCCACGGCAAAACGCACGACCCGGCGGGAGAACGGCTCGTCGGGGAAAGACCCGCGGGAGGGGCCGGCAGGGACGCGCGCGGCATCGGGGGCATGGGGGTCCGGGGCGGCGGAGGGCGCGGAGGCGGAATCCCCCGCCCCCGGCAGGCACGCGGCCTTCTCCGCCACCGCCACGAGGGGCAGGACGGCCGCGGCGATCGCTTCGACGCACGCGGCGTAGGGTATGGCACCGTCCGGCAGCACAAGGACGAGCGCGTCGAGCGCGAGGGCAACGAGCAGGGACCCTCCCAGCATGCCCAAAGCCCGGCACACCGGGACGCCCGCATACAGGCGGCCGTAGGGAAGCGCAAGCAGCGCAAGGCCAACCCCTGACGCCATGCCCCCGACGGCCCAGTCGAGCCCCGCGACGGAGCACGCCGTCCCGGAGGCATAGAACGCGGCGAGGCCGCCGACGGCCAGCAGCGCCCCCGCCGTCGAGCGGGTAACCGCCGAGCGGGCAAAACGCGACGGCGCGGCGGCGCGGCGGCGTGCGGGACGCGGGCAATCCCGACGCGCGGGGCGGCAATCGGCAAAGCGGTCCTTCGCATAGAAAAGCCCAAGAGCAACCGCGCAGAAAGCCAAGCCGGCAAACGCCCCGGCGGCGAACGACTTCCAGCCCGAAATCCCTGCGGCTATCGTGCAGGCGCCCGAGCGGTGGACGAACAGTACGAATAGGGCGAGCAGGGCGCCCAGCCCCCCGCACGGAGGTGCGATCTCGCGCATGCGACCCGATGTCATTGCCCTACGCTCCACCCGCTCCCCTCCCGGCATTGCAATCGTGCGCCCGCGCGCGGACCGGACCCGCTCCAGACGGGGTCCGCCCCGTGTTCCGACGACGAACAACGACGAACAGTATAGGCGACACCGGACAAAGCGGGCGGCGAAATGGGACTGCAAGGCGGGACATGCGGCGCAGGAACAATCGCATGCGTGCACGAGAAATGGGCTGTTGGGTGAAAAAACAAGCGTTACGTATGGACGATAGGCCGTTGAGCGAGACGTCGGCGGAGGTCACGAGGCACTGCCGTCAAGCAAAGTTGCCTTTCTGGAAAGCAGAGACTACATCTGGCGCAGAATGGCGCCTTCGGGACCCCTGTGAATCACCCGCAACTCCGTTTTCTTCACCCAAACGATGATAGTACGTGTATTGATTGTCTTGCGGCGATTCCCCCGCGGCAATTCCCCTGCGGCCTCGGCTGCATCCCGCCTCGCACGCGCATCCCGCACCCGGCCTCCGCACCCGACCCTGCTTCCGGCTTCAAGCAGTCGAACGCAAGCGCGCCCGCAGGGCATGCAACCCTGCGGGCGCGGAAATCGATCCCGACGTGCCCGATGGACGCGCGTTCTGCCTTAAATCCCCTGGGCGGCGTTCGTGCCGGCGAGGCGGCCGTACACGATGCAGCCAGCGTGGTTCTGGCCCATGTTGGTGTTGGGATAGCAGCCGTGGAAGCGGTTGCCCACCATGCTGCCGGCCAGGTAGAGGCCGGGAATCGGCTTGTTGTCGTGATCGAGCGCGTGCACGTACTCGTCGCTCATGACGCCGCCCACCGTGTTGCGGAAGATCGGCGGGGTGATGGCGGTCGCATAGAACGGGGGCTGGCGCACGGGCGCCATGCGGTCGGCGCGCTTGCCGAAGTCCTCGTCGACGCCCTTGTCGTAGAGCTCGTTGTAACGGTCGATGGTGGCCTGCAGGGTGTCGGCCGGCACGCCCATCTGCTCGGCGAGCTCCTCGATGCTGTCGGCCACGATGCCGCTCATGTTGACGACCTCGTCGCGGGTCAGCACGCCGATGGGGTCGAACATCTGGCCGAGCGAGATGTTGTCGTAGTTCTCGTCGATGCGCCAGTAGCAGCGGTGCCCGACCGGCATGTAGGCGACCTGGTCGGCGAAGTTGTCGTCGAAGATCCGCCACATCGTCTTTCCGGCCACGCGCATCGACTTGGCGCCGAAGACCTCGCCCACGGCATCCTCGTTCGTGAAGCGCTGCCCCAGGCCGTCGACCAGCAAAAACGGGTTGCAACCCATCGCGCCGCCGTACGAGTCGCACACGTAGGTCATCGTCTCGCTGCGGTCGATGGCCGCGCCGGCCCATGCCGCCAGGCTGATACCGTCGCCCACGTTGGTGGGGTTGCCCTTGGCGTCCTGCTCGGGCCAGCCGGAGGGGTTGAGCTCGTTGGCCGATCGGCAGTAGTAGTCGACCATGGCGGGGTTGTTCGAGAAGTTGCCCGTGGCAAGAACGACGCCCTTGGCAGCGTTCACCTTATACATGTTGTCGTCGATGTCGGCGAAGTACACGCCCGTCACGCGCCCGGTCTCGTCGACGGCAAGCTGCTTGGCCCACACCGCATACTTGACAGTGGCGTTCTCCTCGATGTACTCGGCAGAATACTTGCCCACATAGGAATGGTTGGGCTCGACCGTCACGACCGACGCGTACATGGGGTAACGCTCATCGGTGACGTCCCAGTTGGGATTCGTGGGATAGTTGAACAGGTTGATGTAGGGGGCGCCGTCCTTGGCAGCCCGCTCGCGCTCCTCGGAGACATCGTCGAAGTGACGGCCCGCCTTGACGGCAAGGCCGTCGGTGCAGATGTTGAGGATAGCCTGCCAGTCCATGTCGGTCTCGGCCACGGTCTCAAAAGCGTTCACCACGGTGTAGCTCGGGCACTTCTCGAGGTACCAGTCGAAATCCTCGCCGCAATGGTAGACCATGTACTTGATGAGGTTGTAGCAGCTGCGGTCGCGCCCATCCTTCACCATGGTCTGCAGGATCGCGTCGAGCTGCTCGTCGGAGAACTCGACACCCTGGTCCTTGGCGGCCTGGCAGTTAATGGCCGTAATCTGGTGCGAGTGCAGGTGATACTCGTTGCCCTTCTCGAGGCAGAAAACGCTGGCACCCGCCTCGAGCGCGGCGCGGGCGGCGCAGATGCCCGACAAACCCATGCCGATAACGACGACATCGGCATCGTAGGTCTCGACGAGCATGCTTTCGTCGATGGGAGCTGGCTTGACGAGGAACGACGGCGTGTAGATGCCGCGCTCGTCGAACTGGCCGAACTCGGTCTCGACAACGGGGGCGGGGGCCTCCTCGGACGCGGCGTCGGCGGATTCGTCGGCAAGTGCGGCGGAGGCACCTGCGGTTGCCAGGGCGGCTGCGCCGGCCATGGCGCCCGCACCCTTCAGGAAGCTGCGGCGGTCGAGACGAGCGGAAGCGGTGCTGTCGATGTGGTGCATACGATGCGCTCCTTTCTTTTCCTGCAAATGACTTTCTTGGCCAGAAAGCCGGATCGCAACGACGGCGACGCGTTTGCGGTAATCGCGTGACCCCACCGCACGTCGCTGGGGCGATTCGCAGTGTCTCAAGAATGCGCAGGTCGGGCTATCAACGAACCATGCGAAGCAAGGGCTTTGGCATCGCATGATGGCGCAAGGCGGACGGCCGGCTGAGCAAAACGACGGTTTTGGGTACGCGGCACGGCCTTGTCTGGCGCATGGCAAGCCTGCGATTGAGACGGGCGAGAGAGGTTTGCACATCAGACGCCGACCACTGCCAGGTTCCGGGGCTATCTTGCCCCAAAACCCCACTATTCAGTGGGCGCGACGCCTATACACGGGGCAGAGGAAGGCGGTCGGACGGATGGCCGTGGGCGCGGGAGAGCGCGACCTGCTGTTTCTTTGGCCCCTCCCGTTTCGCGGCGCGTCGTTCCAGTGACATCAATTCTGCAATTTACTGAATAGGCGCGTTTTGGGACAAGATAGGCTTGATTTCTGGAAGGGGTTTGCGAGTTCAATTTATATTAGTGAATATTACTAGCATATTATACTGATATAGTGAATACACATCTTAAGCGCGGCATCTCGGCGGATCTCTCCCAAGAAGATATCCCAAGAAAACCTGGCGCAACCGCCCCGCAACGGGCACAATAAGGTTCGCACGAACGACCTAACCAAAGGGGGATGCATGGACAACACGGAACCCATGGTCGGCCAACCCGGCCAGGAATCGCCATCTGACGAGGAACTGCAGGCCGAAGAGCTGCAGGCGGTCGCCTTCATCGGCGACACGCTGGCGCCGTTCTTCCTGCAGGACCCGCGGACCGGCACGGCGGCGGCATCCTTCGACGCGATGGCCGCCCTCGACGCCGACGCGGCGGCGGCCGCATGGCCGTTCGTCGAGGAGGCCGAGGCGAAGGCCGACCTGCGGCTCATGGTCGATGGCCTGGCGCGCGGGCGCGACGACGACGCCCTGGTCAACGAGTACCGCAGGCTCTTCGTCGGCCCCAACCGCAAGCCCGCCCCGCCGTGGGGGTCGGTCTACACCGACCGCGAGTGCGTCGTGTTCGGCCTGACCACGCTCGACCTCCGCGCGTGGATGCGCAGCCAGGGCATCGCCCGCACCACCGACGAGCGAACCCCCGAAGACCACATCGGCCTCATGCTCGCCCTCATGGCCTACGTCGCCCTCAACAAGCCCGACGTCCTCGACGAGTACCTGCAGAAGCACCTGCTCACCTGGTCGTCCCACTTCCTCGACGAGCTCGCCGACGCCGCCGAGCACCCGTTCTACCAGGGCCTCGCCAAGATCACCAAGGCGAGCCTCGAGGGCATCCAGCACGAGCGCGGCATCGCGGTCACCTACCCGCGCTTCTATCGATAGGCATCGATTGCGGCGGCACGACCGCACCGCACCCTCGATGGCGCCGCCACATCCGCTTCCACCCGGCGACCGGGCCCGCACGACCATACTGCGTGCGGGCCCGGTCGTTTTTGCCTGGCATCCTGTCAGCGACTTACAGTACGTCAGCAAAAATGTACTACACGGTTTCCGTACTGATGACGTATCTCATCCGAGAATGATTAGGGCGCCGCACGATGCATGCCTCACGGCGTCACACCAGGTCATACATTTGGTTGATGCACCCCCAACCAGTGGGGTTGTGAAGACGTCTCCACAAGCGTTTTTCCGGGTAGATTGCCGTTTTTGAATATCACCCCATTAGGGTTCTGGTTTTGGGGGCCGCACGGGGGCATTATGGTCTCAGCACGCTGGGCACACGGCGGCTCCCCACCGGGCGGCAACGCCGGCACCGCGGCAGACAATCGCATTTCCGCCAGCCGACTCAAGCGTCCCCCTTGCGCTTTGACGTCCGGCATCCCCTTTTGGCGACGGGTCCGGTGCCTTCTCCCCCTTGTTCACCGTTTTGACCCGTCGCCCTTTTTTGTTTGTTGCCCGCCCGTACCCCGCCCGCGGCGCACCGAGGCTCCCCCGTCTGCGATAATGCACGCCAGGAACAAGGCGCGCCGTGACGGGGCGCGCCGGGACACGAAATCCCCGGAGGCGATCGGACACATGGAAGGCACGTTCGGAGAGGCGGTCGGCACGGCGCGTGCGGCACAGACCGAGAATCGCGGCGGAACCGAGGAGGCGCCCCTGTTCGCCTGCGACTATGAGGTCGACCTCGACGTGCTCGAACGCTACGTCCGCCTGAACATGCTCAAACGCCAGCGCGCCACCGCGGCGTTCGTCGCCATCGCCGCCTTCTTCACCGCCCTGCTCGTCCTCACGACCGACGCCGCCCTATGGCCCGTCGCGCTCGCCTGCGCCGTACTGGGGGCGATTCTGGTCGCATGGCACCAGCGCAGCCCCTCGGCGGCGGCCCGCCGGCTTTTGGACGGCCTTTCGGCCGGGCAGGCGCACCGCACCGTGCGATTCTTCGAAGACCGCGCCGAACTTGCGACGGCCGACGGCTCCGTGAGGAGCTATCCCGTTTCCGGCCTCGCCGAGCTGCGCCTCAACGACGACATGGCCGTGTTCGTCTTCGGTGCGCACGGCATCACCGTCCCCCGCGAGTCCATGGTGAAGGGAACGTGGGAGGAGTTGCTCGTCTGGGGGCGCGATCATATCTCGAAGCAGGACATCGGACGCGACGGATCCCGCCCCGACGCCGTGGATGGGGATTAACTCTATGTCAACCGTACTTGCCAACTGCCTCGCCGTCGGGGTGGGCGGGTTTGTCGGCTCGGTCTTGCGCTACCTCGTGACGCTCGTCCCGCTCGGAGCGCAGGCCGCTTTCCCCTTCAAGACGCTCGCCATCAACGTCGTCGGGTCGTTCGTCATAGGCCTGATCTGCGCCGCGACGGCCAAGGCGGGGGCGGCGTGGAACCCCCAGGCGGTGCTGCTGCTCAAGGTCGGCGTGTGCGGCGGGTTCACCACCTTCTCGACCTTCGCGCTCGAAACCGGCGAGCTGCTCCGCGACGGCGCATGGCCACTCGCGGTGATTTACATCATGTCAAGCGTCGTTCTCAGCGTCGCGGCGGTGTTCGCGGCGGAAGCGCTCGTGCGCTGACCGGCGACATCGGGGCTCCCGGACCCCTTCGAGCCCAACCCGGGGCGCGACCGGTGCCCCACGGCGCACGACCCATGCCTTCCCGCGTGCGTCCGGTGCCCCGGCGCACAACCGGTGGCGCGGCGCGTGTGGCCATACTATGAGAACCGTTCTCAATTGGTGTAATCCCATTGACCGACCTCGGTGGCATGGCTAATTTGAGAATCCCTATCGATTCGCTGCCACGCCTCGCCTCCCGAACCAGTCTACCGAACGGGAACCGGACGCGGGGCAGCGTGCACCCAACGCGGAGAGGACGCGGGGCACATGGCCACCGAAACCGGCAGACGCTACCAAACCAGGCAAAGAGAGCTCGTCTTGGACTGCATCCGGGCGACGCCCGACGCCTACGTCAGCGCCCGCCAGGTCGCCCAGCGCCTCGCCGAGCAGGGTCAGCGCGTGGGGACGGCGACCGTCTACCGTAACCTCGAGCGCCTCGAGGCCGAGGGGCGCATCGTCAAGAGCACCGTCGAGGGGACCGGCGGGACCTGCTACCGCTACCTCCCCGAGGCGCCCGAACAACGCTGCGGGTGCTTCTACCTGAAGTGCGAGGCGTGCGGGCGGCTCATGCCCGTCGGCTGCTCGGAGCTCGGCCGCTTCTACGAGCACTTCGCTCGCGAGCACCACATCCGCATCGACCCCGTGAAGACCGTGCTGTTCGGGACCTGCCCGGACTGCCTGCAGGCGGAGACGCCCGCCGACTAGGCCAGAGCCGCCCCTCCGCCGCCGACCGCCGGTCGCATCCGCCCCGCCTCTCGCCCTCCCGCACGACCGCCGCCCCGCCCCCCGCGTCCCCAAAGGATTCCCATGGAACTCGCACTCCACTGCCTCGAGCACGCCCTCGTCGACTCCGTCAAGATGGTGCCCCTGCTGTTCGTGATCTACGTCGCCATCGAGGCGCTCGAAATCAAGTTCGGCAACCGCATGGGCACCGCCATGGCGAAGGCGGGCAAGGCGGGCCCCGTCATCGGCGCGGTCGCCGGCATCATCCCCCAGTGCGGCGTCTCAGTTGTAGGGACCGCGCTCTACACCCAGCGGCTCGTGACCATCGGCACGCTGTTCGCGGTGTACCTGGCCACCTCGGACGAGGCCATACCCGTCATCCTGTCGCAGCCCGACGCCGCCGGGCTGCTCGTACCCCTCATCGCCACGAAGCTCGTCATCGCGATCGTCGTGGGCTACGCGCTCGACATCGCCTTCCGCAAGCGCAACCGCCGCGTGCTCGAGCACGGCCACGACTACGCCCACGGTTCGGACAGCCCCGAGCACCACCACGAGACGGCGTTCGAAGAAAAGGGGTGCTGCGGCCACGAGCCCGCCGGCGAGCACCAGGGCTTCACCGCACGCGGCCTGCTGCTTCACCCGCTCGTGCACACCCTCAAGGTCTGGGTCTTCATCTTCCTGACGTCGTTCGTGCTCGCCCTGGCCTTCGAGCTCGTCGGCCAGGACACCATCGCCGCAGCGCTCGAGGGGCAGACCCTGCTGCAGCCCATCCTCGCCGCGCTCGTAGGCCTCATCCCCAACTGCGCCGCCAGCGTCGCCGTGACCGAGTTCTACCTGCAGGGGGTCATCACCTTCGGCGCGGCGATCGCCGGCCTGTGCGCCAGCGGCGGTCTCGGCGTCCTCGTGCTGCTCAAGGAGGACGATCGCCGCGAGGCGCTCGCCATCATCGGGGGGCTGTTCGCCGTCTCGGTCGCGGCCGGGCTGGCGGTGCAGGCGCTCGGCATCGGGGCGTAGCCGAAGACCATGCGCGGCGCTGCGCGACATGATGCACGGCGCCGCGTGGTATGCGCCCGGCGCCGCGTGACACGTTTCGGCGCGCCGCCATACCTTTTTCTGCGCTGTGTACGACTTTCCGATTTTGATTGCTGATTAACTATAAATATAGAAATGCTTTACCTGGGGTTTCGTTGCCCGGAGGCCCATCTTGACAAGCAGCTTACCGCAAAAGACGGCCAGCTGCACCTCTTGCGCGGCCCCGCATCGTACACAGCGCCAAAAAAGGTATGGCCCCACCGCCGTTTGCGTCACGCGGCTAATGTCAGCGCGGCAAATCGACCCCAGGTTTTCCTGCTACTTCCCCTCGTAGGCGAGCACGCTGGCAACCGGGAGGCCGTCGACGTGGGCGCGCCCCTCGAGCCCCTTCAGCTCGATGAGGCAGACCGCCATGACCACCTCGGCGCCCAGGCGCTCCAGCAGGCGCTTGGCGGCGGCGAGCGTGCCGCCCGTCGCGATGAGGTCGTCGACCAGCACAACGCGCGAACCGGGCTTCACGTCGTCGCTGTGCACCTCGATGGTGGCGCAGCCGTACTCGAGCTCGTAGGTCTCGCTCACCGTCGCACGCGGGAGCTTGCCCTTCTTGCGGACGGGCACGAACGGCTTGCCGAGCTTGTAGGCGATGGGTGTGCCGAACAGAAAACCGCGCGACTCCAGACCCGCCAGCACGTCGAACTCGACCCCTTCGAGCAGGGCCGCCATCTCGTCGACGGCCAGACGCAGCCCCTCGGCGTCGCCGAGCACCGTCGTGATGTCGCGGAACATTACCCCCGGGGCGGGATAGTCGGGAATGCAGGTCACGTACCGCTCGATGTCGCCCATGGAGAAACCCTCGCCTCGCCCGTCGCGTCGTCGTCAGATCGGCCGCGCCGGTCCTCCCCGGCGCACCGCCGCCCATCATAGCGCAGTTTGCAACGGGAAGCCCCCTCGGGCATCATGGGAAACGAAACGTACCGCCCGCAGCCCGTGCATTCCGCGCGGCACGCAGGCACCGAGCCCGAAAGGACGACCGCCATGGAAGCCCCCGCGATTCCGAACGCCGCGCACGGCGCGCGGCCCGACACGCACCCCGAACCGCAACCTGACCTGCATCCCGACCTGCATCCCGGCGACATCGTCCGCCACTTCAAGCGCGCGACCGTGACCGACGGCAGCCAGCGCTACCTCTACCGCGTCCTCGCCTTCGCCAAACACAGCGAGACCGAGGAGGACCTCGTGGTCTACGAAGCGCTCTACCCTCCCTTCGGCGTCTGGTGCCGCCCGCTCGAACTGTTCATGGGCGAGGTCGACCACGCCGCACATCCCGAGGCGACCCAGCGCTGGCGCTTCGAGAAGGTCGAACCCGGCGAGCTGTAACGGCCAGGGATCCGCGACGCAGAAGCGGGCCTCGCAGACGTGGATGTGGGAAATCTCCGGGCGGCGTTGCGCAGGCGGGCTGGGCGGGCCACAATGTGACGGAGCGGCATCGCCGCCCGGCAACGCCTTGCACCCCTCGACGGAAAGCCGGACCCATGATTGAATGCTACAAGACGGGCCCGTCGGGCACCGTGCTCATCGACGCGCCCGAGGCGGGCTGCTGGGTCAACGTCGTCATGCCCACCGTGGCGGAACGCGCCTGGCTGCTCAACGACCTGGGCATCGTCCCCGAGTTCGTCGCCTCCGCCTTCGACGTCGAGGAGACGTCGCACATCGACTACGACGACGACACGGGCCAGGTGCTCGTCATCGTCGACTACCCGGCGGTCGAGGACGCCAGCGAGGCGGAGGACCCCTCGATCGTCCAGTACGACACCCAGCCGTTCTCGCTTTTGCTGCTCCCCGAGAAGAACGTGATCGTGACGGTCGCCATGTTCCCGTGCGAGACCGTCACCGCGTTCGCGAAGGGCAAGATCCGCCAGTTCGACACTCGCATGCGGACGCGCTTCCTACTGCAGGCGCTGCTCCACATCGCCCAGCGCTACCAGGCGTGCCTCACCAACGTCAGCAGGCAGTTCATCAAGACCGAGAAGGCGCTGCGCAAGTCGATGCGCAACGAGCACCTCATCAAGATGCTCGGCTTCGAGAAGTCGCTGCTGTACTTCTCGACCTCGCTGCGCGCCGACCAGGCGACGCTGACCAAGATCCGCATGGGGCGCATCATCAAGCTGTACGAGGAGGACCAGGAGCTGCTCGACGACGTGTTCATCGAGGTGCAGCAGGCGACCGAGATGTGCTCGATCTACTCGAGCATCCTGACGCGCACCATGGAGACGTTCGGCAGCGTCATCAGCAACAACCTGAACTCCGTGATGCGCACGCTCACCATCATCACCGTGGTGCTCGCCATGCCGACGATCGTGTTCAGCTTCTACGGCATGAACGTCGACCTGCCGCTCGACAGCACCTGGCTTGTGCCCGCGGCGTTCTCGGTCGCGCTCGCCGCGCTCGTGGCGGTGCTGCTGAGCAGGGGGAAGTTCTTTAGGTAGCGGAAGGGCGGGGCGCTGGGGCGCGGGCGTCCGGGCCGGACGGGCAGGCAGCCCGAGCGGATGGTCCCGCGCGGATGGCCCCACGCGAATGGGGCCGCATGGGTGGGTCTGGTTAATCAAACATCCAAGTAACGCCGAATGTGTGCAGAACTGCTTCGAGTGAATTGCCCCTTGGCTGCAAATTGTCGCGCAAATGCACGTTGCGCCGGTGAAGATATAATTCAGTTCCCGATTCGTAAATCTGATTTTTCAATCTCCGTCGCACGGGCGGAAAAGACTCGTTCACTCGACCTCCTTTTGCGCACATCGGGGCATTTTTAGGTGCAGGACAGCAATGCCGGGCGGCAGACCAAGAGCGGGCCGGGCAGCGCGGCCCGGCCTAGCAGGGTAATCCGACTCAGCGGCGCGACCCAGCCCGAATCGCATGCCCCGCCATGGTCTACAATGGGCCAGATGTCGTCCCAATTATGCCGGACGTCATCCAAAAGAACCGTTACGGAAGAGGGGCCCTCACCATGAACGTCCTCATGCTCAACGGCAGCCCGCACAAGGGCGGCTGCACCTTCACCGCGCTGACCGAGGTCGGCAAGGCACTGCAGGAATGCGGCGTCGACTACGAGATCTGGCAGCTCGGGGTCGAGCCCGTGCGCGACTGCACGGCGTGCGGCGCCTGCAAGGCGACCGGCCGGTGCGTCTTCGACGACAACCGCGTAAACGAGTTCATCGAGCGTGCGCGGGAAACCGACGGCTTCGTGTTCGGCTCGCCGGTGTACTACGCGCATCCGTCCGGGCGCATCCTGTCCTTCCTCGACCGCGTGTTCTACGCCGGGTCGTCCGCGCTCACCGGCAAGCCGGGCGCGGCCGTGGCGTCGGCGCGCCGCGCCGGCACCACCGCAACGATCGACGTGCTCAACAAGTACTTCACCATCAACAGCATGCCGGTGGTCTCGTCAACCTACTGGAACATGGTGCACGGCAACAAGCCCGCCGACGTGCTCCAGGACGAGGAGGGGCTGCGCACGATGCGCAACATCGGCCGCGCCATGGCCGACATGGTCAAGGCGTACGCCGCGGCGCGCGACGCCGGCATCGAGCTGCATGCGCCCGAGCGCGGGGCGATGACGAACTTCATCCGGTAGGCGGTCGGCGGGGGCAGTGGGATCGGTGGGGTGGCGAAGGAATGACGGAGTTGGCAAGGCAACCCGAAGACCGGGTCGCAAGCTGACAGCCGAGGACCAATCCGCCTTCCACCGATGCCCCTCCCCCGGCACGCTGCATCTTAAAATGCCCCGATGTGTGCAAATCGCTGTCGAGTGAATACCGATTGATGACCTGCAACGCCGCATTTCTTTAATAATGGGAGTTTATCTTTCCTATATAGAAAATATATTTCCTTTCAGCCAATTATAGTGCCTTGAAACTCGTTCACTCGAAGGCGATCTGCACGCATCGGGCCTTTTCCGGGTGCACCGCCTGCCTCGGTTACGCCTCCCGCTCCGATAATCCATCCATCCCAATGCACCGCCCACCCCGGCGCGCCGGCCTCCTCAGCACGCCGCCCACCCCGAGGCGTCCTCCATCTCAACCCGCCAACTACCTCACCCGCACGCCATCTACCTCACCCGCACCCCGCCCACGCCACCCGCACGTATGCCCGCCCCACCCGTACGCATAACCCACCCACATGGGCGTATACTTTGCCGCATGGGACGAAAGGTCGGGACAGACCGCCGCGCGGCCCCGATCGCCGCGGCGCAGCAGACGGGAACAGCCATGGGACAGACAGGCGATATCGAGCAGCCATCCGCGGCGTCGGTCGTCCGGCTGCTCTCCAAGGCCAACCCCACCCGCGGCGAGCTGCTGCGGATGGTGGTGTGGTTCAGCATTCCCGCCATCCTCGCCGAGGTCAGCAACACGGCGATGGGCTACATCGACACCGCCATGGTCGGCAGCCTCGGGGCGGCGGCGTCGGCGGCAGTCGGGCTGGTCGCAAGCTCGACCTGGCTGCTCAACGGCCTCACCACCGGCGCAGCGACCGGCTTCACCGTGCAGATCGCCCAGCTCGTCGGTGCGGGGCGCGAGGCCGACGCGCGCAACGTGCTGCGCCAGGCGCTCCTCGTGCTGCTCGCGTTCAGCGCGGCGCTGGCACTCGTCGGGGCCCTGGTGAGCGGCCCTTTGCCCGCCTGGCTCGGCGGAGAGCCCGAGGTGCTCGCCGATGCGTCGGGCTACTTCCTGGTCTACGCGCTCGCCCTGCCCGCCGTCCAGGTCAACCGCCTGTGCGTCGGCGCGCTCCAGTGCAGCGGCAACATGCGCACGCCGAGCGCCCTCAACGTGCTCATGTGCTTACTTGACGTGGTGTTCAACTTCTTCCTCATCTTCCCCACGCGCACGGCAACGCTGTTCGGCTCGTCGGTGACGCTGCCGGGGGCGGGCTTGGGCGTCGTGGGGGCGGCGCTGGGGACGGCGTTCGCCGAGGTCGTCGTCGCCGCACTGCTGCTCTGGGTCGCCTGCGTGCGCTCCCCGCAGCTCGCCCTGTTCGGAGCGCTCGCGCGAACCAGGATCCAAACCGGGACCGGGGCC
>DBEYOB010000007.1:0-3579 GCA_048173955.1 Coriobacteriales bacterium
GACTTCTAAACCCGTATGCCCTGCATGCCTTGTTGAGCGGCCCCGGGCGCGGCGCGTTGGAGCCGCGAGCGCCCGGGGCCCGCATCCCCTTGAACGCGAAACGCGCCACGGACGGGGCCGGACGTTGCGCCGGCGCGACTGACCGGTGCGCATGTCCTGTGCGCAACGCACGCACGGCTTTCTGTGACATGGCCGCGTGCTGTTGCCACCAAGCGACGAAGGGGGCTGCATGCTTGACGGTTACGGACTTCACACGATGATTTGGGACTCGGCGGACGAGCGGCTGGGCGACTTCCTGGTGGCCTCGCCGGCCGACGCCACGGGGCGCGGCCTGGAGCTGCACGTGCGGCAGGGCGGCGCGGCGGCCGACCTGACCGGGGCCGAGGTCTACTTCATCTGGCGGCACAAGATGGCCGGCACGCGCGGGTGCGAGCCCATGGACGAGATCGACGCGACGCTCGGGCAGTACGTCGTGTACTACCCGGCCGCCATGCAGGAGGCCGTGGGCGTCGTGGAGGCGCAGTTCATGGTGACCCACGACGGGAAGTCAATCTCCACGCGTGCGTTCACGATTCGCGTGGAGCCCGTGCTCATCGGCGGGACCGAGAGCGAGGACGGCTTCACCCTGTTCGTGGAGACGATCATGCGCTACGAGGGCGCGATCGAGATCACGACCGCTGCCGCTGACGCTGCAGAGGAGGCAGCCGAGGCAGCCAACGACGCGGCGGATTCCGCAACCGCCGTCGCCAACGCGATCCAGGCGGCCGCCCAGCGTGGCGACTACGACGGGGCCGACGGCTTCTCTCCGACGGCCACAGTGACGCAGACGAGCACGGGCGCCACCATCACGATAACTGACAAGAACGGCACCACGACCGCCGACGTGGCCAAGGGCGTGAAGGGCGACAAGGGAGACACGGGCGACACAGGTCCCCAGGGTCCCAAGGGCGACACCGGCGACCAGGGGCCGCAAGGCATCCAAGGACTGACCGGGCCGCAGGGTCCGAAGGGCGACACGGGAGAATCCGGCGCGACGGGTCCGCAGGGACCCAAGGGCGATACAGGTGCCACAGGGCCACAAGGACCCAAGGGCGATACCGGTGAGACTGGCCCACAAGGCCCCCAAGGCATCCAAGGCGAGACGGGCGCCACCGGTGCGACGGGTCCGCAGGGCCCGAAAGGTGACACTGGCGACACAGGACCCCAAGGCGCTACCGGACCCGCCGGCGCAAACGGTATTTCCTGCACGCACAGCTGGGACGGCTCGGTGCTGACGGTGACGAGCGCATCGGGCCGAGCTCGGCCGACCTGCGCGGGCCGCAGGGCATCCAGGGAATCCAGGGCGAGACCGGTCCCCAGGGCGAGACGGGGCCGAAGGGCGACACCGGCGAGACCGGCGCAACGGGGCCGCAGGGACCCAAGGACGACACGAGCGACGACGGCGTAAACGCCACGATCACCGGCGCGAGCGCGACGGTTGATGCGAGCACAGGCGCGCCATCGGTGAGCGTCACGCTGGGCGGCACGGCGTCTGCCAGGACGTTCGCCTTCGCGTTCCACAACCTCAAGGGCGAGACCGGCGCGACGGGGCCGACCGGGCCGCAGGGGCCGGCGGGAACGACGCCGGACCTCTCCGCCTACGCCACCAAGCAGTACGTGGACGACGCGATCGCCGCTTTGGCGAACCTCGAGGAAGAGGAGTTCTAGGCATGGCTGTTGGAACCGTATCGACGCGCATTCTCACCGACATAGCCAACGCGATCCGCCACCAGGCGGGCGTGGCCACGACCTACAAACCGCGCGAGATGGCAGCTGCCGTCTCGGCCCTCGACGGCACGGACGCCGGGGGCTACCAGGAGCAGCCGTACATGACGCTCGAGTCCGGCGTGCTGCCGGAGTCTGTGTTCTCG
Source organism: Coriobacteriales bacterium (assembly GCA_048173955.1). Lineage (GTDB taxonomy): Bacteria > Actinomycetota > Coriobacteriia > Coriobacteriales > UMGS124 > CAZUFB01. The sequence continues at coordinate 1,911 of DBEYOB010000007.1, forward strand.
GACATCGCGGACGCCATACGCGGGCAGAACGGGCTCTCGACGCTTTACGCACCGGGCGACATGGCCGCTGCCATCCTAGCGCTCGAATGGGACGTGGGCTACAAGATCCGCGGCCTCCTCCTGGACGACGGGACCTTCGAGATCAACTACTACGAGCGGCGCACGAGCGTCACCAGCGGGCGCATTGTGCAGGTCTTCGAGATCGACCCGGCGGGCTACTCAAGCGCGAGCGCGAGGTCCTACGACTCCATCAAGCTGCTGGTGAAGAAGGTCTACATCGACTCGACCATCGGGAGCCTGGGCCTGACCAACTGCGCGTACTGGTTCAATGCGTTCGCCAACTGCACCGAGGTGCGCGGCTTCGAGAACCTCTCCGGCATCAAGACGGCCACGCAGATGTTCTCGAGCTGCGGGAGCCTGGAGACGATCTACGCCACGAGCTACACCAACGCAATCACCAGCGGCTCCTCCATGTTCTACAGCTGCAACCGCCTGGTGGGCGGAACCGACGGCTTCGTGCCGACGATGACGAGCGCGGGAAACGTCTGCAAGCTCGGCGCGGGCAGGGTTCTCACCGACCCGAGCAACGACAACCGCACGTGGTTCTACGCGCACTTCTACGACGACGGGGGCGGCGTCGTCACCGCGAGCTCCACACCCGACGCGACGCGCGAGCTCTTGGCCTCGAACCGGATCTGTGCCAACGGCAAGTACCAGGCGATGGGCTTCACGCCCTGGGACGGCAATGTGGACACGCACCGGCAGAAGCTCACGAGCGTCGTCTTCGCGGCCGACATGGCGACGTTCTCGTACCTGAACTTCAACTACATCTTCTACAGCTGCACCAACCTGGCGAGCGTCACCGGCCTTGGGAACCTCTCGGGCGTGCGGTCCATGCGCTACATGTTCAGCTCCTGCGCGTTCACCACGATCGACTTCCGGGGCTTCGACCCGTCGACGCTCACGGACCTGTTCTACTGCTTCTCGGGGTGCTCCGCACTCACGACGATCTACGCGGACTCCACCTGGGCGCTGCCGAGCTCCGGCATCAGCGGCATGCAGTGCTTCTACAACTGCAAGAAGCTCGTCGGCGGCAACGGGACGGCTTGGTCGAGCTCGAACACGGGATACACGTACATGAGGATCGACCGGGCCGGGCAGGCGGGGTATCTGACGGCGGCATAACAGTGGTGGACAGGTGCGTTTTGTGTCCACCTCCAGCGGTAAAATTGTTGTGTTCAACAAAGCTATCGTTGAGAGGTGAACATGGACGGTTTGTCTATTCAAGTAGCGCTAACTTGCCCGACATGCGGATGTACTGAATTTGCATACGAGACGCCAGCTTCTGGTGAAGACTTCACTGATGACTGGGCGTTTACCTGCGCTCATTGTGGGAGAACATTCACAAGGGCGGAGCTTATTGAAGCGAATGCCGAATCAATTGACATGACGATTAGCGACATGGGCGACGACATTGTCGACGCACTGTCCAAAGACTTGAAGAAGGCTCTCAAGAAGCAAGGTTGGAAGATCAAATGACTATAGACCCTACTTTTGCCACCTTGGCGCCTATCGTTATATCGGGTCTCAGCTTGTTAGTCGCAATTATCAGCTTTGTAATGAACTACAGGCTGAACAAGCGTGACAAGGAGCGTAGCGAGCAATTGGC
>DBEYOB010000008.1:0-11443 GCA_048173955.1 Coriobacteriales bacterium
GGCGAAACCCGCGTGCGGTGCGGGCGCCGCACACGCACGTCGCCCTCCGGCGCGCGCCCTCCACTGGTATGATAGAGCACGGCCGACCTGTGCAAAAGCCCCGTTGTCACCGTGCGAAATGCCCTGCTCAAAGGCGTTCTCGCGCAACCGCTCCGCTTCTCTGAAATTACGGCCGATGCTGATCGTAATGCGTAAATTAACTAGAAAATTGGAAATTTTACTCCCGTAACCCTCTTGACCGCCGTATTTTCTTAATAAATTGCCCGTATATAGCGAAAGGCGAGGTGATAGCCTTGAGGAACGAGTCGCTCAAAATAGCGCTTGCCTATGTCGGGGTCATCGTGGGCGCCGGACTGTCTTCCGGCCAGGACATCATGCAGTATTTTCTCAGCTTCGGCATCGCGGGAATCGTCGGCGCGGCGGTGCTCGGCGTGCTCAACATGCTGTTCGGACGCATCACCCTGGCGCTCGGTTCGTACTACCAGGCGAACAGCCATCAGGAGGTGCTCGGAGAAATCACCACGCCCGTCCTGAACAGGGTCATCGACGGGACGCTCGTCGTCTCGAACTTCGTCATCGGCTTCGTCATGATCGCCGGGGCGGGCGCCAACCTCGAGCAGCAGTTCGGGGTCCCGGCGTGGGCGGGGTCGCTCCTCTGCGCCGCGCTGATCGTCGTCGTGTCGTTTCTGAACTTCGAGAAGATCACCGGCGTGCTCGGGGTGTTTACGCCGGTGATCGTGGTGATCACGGTCCTCGTCGCGATCTACACGTTCGCAGGGAAAAGCTACGACGTGTCCGCGCTCGATGCCGTGGCGAGGACGATCACGCCCGCCCTGCCCAACATCGGGCTTTCGGTGGTCAACTACTTCTCACTCTGCATTCTGACCGGCGTTTCCATGGCGTTCGTCCTAGGCGGATCCGTCGTCAGGATCGGCGTCGCCGAGAAGGCGGGGGCGATCGGCGGCATGCTGGTCGGCGGGGTCATCCTGTGCGCGGCGGGGTCGCTGTTCGCCAACGTCGACGCGGTCAAGGACGCCGAGGTCCCGATGCTCAAGATCGTGGAGGGCATCAGCCCCGTGCTCGCCGTCATCTACGCTGCGGTCATATTCGCGTTGATCTTCAACACCGCGTTCAGCTTGTTCTATGCGACGGCGCGCCGGTTTTCGAGGGGCAGCGACCGGAAGATGCACCTGATCATGATCGCGACCGTGGCCGCGGGGTACCTGTGCAGCTTCGGCGGCTTCAAGGAGCTCGTCGCCAAGATGTATCCGGTGCTGGGCTATCTGGGAATCGTGCTGCTCGTCGTGCTCCTGGTCGCCTGGCTCAAGAACCGCGGCGGCATATCGGACGAGAAGATGCTGCGCCGCAAGATGATCCGCCTCCACCTGAAGAAGCACGACCGCACCATGCCGTACACCCCCAAGGACCAGGCGGCGTTCGAGAGGTTGGGCGAGAGGTCGGTGGCGGACACCGAGACGGTCAAGCAGGGCGTTCAGGAGTTTGCCCACGAGCTCATCGAGAGCGACGTCGACGAATGGGAGTTCGCGGAGAAGAAGCTGAAGCTCGACGGCGACGGGGCGCCGGGACGGTAGGCGGCGGGCGGTAAGCCGCCCGATCGTCTGCCCGCTAACCGTACGTGGTTGCCAAGAGGCCCCGATGACCCCGTCCGGCGGCTTCGCCCCTACCGCCCCTCCGCACCGCTCCATCGCACGATCGCGTCGTGCAGCAGACGCGCCCCACCCGGGGCAGCCGCGTCGTAGTATGCCGCGAACCGCTCGTCGGCAACGTAGGTCTCGGCCAGGCCGCGGTGCGCCTCAGGCGTGTACAGGCCGTCGGGCCAGTAATGCTCCAGCCACCTGCGGTGCAGCGCGCAGAGCTCGCGGCCCTGCTCGCCGTCGACGGCGCTCGCCGGATCGGCGCAGGCGGCGATCTGCGCAATCAGCTCGCCGATGCGGCGCGCCTGCTCCTGGGCCTCGTCCCACTCGTCCCGTCCCATGCCTGCCACCTTCGCGTTCGATGCGTCCACGACGCCGTCGCCGTAGCGACCGCGCGCCTCGGCGCCATAGGTGCGCTCGTTTTCCTCGATTGCCTGCTGCTTGAGCGCAGCGAAGCGTTCGCCGTCGCGGTCTGCGGCCCGTTCGGCCTTCCCTTGTCCCGCCGTGCCAGTCTTTGCCATGCCGGTGCCTCCTTTGGGTTCCCGTTGCCATTCGGTCGCGGCGGGCGCCTCGGCCTCGGCGACCATGAGCTCCACGGTGGCGATGAGGCCGTCGAGCTGCCGGCGCTCGCCGCGCAGGCGTTCGAGCTGGTCGCGCAGCGCATCCGCCTGCTCGGCCGCCGGGGCGTCGAGGATGCGGCGAATCTGGGCGAGCGGCATGTCCGCCCGGCGGAACAGCAGCGCCTGCTGCAGCCGGCGGACGTCGTCGAGCCCGTAGTCGCGGTAGCCGTTTTCCCGCCGGGCAGGATGCAACAGCCCCTGTTCCTCGTAGTAGTGCAGCGTCCGCACGCTCACGTTGGAGATGCGTGCGAGCTCGTGCGCCGTGTAGCCCATCTTGCGCAGCTCCCGTCTCTCGTCGCCTTGCACAATACGCTACACTGTCACGCGGCGTGAGGGTCAAGCCCTGCACGGCAAGTTTTTCAAGAGACGCGGCCGCCGATGGTGCGGCCGACGAGGGAATCGGGTTTGCCATGGACACCAACAACCTGCAGGATGCGGACGGCCTGCGCGACGCCGCCCCCGACGGCGCCCGCCGCGCGCTCGAGCGCGGCAACGCGCGCTTTCTGGACGAGCTCGCCGCGAGCGGCAGCCCCACGCCCGAGCACTTCGAGGGGCTCGTCAGCAACGGGCAGCATCCGATTGCGGTGGTGCTGACCTGCTCGGACTCGCGCGTGCAGCCGGTCCTGTCGTTCGGCATGCACATGGGCGACCTGTTCGTGGTGCGCGCCATCGGCGGCTTCGTGGGCGAGGTCGAGGAGGCGAGCATCGAGTACGGCGTCGGCCATCTCGGGGCGCCGCTCGTGGTGGTGCTTGGCCACACGCACTGCGGTCTGGTGAAGGCCGCGCTCGACGGCGACGCCGAGGGGGCCGTCGGGGCCGTGGCGGCCCGGGTCGCGGCATCGCTGCACGGCGTGCGCGACCCCCGCGAGGCGGAGCGTATCAACGTGCGCGCCTCGGTCGAGCACCTGCTGCGCAACGCCGTGGTCGCCGAGCGCGTCGCCGCCGGCGCGCTCGAGGTGTGCGGCGCCGTCTACGACATCGCCACGGGCAGGGTGGAGTGGCTGTAGGGGATGCGCGCCGCCCGGCGCGGCGAGAGAGGGGGCCGTTGACCATGGCCGTTGAGACCGGGGGTGCCGAGACCGGGGCTGCCGAGACCGGGGCCGCAGGGATTGGAGCCGTCGAGACCGAGGGCGCCAGGACCGCCGCGCCTGCCGGCGGGGAGGGGCGGGGCCTGCCCGCGGCGCCCGTCGCTCCCGGCGACCTCGCCGCCTACTCGTTCGTCCACGACGTGCGCGTCGCGGCGGACGGGACGCGGGCGTTCTACGAGCTCACGAGCGTCGACATGCCGGAGAACCGCTATCTGACCGACATCTGGTGCGTCGACGCCGCGACGGACGAGGTGCGCCGGCTCACCTCTTCGGGCACCGAGGGGCACTACGAGCCGATGGGCGACGGGTCGGTCGTGTTCGCGTCCGGGCGGCTGCGCGCGGAGGCCGGCGGGCCCAAGGCCGAGCCGGGGTGCGACCTGTTCCGCATCGACCCGTCCGGAGGCGAGGCCGAGCTGCTCGTGCGCCTGCGCGGCCTTGCCGCGAGCGACTGGCGCCAGCTCGACGCGCAGCGCCTCGTCGTGCGCTGCCGGCCCGTGTTCGACGAGGATGCCCCCGCCGTCGTGATCGAGGACGCCCCGTTCTACGAGAACGGCGGGACGTACACGTCGGGCCTGCGCTGGGGGCTGTACCTGCTCGACCTTTCCGCGCTCGGCCCCGACCGGGCGACGGGCCCGGCGGCGGGGTCTCCGGCGGCGGACGCATCCGGCGCCCTGCGCCTCCTGACCGATGCGGACGAGGAGGTGGGCGCGTGGACGCTCGCCGGCGAGCCTTCTGCGGGCACACCCTTCGCGGACGCGTCCGGAGCCGTCGCGCCCGGGGGCACCGCGTCCGCCCGCACGGTCGCGTTCTCTTCGAAGCACTTCGCGGGCCTGCGCCCCGTCGCCGACGAGCTGTGGGTCCTCGACGTCGCGACGGGCGCGCGCCGGCGCATCGACGGGGCGCGCCCCGATGGGGCGGGCGTGCGCATCGAGGGGATCGAAGCCTATCGCGGCGGGCTGCTCTGCCTGGTGAACGACATGCGCGCCCACGGCGTCAACCAGGACCCGCAGCCCCGGCTGGTCTCCCTCGACGGCGCGTGGGCCGATCCGTTTCCCTGCCCCGACCTGTGCTACGGCAACGCCATGAGCTGCGACTCGTCGTACGGCGGCGGCTGCGCCTCGCGCGTGGTCGGCGACTCCTGGTATGCGGTGACGACCGAGTTCGACGGCGCCTACGTGCGGCGCATCGAGCTCGGCGACCCCGACGGCGGGTGCATCGCCTGCGAGCGCGTCGTGGAGCTGGACGGCCCCGTCGTCTCGTTCGACACGGCGGACGGCAGGACGTTCTGGTGCGTCGCCGGGAGCCCGACCGGCCTGCCCGAGGTCTACCGCGTCGAGCTCGGCGTCGCTGCCGGCAGCGAAGCCCCCGCTCTCGAAGCCCCCGCCCGCGCCGTGCGCGTCACCGACTGCTCGCGTGCCCTCGAGGGCCGGCTCGTGTCGCCGCCCGAGCCCTTCGAGTTCGAGAGCAACGGCGCGACGCTCACGGGCTATGTCATAAAGCCTGTCGGCTACGACGGGGCTCCTGACGGCGGGGCCCCAGCCGGTGGGTCCGCCGCGCGCCGCGCCTATCCGGCCGTCCTCGAGATCCACGGCGGCCCGAAGGTCGCCTACGGCACCCAGTTCTCGCACGAGATGCAGGTCTTGGCTGCACAGGGCTACTTCGTCCTGTTCACCAACCCGCACGGGTCGGCAGGCCGCGGCGGGGACTTCGCGGACATCCGCGGGCGCTACGGCCGGGAGGATTACGCCGACCTCATGGCCTTCGTCGACGAGGCGCTGCGCCGCTACCCGGCGATCGACCCCGAGCGGCTCGCCGTGATGGGCGGCAGCTACGGCGGCTTCATGACGAACTGGATCGTGGGGCACACGAACCGCTTCCGCTGCGCGAACTCCCAGCGCTCCATCGCCAACTACATGACCAAGTTCCTCGTCTCCGACATAGGGACCTGGGTCAACATGCCCGAAATCACCGCCGACCCCGACGCCCTGGCATTCGAGGGCGACAATCCCGCCAAGGCGTGGGAGCAGTCGCCGCTCGCCTTTGCCGCCAACGTCGAGACGCCCACGCTGTTTCTGCATTCCGACCGCGACTATCGCTGCCCGCTCGAGGAGGGCATGCAGATGTACACGGCGCTCGTGCTGCGCGGCGTTCCGGCGCGCCTCGTGGTCATCAAAGGGGAGCACCACGGTCTGAGCCGGACGGGCAAGCCCCAGAACCGGGTGCGCCGCATCGAGGAGATCGTCGCCTGGTACCGGCACTGGCTTTCGTAGGGGAGTATGGGGCCTAATAATCAAACTAGCATGAGAAACGGCTTCTGAGTGACAGAAAAGGCCGACCCCGATGTCGTTTTTCGCCGCTGTGCGAATCCGGTCGCAGCTTTTTGGCCGGGGCGGCGCGCCGGAGTCAGCGACAAACCGTAAAAGTATTCGGATAATGATTATATTCCTGGGATTATGACGACCTTTGCGACTTCAGGTCGAGCACGAACGGTCCGAGACGGGGCGCGGGTTCCCGCTCGGTCGTACACAGCGAGGAAAAAGGTAGGCTGACACGGCGTAACTTGTCACTCGACAGACGTAGAAAACCTGTCGCCGCTCTTCCGCTACCCTGTCGTCACTCCTCCGCTACTTTGCCGCTGCCCCTACGCTACCTCGCTGCCCTTTCGCCGCCCCGTCCCCGCGCCGAATTGTTCGCTTTTCCCGTTCTCGCCCGCGGTCGATTCGAATCGCCGTGCCCCGGGTACGCTTTCGGCTTCAAAGGCGCCTGCTCGGTCCTGCGGGGCCGTCAGGTTTTCTGCGGTCGATTTGTGCAGCATTCGAGCAGGACGGCCTTTGCGGACGGCCGGCGGTTGACGGCGACGTTGCGTCATGGCGCATGCTGTAGACCGGCGCCCGCAATGCGGGGCGCCGGAGAGTCTCCGCCTTGCGGGGCGGAGGGTGAGGGAGGGACATGAACGGGACGTACATGACGGTCGGCGAGGTCGCCGAGCGTCTGGGAATCACCGTGCGCAGCATCCAATACTACGACCAGCAGGGGATTCTCTCTCCGAGCGCGAAGGGGCCCCAGAACCAGCGCCTCTACACGCAGCACGACGTCGAGCGCCTCTACGAGGTCGTGTGCCTCAAGTTCGCCGGGCTGTCGCTCGCGCAGATTAAGGAGCGCATGGCGGGCGAGGCGGACGGCGCCCGCACGGCCGCGGTCTTCTCCGACGCGATGGCCGAGACCGAGAAGGCCTTCTCCGCCCTGCTGAGGCGCTACCAGATGCTGCGCATCCTCTCGCGCGGCGTCGCCGAGGCGGAGCGCGACGGCGCCGAGCCCGACTGGGAGTCGATGGCCCGCGTCATCGGCAGGAAGGGCGAGGAGGGGCGCTACTTCTGGCGCCTGTCGTGCATCTACGACGAGGAGGCCTCCGCGGTCGACGGCGACGAGCGCGAGCCGTCGTCCGAGCGCGACCTCGTCGCGGCGTGGCACGGCATCATGGCCGAGTGCGTCGCGCTCATGCGCGCGCAGGAGCCGCTCGACTCCCCGCGCAGCAAGGCGGTCGCCCGCAAGGTGGTCGAGCTGCACGAGGAGGACGAGAGGCTTGCGGAGGGCAGGGGCTTCCTGTTCCTCGAGAGCGCGTCGATGGCGAACCGTCCGGGCAACGCCGTGTTCGGCGGGCTGCGCCAGGAGATGGGGGACTACCTGGACCGGTTGGTGGGCGCCTACCTGGCCGATTCCGGCCGCGCGGAAGGTGGTGCCGCTGACGACGGAGACCACGATCCCGGCCGCGCGGAAGGCGTCTCCGATTCCGGCGGCGCCCTCTCCGGCGCGGTCCGCTCCGACGCCGCGCACGCCTGACGCCGAGCACATCCGATACCGAGCACATCCGATACCGAGCACGTCTACGCCGAGGAGGCAGCCGCACGATGATCGTCTCGTGGATGACAACGAACCGGTGCAACCTGACTTGCAGGCACTGCTATCAGGACGCCAGCCCCGACGCGTGCGCCGACGAGCTGACGACGGAGGAGGCCCGCACGCTCATCGACCAGATCGCGCGTGCCGGGTTCAGGGTGATGATCTTCTCGGGCGGGGAGCCGCTCATGCGCCCCGACATCTACGAGCTGGTGTCCTACGCGGCGCAGCGCGGCCTGCGGCCGGTCTTCGGCACCAACGGGACGCTGATCACGCCCGAGGTGGCGCGACGCCTGAAGGGGGCAGGCGCCTGTGCCATGGGGATCAGCCTCGACAGCATCGACCCGGCGCGCCACGACGCGTTCCGGGGTCTCGCGGGCGCGTTCGAAGCCACGGTGGCGGGCATGCGGGCGTGCCGCGAGGCGGGGCTGCCGTTCCAGGTGCACACCACGGTCATGGACTGGAACCAGGAGGAGGTCTGCGCCATAACCGACTTCGCCGTCGAGATGGGGGCGATGGCGCACTACATCTTCTTCCTGGTCTCGGTGGGGCGCGGCGCGTCGATCGAGGACGAGTCGCTCGCCGTGATGGACAACGAGCGCCTGCTGCGCCGCATCATGCTCAAGCAGCTCGAGGTCCCCATCGACGTGAAGCCGACCTGCGCGCCGCAGTTCATGCGCGTCGCCGACCAGCTCGACGTCCCGACGCGCTTCACGCGTGGCTGCCTGGCGGGCGACACCTACTGCATCGTGAGCCCCGAGGGGGTCGTGCGCCCCTGCGCCTACATGCTCGAGGAGGCGGGCAACGTGCGCGAGCGGCCGTTCGACGAGATCTGGCGCGACAGCGAGCTGTTCGCGCGGCTTCGCTCGCGGCGCTACGGCGGGGCGTGCGGGACGTGCGACTATCGCGACCGGTGCGGCGGGTGCCGCGCGCGGGCGGCGTCGTACCACGGCGGCGACTGCATGGCGCAGGACGACTACTGCGCCTACGGCCGCGGCCTGGTTGGATAGGGCGCCGGCGGCCCGGCACCGGCGGCGGCCGGCACGCCGAAGGATGGTCCGACGATTAGGGACGACCTCCGGCGATTGAGAACGACCCGACAATCAAAGGCGATCCAAAAAAGGAGCATGGGAATGGACGCTCGTCTGCACGGGGTGGGGAACGCTTGCGCCGAATTCGGTCGCGGCGCGGCAAACGGCGCGGCAAACGGGGTGGAAGGGGGCGCCCGCGGCATCACGCGGCGCTCCCTGCTGGGCGGCATCGCCGGGCTTGTGGCCTGCGCGTCGGTGCCGGGTTGGGCGTGGGCGGCGGAGGCCGGTCCGGACGCCGCGGGGGTGCGGACCGCGTTCGAGACAATCTCGCAGGCGGCCTCCGCGACGCCGGGCGTCCCCGTCGAGTTCGTCGACGACCTCGGCCGCACGGTCGCCGTCGAGAGCATCGAGCGGGTCGTCGCCTGCATGGGGAGCTTCGCCAAGGTGTGGGAGCTCGCGGGCGGGTCGCTCGTGGGCGTGACCGACGACGCGCTCACCGACTACCCCGAGCTCGACCTGCCCGACGACGTGGGCGTCGTGGGCGATTTCTCGGAGCTCAACCTCGAGGCCATCGCCGCGCTCGAGCCGACGCTCGTGCTGCTCAGCGCCGCGTCGGGCGGACGGGGCAAGGGGGGGAGCCAGGCCGACCTCGCCGACTCCTTCGACGAGCTGGGCATTCCCGCGGCGTACTTCCGGGTGACGGTATTCGACGACTACCTGCGCATGCTGCGGCGCTGCTGCAGCCTGACGGGGCGCACCGACCTGTACGGGCGCAACGGCACCGAGGTCGGCGACCGCATCGAGGAGGTCCTCGCGCAGGTGCCCGCCGACAGCGCGGGTTCAGGGTCGCCCCTGGTCGCCGCGATGATTATGTACTCGGGCGGGGCGCGCCTGCAGGATTCGGTCACCCTGGTGGGCGCCATGCTTGCCGATCTGGGCGCGACGAACGTGGCCGACCAGGACCCGAGCCTGTTGCGCGACTACTCGACCGAGTCGCTGCTCGCCTGCGACCCCGACTTCGTGTTCGTGATCCCCCTGGGCGACGACGGCGAGGCGGCCCGGCGCGCCCTCGAGCGGCAGACGGCGGACGACCCGGCGTGGGGCGCCCTGACCGCCGTGAGCGAGGGGCGCTTCTACACGCTCGACCCGGCGCTGTTCCAGTACAAGCCGCTCGAGCGCTGGGACGAGAGCTACCGCGTCCTGTGGGGGTACCTCTACGGCAACGGGGAGGGTGCGGGCGCGGCGGCTTCCGACGGGCAGAGCGATGCCGGCCGTTAGGGCCTCCGCTCCGGACGCGGACGTGCCGCCCGCATCCGGCCCCGATGCGGGCATGCGGCAGGATGGCGCCGTCCCCGCTCCCGACAGGGCCCGCTCCCGGCGGCGGCTGGCTGTCGCCCTGCTTGCGGTCGGGGTGGTGCTGGTCGGCGTCGCGGGGGTGCTCGTCGGGTCGTCCCATGTGGGCGTGGCCGAGATCTGGGCGCTGCTCACCGGCGGCGCGGTCGACGACGCGGCGCGCGCCATCGTGGTGAGCATCCGCCTGCCGCGGGTGCTCGCCGCCCTGCTCGCGGGCGCGGCGCTGGCCGTCTCGGGCGCCATCATCCAGAACGTGCTCGACAACCCCCTGGCGAGCCCCAACATCATAGGCGTCAACGCGGGGGCCGGCCTGTGCGTGCTGCTGTGCAGCTCGTTGGCCCCCGGTGTCGCCGCGTTGCTGCCCGCCGCCGCGTTCGCCGGGGCGGTCGCCACCGCGCTGGCCGTGCTGGGCGTCGCGTCGCTCGCGGGCCCGTCGCGCCTGACGCTCGTGCTCGTGGGCGTCGCGATGAGCACGATCATGGGCGCCGGCATGAACACCGTGCTGGTGGTCGACCCCGACGCCTACGTGGGGGCGAGCTCGTTTCTGGTGGGTGGCCTGTCGTCGGTGCGGATGGGCGACCTCGCCTGGCCGGCAGTCTATGTCGGGGCGGGCATGCTCTGCGCGATCGCCGGCCTGCGGGCGCTCGACGTCATGGCGATGGGGGAGGGGCTCGCGCGGGGCGTGGGCATGAACGTGCGGCTGTGCCGCGTCGCGCTCATGGCGGTGGCTGCCCTGCTCGCGGGCGCCGCGGTGAGCTTTGCGGGGCTCGTCGGGTTCGTGGGGCTCGTGGTGCCCCACATGGCGCGGTTCGCGGTGGGCAACTCCGCGCGGGCGCTCGTGCCGGTCAGCGCGCTTGCCGGGGCGTGCGTGCTGTGCCTGTGCGACCTGCTCGCCCGCACGCTGTTCGCGCCCTACGAGCTGCCGGTCGGCATCCTCATGGCGTTCGTGGGAGGCCCGTTCTTCATCTGGCTCGTGTGGCGGAGCGGACGCGGCGGGGGCGGGGGTGCGGTCGATGGCCGATGACGCGACGGCGGTGCGCGCGGCCGTGGAGCTTGACCGGGTCGTCGCCGGATACGGCGGCCGGTGTGGCGGGAAGACGGTGCTGCAGGGGGTGACCGTGCGCTTTCCCGCCGGCATGGTGAGCGCCGTGATCGGCCCCAACGGCTGCGGCAAGTCGACGCTCGTGCGCTGCGTCGCCCTGGGGATGCCGGTGCGCTCGGGCAGGGTGTCGGTGCTGGGGACCGACGTCGCCGCGCTCGGCAACCGCGCCCGGGCGCGGCTCGTCGCGGTGATGCCGCAGGGCGCTGCCGCGCCCGACGTCGAGGTCGAGCAGTTTGTGGCGGGCGGGCGCTATCCGCACCGCGGGCTGTTCGGCGCGCCGTCGCCCGAGGACCGCGCGATCGTCCGCCGCGCGCTCGAACAGGCGGGGTGCGCGCGGTTCGCGGGGCGCAGCGTGCGCACGCTTTCGGGCGGCGAGCGCCAGCGGGTCTGCCTCGCACTGGTCCTCGCTCAGCAGGCGCGGGTCGCGGTGCTCGACGAGCCGACGGCCTACCTCGACCCGGCGGCGAGTTTCGAGCTCATGTCCGTCGTGCGCGAGCTGCGCGACCGCGGCGTGAGCGTGGTGGCCGTGCTGCACGACCTGCCGCTGGCGTTCTCCCACGCCGACCGCGTCGCGGTGATGCGCGCGGGGCGCCTCGAGGCCTTCGGGACGCCCGACGAGGTGGCGGCGTCGGGTGCGGTCGACGAGGTGTTCGATCTGCGCCTGCGCCGCGTGCCCTGCGAGGGCGACGCCGCCTGG
>DBEYOB010000009.1:0-28384 GCA_048173955.1 Coriobacteriales bacterium
CCTCGGCGGCGAGGCGCTCGGCCTCGGCGGCGCGCTCGGCCTCCTCGGCCGCCTTGCGCGCGGCCTCCTCCTCGGCGGCGCGCTCGGCCTCGATGGCGGCGGCGCGCTGCTCGAGGATGGGGGCCAGGTTCTTGCGGATCATGCTCACGTAGGCGTCCTCGAGCGACGCGCTCGCGCTCGAGGCGGGGATCTTCATCTCGGCAAGGTGCGCGAGCATCTCCTTGCTCGACATCCCGTACTCCTTGGCGAGCTCGTGAACGCGTATCTTCGCCATATCTCTACCACCTGTCCCTACTCCGCGCCGCGCCCGAGGCGCAGCGGGTCGAATTCGTCCTCGAGGCGCGCGTACGCCTCATCGTCGATCTTGATGCGCAGCGCCCGGTCGAGGGCGTGCCGCTTGCGGGCCGTCTCGAAGCACGCCCGGTCGGGGCACAGGTACGCCCCGCGGCCCGGCATGCGGCCCGCGGGGTCGCACCGCACGGTCTGCTCCGAAGTCCGCACAAATCGTACCAGCTCCGACCTCTGCGCGCTTCGGCCGCACGCCACGCACGTCCGTTCCTTCATCGAGGGAACACCCCGCCTTCCCATGCCGCCGGGCGGCATGCGCGTCGAACGCCTTAGATCAGTGACTCGGCCTCGTCCTCCATGCGCGTCCCCTGGTGGACCGAGCAGAACCGCGAGCCGGGTCGCGCCTGGTTGCGGCAGCGCGTGCCGTCGGCCGAGACGTAGTGGCAGCGGCCGTCCTCGTCGAGGGTGACCGTCTCGTCCACCATGCTGCCGAGCGTCCCCATGATGTTCGCGGCGAGCGACTCGTTCTTGATGTCGATGTGCCAGCCGGTGAGGCGGGCCGCCAGGCGGGCGTTCTGACCCTCCTTGCCGATGGCGAGCGAGAGCTGGTCGTCGGGTACGATGACCGTGGCGTACTGGTTCTCCGTGTCGGCGAGCACGCGGGTCACCTTGGCGGGCGACAGGGCGTTGGCGACGTAGCGGGCCGGGTCCTTGTCCCACAGCACGACGTCGATGCGCTCGCCGCGCAGCTCGGAGACGACCATGCGCACGCGCGAGCCCTTGGGGCCGACGCAGGCGCCGACCGGGTCGAGGTTGGAGTCGAGCGAGGAGACGGCGACCTTGGAGCGCATGCCGGGCTCGCGGGCGACGGCCTTGACCTCGACCACCCCGTCGTAGACCTCGGGGACCTCGAGCTCGAAGAGGCGCCTGATGAGGTCGGGGTGGGTGCGGGACACGATGATCGCGGGGCGGTTGTGCTCGCCGCGCGTCGCCGTGCCGTTCTGGACGGCCTTCGGGTCGCGCACGCCGATGATGACCGCACGGACGCGCTGGTTGTGCTGGTAGAACTCGCCGTTCGGACGCTCGTTCATCTCCTCGGGGTGGCGGCGGCGGTCGAAGTGGGGCAGCTCGGCCTCGACGCCCTCGCGGATCTTGAGGATCGTGAAGTCGGGCGTGGTCTGCAGCACCGTGCCGGTGATGAGCTCGCCGATGCGCTTGGAGAACTCCTCGTAGATCTGCTCGCGCGCCGCGTTGCGCACGATGGCGTTGATCTCCGCCTTGGCGTGCTGGGCCGCGATGCGGCTCGTGTCCTTGGGGGTCACGTCGATCTCTTCGAACTCGGTGTAGGTGCCGTAGCGGGGGTCCTCCTCGTCGAGGACCATGCTGTCGTCCTTGGGCTCGAGGCGGTAGACGTACACCTTGCCGGTCTGGCGGTCGATGGTGACCTTGGCGCCCCACTTGAGGTCGAGGATGTCGGCGTAGCTCTTGGCAAGCGACTGCTCGAGGCGGTCGAGCAGGTAGAGCTCGTCGATGTGCTTCTCCTGGGCGAGGCCGATCAGGGCTTCCATCATTTCAGAGGCCATGTCTCGATACTTCCTTTCAGGCACGGGGCCAAACGATGCGAACGGGGCGTTCGGGGGGTTGAGCCGCGGGTGCGGCGCGTCGGTTCCTGCCGGGTGCTACAGCTCGTCGCCGGCGTCGGCTTCGGGCCCGCCGTCCGCGGCGGGGCGGCGGCCCTTCGACGCCTTCGCGGCCTTCTTGGCGGCCTTTTCGGCCTTCTCCGCCTTCTTTGCCTCGGCGAACAGCGCGTCGAAGTCGGGCTTGAGCTTGGCGGACTTCATGGCGGGCACGGCAAAGGCGACCGTCTGGCCGTCGACGGTCAGCGCGACCTCCTCGCCGTCCACGCCGGCGACCTCCCCCGTCCAGCTGCGGCGGCCGTCGACGGGCGCCTCGAGGACGACCTCGACCCGCTCGCCGATGCGGGCGGCGAAGTCGCGGGCACGGCGCAGGGGCCGCTCGACGCCGGGCGAGGAGACCTCGAGCTCGTAGGATCCGGGGAAGGGGTCGAGCGCCTCGACGACCTCCGAGACCCACGGCGTGGCGGCCGCGACGCGCTCCATGTCGATCGGGCCGTCCTCGAGCACGTCGATGCGGACGCGCAGGGTCGGGTGGTCGGCCGGGCCGCCCACCTCGACGCTCACGATGTCGAGCCCCTGCTCGTCGGCGCCAGCCTCGAGCGCCTCGAGGATGGGCCCTTCGACCTTGTGGGCAGCCATGCCGCTCCACCTCCCTTTCCCGACGCCCGGCGCACGCGCGGCGCGGGCCAATCGGCATAAAAAGAGGAAGCGGGCGATGCCCACTTCCTCGGCGATACAACAACAGGTTAAATCCATCCAATATGATAGCCGCGCTGCGGCGAAACGCAAGCGTCGCCACGAAAAGCCGACAAGGGGGCCCGTTTCCGAATCGGCAGACCTCGATTCCAACCGAGGTTCCGACGCGATTCGGACCCAGCGTAGCAAATCCGCCGGGTATGTGCGGCATCGATGAACGGCCATGTGCGGTTTGTCATCCAAATTGAACATTAATTTACGTATTTTGTAAGTCAACTTTCCAAACAACGCACCTACAGCAATCATCCGACCCGAGCGAGGGCGCATACCCGTTCAATCTGCTACGCAACGCCCGAATCCCGTCGGAACGGGCCGATAGGACTCGGGGCGGACCCGCCGGTTCCGCCGAACCCGGCCCGCCCCCGACGCCCTTCCCCTACTTCGCCACCACGTTCACGAGACGGCCCGGGATGGCGACGACCTTGACGATCTGCTTGCCCTCGACCCACTTTGCGACCGCCGCCAGGCCCGCCTGCTCCAGGTCGGGCTTCGAGATCTCGCGGGGAACCTCGATGTGCTGGCGCACCTTGCCGCAGACCTGCACGGCGATCTCGACCACGTCGGCCTTGGCCTGCTCGGGGTCGAACGCGGGCCACGGCGCGTTGTAGACCGAGCCCTTCTCGCCGAGCTGCTCGTGCCACAGCTCCTCGGCCCAGTGCGGGCAGATGGGGGCGAGGCAGCGGACGATGCCGCTCGCCGCGGCGCGGCACAGGGCGGCGTCGCGCGGCGCGCCCTCGGTCGCCTTGAGGTAGTCCGCGGCGGCGTTCACCATCTCCATGACGGCCGAGATGGCGGTGTTGAACTGGGTCCGGTCGAAGTCCTCGGTGCACTTGAGGCCCGTGCGGTGCAGCTCGCGGTTGAGCGTGCGCTCCGCGTCGGTCGCGAGCGCGGCGGGGTCCACCGCGCCGGGCGCGCCGTCGCCCGCGGCCTGGGCGAGCAGGCACACCGTGCGCCAGGCGCGCTTGAGGAAGCGGTTGCAGCCCGCCACGGCGTCGGGGTCCCAGTCGAAGTCCTTCTCGGGCGGCGCGATGAACAGGATCGAGAGGCGCATCGTGTCGGCGCCGTAGGGCTCGATGACCGAGCTCGGCGGCACCACGTTGCCCTTGGACTTGCTCATCGTCTCGCCGTTGGCGTCCTTGACCATGCCCTGGCAGAGCAGGTTGGTGAACGGCTCGTCGAAGTCGAGCATGCCCATGTCGCGGCAGACCTTCGTCCAGAAGCGCGAGTAGAGCAGGTGCAGGATCGCGTGCTCGATGCCGCCGATGTAGTTGTCAACCGGCATCCAGCGGTCCGCGCGCCCGCGGTCGAAGGGGAGCCCGTCGTTGTGCGGGTCGCAGTAGCGCAGGTAGTACCAGCTCGAGCAGGTGAACGTGTCCATCGTGTCGGTCTCGCGGCGGGCGGGCGCGCCGCACACCGGGCAGGTCGTCTCGTAGAACTCGGGGCACGCGGCCAGGGTCTGGCCGGCGGCGAGGTCGAGGTTCTCGGGCAGCCTCACCGGGAGCTGGTCCGCGGGCACGGGCACGATGCCGCAGTGCTCGCAGTGGACCATGGGGATGGGGTTGCCCCAGTAGCGCTGGCGCGAGATGAGCCAGTCGCGCAGGCGGAACTGCACGCTGCGGCGACCGGTGCCGGCCGCCTCGAGGTCGGCGACGATGGCCGCCTCGCCGGCGGAGTGCTTGCCGCCCACCATGCCGGTGTACTTGCCCGACTGCACGAGGGTGCCCTCGGCCGTCATGGCGCACTCCCAGTCGACCGAGGTCACCGCACGGCCCCGCTCGTCTTTGAGGCGCGGGTAGAGCGGGTCGCCGTCGGAGAGGATGATCGGCACGATCGGCAGGCCGTACTTGCGCGCGAACTCGAAGTCGCGCTGGTCGCCGCAGGGAACGGCCATGACCGCGCCGGTGCCGTAGTCGCTGATCACGTAGTCGGCGACCCACACGGGGACCTTCTCGCCGTTGATGGGGTTCACCACGTAGCGGCCCGTGAAGGCGCCGTGCTTCTCGAGGTTGCCCTGGGCGCGCTCCACCGCGGTGATCTTCTTCGCGCCCTCCACGACCTCGCGGACGGCCTCCTCGTACTCGGTGCCCGCGACGAGGTCCATGAGGCCCTCGTACTCGGGGGCGAGCAGGAAGAACGAGCAGCCGAACAGCGTGTCGGCGCGCGTCGTGAACACGGTGACGGTGTGCTCGGGCGTCGGCTCACCCGCCGCGTCGCACAGCGTGAAGTCGACCTCGGCGCCCTCGGAGCGCCCGATCCAGTTAGCCTGCATCTGCCTGACGCGCTCGGGCCAGCCCTCGAGCTGGTCGAGGTCGTCGAGCAGCTCCTGGGCGTAGTCGGTGATCTTGAGGTACCACTGCTCGAGGTCGCGCTTCTCGGGGACGCTGCCGCAGCGCCAGCACACCCCGTCGGTCACCTGCTCGTTGGCGAGCACGGTGTTGCACTTGGGGCACCAGTTCACCGGGTTCTTCTTGCGGTAGGCCAGGCCCTTCTCCCACATCTTCTCGAACATCCACTGGCCCCAGCGGTAGTACTCGGGGTCGCAGGTGCGCACGAGGCGGTCGTAGTCGTAGGAGAAGCCCATGCGCCTCATCGTGGCAAGGGCGTTGTCCATGTTGGCGTAGGTCCACTCGGCCGCCTGGGTGTTGTGCTTGATGGCCGCGTTCTCGGCGGGGAGGCCGAAGGCGTCGAAGCCCATGGGGTGCAGCACGTCGAAGCCGCGCATGCGCGCCTGGCGCGCCATGGCGTCGCCGATGGTGTAGTTGCGGGCATGGCCCATGTGCAGGTCGCCCGAAGGGTACGGGAACATCTCGAGGACGTACTTCTTGGGCTTGGCGGGGTCCTCGTCAGTCTTGAAGACGCCCTCCTCGTCCCAGATCTTCTGCCACTTGGTCTCGATGGCCTGCGCGTCGTAGGCGGGGATGCCGCCGTTCGCCGCGGGTGCGGCCTCGGGGGTTCGGTTGCAATCGGAGCACATGGGTCGTTCGTTTCCCTTCGGATATGCCGGGGCGCGATGGGATCGGATCCCACCGCGCCCGATTGACGTTCGGCTGTCGCTGCGCGGGCCGCCCAGACGCGCGCCTAGGCGCGGAACGCGTCGTTGTCGGCGCCCGTGACGGTCTGGTTGGGGTTCTTGAGCAGGACGTCGTGGGCGCCGCCCTCGACGAGCGAGGTCGCCGAGATCAGCGTGATCTTGGCCTTCTGCTGCAGCTCGGGGATCGTGAGCGCGCCGCAGTTCGTCATCGTCGACTTGACCTTCGCGAGCGTGGTGGCGACGCCGTCCTTGAGCGGGCCGGCGTAGGGGACGTAGGAGTCGACGCCCTCGACGAAGCTCATGCTCGTCTTCTTGCCGCCCAGGTCGTAGCGCTGCCAGTTGCGGGCACGCGCGGAGCCCTCGCCCCAGTACTCCTTCATGTAGGAGCCGTTGACGATCACGCGGCGGCTCGGGGACTCGTCGAAGCGGGCGAAGTAGCGGCCCAGCATGACGAAGTCCGCGCCCATGGCGAGGGCCAGGGTGATGTGGTAGTCGTGCACGATGCCGCCGTCGGAGCAGACGGGGACGTAGATGCCCGTCTCGGCGAAGTAGCGGTCGCGCTCGGCGCACACGTCGATGAGCGCGGAGGCCTGGCCGCGGCCGATGCCCTTCTGCTCGCGGGTGATGCAGATCGAGCCGCCGCCGACGCCGACCTTGACGAAGTCGGCGCCCGCCTCGGCGAGGAAGCGGAAGCCCTCGCCGTCGACCACGTTGCCGGCGCCCACGATGACGTCGTCGCCGTAGTTGGCGCGGATCCAGTCGAGGGTGCGCTTCTGCCACTCGGAGTAGCCCTCGGAGGAGTCGATGCAAAGCGCGTCGGCGCCCGCCTCGAGCAGCACCGGGACGCGCTCGGCGTAGTCGCGCGAGTTGATGCCGGCGCCCACGATGAAGCTCTTGTGCTGGTCGAGCAGCTCGTTGGGGTTGGTCTTGTGCGAGTCGTAGTCCTTGCGGAACACGATGCTCTTGAGGCGCCCCTCGGCGTCGACGACCGGGAGGGCGTTGAGCTTGTTGTCCCAGATGATGTCGTTGGCCTCGGAGAGCGTGACGCCGTCGGGGGCGGTGATGAGCCGCTCGGCGGTGGTCATGAACTCGGCGACCTTCGTCTGCGGGTCCATGCGCGAGACGCGGTAGTCGCGGCTCGTCACGATGCCCACGAGCTTGGTGGCCGTGGTGCCGTCGACGGTGACGGGCATCGTGGAGTGGCCGGTCTTCTCCTTGAGCTCGAGCACGTCGGCGATGGTCATCTCGGGCGAGAGGTTCGAGTCGCTCTTCACGAAGCCGGCCTTGTAGGTCTTGACCTCGCGGATCATCGCGGCCTCGTCCTCGGGGGTCTGGTTGCCGCAGATGAACGACATGCCGCCCTCGGTCGCGAGCGCGATGGCGAGGCGGGGGCCGGAGACGGCCTGCATGATAGCGGACACCATCGGGATGTTGAGCGACAGGCGCGGGGACTCGCCGCGGCGGAACTTCGACAGCGGCGTGCGAAGGCTCACCTTCTCGGGGATGCACTCGGAGGAGGTGTAGCCCGGCACGAGCAGGTACTCGCTGAAGGTGTGGGCAGCTTCGGGATAGTAATAGGCCATTCCCAATCCTTTCTCATGTTCCGTCGCATCTCAACAGTATTCGGTCCATGGTACTGCATAAACGCCGGTCCCGGCGGTGCGAGCGGCACCGCTTACCTCATCTCCACGTTGCCGACCGCCGTCGCGGGCGCGCCCGCCGCGCCCCGGCCCCTAGCGGTTCTCGACGGCGTCGTAGTAGAACAGCGCGAGCGTGCCCGGGCCCGAATGGGCGCCGATGACCGGGTCGACGTAGGTGATCAGCGGCTCGGGCGCCCCGTAGCGCTCGACGAGCATGCCGGCGAGCTCGCGCGCGTCCTCGAGGCAGTCGCCGTGCGAGATGTAGACCGTCTGCTCGGAGGCGGGCATGCACGCGAGGGACCTGCCGAAGTTGTCGGCCAGGGCGGCGATGGCCTTGCGGCGGCCGCGGACCTTGTCGACGACCTTGAGGGTGCCCGCCTCGTCCATGTGCATGACGGGCTTGATCGACAGCGCGGTGCCGAACACCGCGGAGACCGCGGAGACCCTGCCGCCGCGCTTGAGGAACATGAGGTCGTCCACCGTGAACCAGTGGCATATGTTGAGGCGGTGCCCCTCCGCCCAGTCGGCGCACTCGTCCACGGACGCGCCCCCGTCGCGCATGCGCGCGACGTAGGTGATGAGCAGGCCCTGGCCCGCGCTCGCGGCGAGCGAGTCGACCGAGCGCATCCTGCGCTCGGGGTGGCGCGCGGCGACCTCGGCGACGGCGCGCGAGCACGCGTCGAACGTCCCCGACAGCCCCGAGGAGAACCCTATGTAGAGCAGGTCCTGCCCCGCCTGGGCGCACGCCTCCGCGACCGCGGCGGCCTCGACCTGGCTCGCGAGCGTCGTGGTGACGACCTTGCCCGAGCGCATGGCCTCGTAGAACGCCTTGAAGTCGGCCTGCCTGCCGTCGGTGTAGCTCGTGTGCTCCTCGCCGTCGAGGAAATAGCGCAGCGGGATCAGCGCGAGGCCGTAGGCGTCCACGAGCTCCTGCGGCAGGTTGCAGCTCGTGTCGGTGAGGATGGTGAAGCCCATGGCGCGTCCTTTCGACGACGATGTCCGAAGCGAGCCCATTATACGCCTAGGTCAGGCGGCGCTCCACGACGTCGGCGACGGCGCGCATGAACGCCGGGTCGTCCCCCAGGCAGGGGACGTAGGTGAAGCGCCCGTCGGGTACGAGGCGTTCGAACGCCTCGCGCTGCTCGACGTCGACGTCGAAGTGGGTCTCGAGGCACTCGCATGCGAAGCCGGGGGCGACGACCGCCAAATCGGTCACGCCGGCCGCAGCGAGTTCGGGAATCACGTCCTCGCAGGTCAGTGGCCCCAGCCACGGGCGCTTGTCGAACACCGACTGGAAGCCGATGCGCCACGAGCCCTCGGGGACGCCCAGACGGCGGGCGACCCCGCGGGCGGTGCGCTCGACCTGGTCGCGGTAGACGTCGCCCGCGTCGACGTCCTTCTGCAGGGTCGAGTGAAACGTGAACACGAGCGCGTGGCGCCCGTCGTCCGCCCACGACCAGCCGCTGCGGCGCACCGAGTCGGCCAGGGCGTCGAGGTAGCCCGGCTCGTCGCAGAACGAGTCGACGAAGTCGACCGACGGGATGCGGACGCGGCGCGCGAGCGCCTCGAGCACCGCCTGGGCTATCGCCCCGTTGGTGACCGAGGCGTACTGGGGGTACAGCGGCAGCACGACGAGCCGGTCGCACGACCGCGCGTCGAGCAGCTCGGCCAGCGCGTCGGGAAGCTCCGGGGCGCTGTAGAGGCAGCACCACGCCACCTCGACGTCGCCGCGGCCGTCGCCGTCGAGCAGCCCGCGCAGCGCCGCGGCCTGGCGGGAGGTGCCCACGGCGAGCGGCGACCCCTCGGGGAGCCAGACGGAGGCGTAGCGCTCGGCCGAGCGGGCCGGGCGCCTGGGGAGGATGAACAGGTGCAGGATGGGCAGCCACTGCCAGCGGGGAAGGTCGACGATGCGGCGGTCGCCCAGAAAGCGGCGCAGGTAGGCTCTGACCGCGCCCTCCTCGGGCGCCTCGGGCGACCCGGTCGCCACGAGCAGGACTCCGGTGCGGTGGGACATGGCGTCACTCCGATGTCAGGTCGTCGATGGACTTGGAGATGGTGTGCCTGGTGGGGATCCAGTCGACCTTCTTGACCGCGGCGACCAGGGCGATGGGCACGTAGCTCAGCATGAACACCGGGAAGGTGAACAGGTTCATGACCACGTGGGCCCGCGTCGCGTGGATGTTCTTGCGCTCGGTGGCGCAGGTGAGGACGGCGAGCAGGAAGAACGTGACGTAGAAGCTCACGAAGGTCATGCAGAACGAGCCGAGGCACATCCTGACCTCGGCGTTCGAGATGATCTCGGGGAACAGCAGGCCGACAAGCAGGTAGAGGCCGTTGACGGCCGCCGAGACCAGCGTCAGGATCATGGCGGGCGCGATGGTCATCAGCATGTCGTAGGCGGCGAACCCTCCCCTGCGGCGGGCGGGCCTGCCGGCGGCGCCCCCCCTCGGGGCGCCGTGGAACCAGCTGCGCGCCAGGGACCCGCCGTACTTCGCGAACACCTGGTAGAAGCCCTTCGTCCAGCGCATGCGCTGCTTCCAGGAGGCGGCGAAGGTCACCGGCTGCTCGTCGTAGAACATCGCGCGGTGCGCGTAGCCGATGCGGTAGCCGTTGACGGCGCAGAACACGGAGAACTGGATGTCCTCGGTCAGCAGGTGGAAGTCCCAGCCCCGCATGCGGCGGACGAGGTCCGCCGAGATCAGGTAGCCCGTCCCCGAGATGGCGCACGACGTGCCCAGGATCATGCGGGCGTTGTTGAGGTAGGTCGCCTCGCGCATGAACCACGTGCCGTAGCCGCGGCTGATCCAGCTCGAGTCGAAGTTCTTCGAGTTGCGGTAGCTGGTGATGGCGGCGAAGTCGCCCGAGTCGAAGACGTTGTTCATCTCGCGGACGTAGTCGCGGGTGATCACGTTGTCGGCGTCGAACACGATGAAGGCGTCGTGGCGGCCGGGGTAGTCGCGCAGCACGCACCGCAGGCCGAAGTCCATGACCCAGCTCTTGCCCTTCTGGCCCCCTCCCGGGCGCTCGTAGACGACCGCCCCCGCGTCGCGGGCGACCTGGGCGGTGTCGTCGGTGCAGTTGTCGCAGAAGACGAACACGTCGACGAGCTCCGAGGGGTAGTCCTGCGCCTTCATCGAGCGGATGAGCTCCCCGATGACCGCCCCCTCGTTGTGCGCGCAGATCACGAAGCCGTAGGTGTGCAGGGACTTCGCCTCGCGATAGGGCGCATGCCGGTAGCGGAACACCACGAAGATGTAGACGAACTGGTAGAAGAAGGCGACGACGAAGAACGCCAGGATCGCCAGGTTGAAGATCACGATCGGGGACAGCTCCATGCGGGACACAACCTCGTCAGCAGGCCGACCTCCCTCGCAGGGGGCGGCGTCGTATCGGTCACCAGCCGCGCTCGCGCAGCTCCAGCTCCTCCTCCAGGCGCCCGAGCACCTCGCGCCCCCGGGCCGTGCGGCCCATGGACGCGCCTTCAAGCGATTCTAGGACTTCGCACAGCTCCCATGTCGGAGGATCGACGAATTCCATAGGCGCCCCCGTCGCCGGATGGTCGAAGGCGAGGCTCCACGAGTGGAGGAACTGCCGGTCGAGCCCCCGGTCGCGCGCGGCGTCCCTCCTGCCGTAGAGCTGGTCGCCGACGACGGGGTGGTGGATGTAGGCCATGTGGACGCGGATCTGATGTGTGCGCCCGGTGAACAGCTTGCACTCGAGCAGCGTGTAGCCGTCGTCGCGCCTCCCCGCCTCGAAGCGCTCGAGCACCGAGAAGGTCGTGACGGACTGCCGGGCGGCGGGGTCCTCGCTGACGGCCATGCGCAGCCGGTCGCGCGACGAGCGGGCGATGGGGGCGTCGACCAGGCCGGTGTCGGGGGCGATGTAGCCGTGCACGAGCGTCACGTAGCGCCGGTCGACCGAGCGCAGGCGGATGGCCTCCTGCAGGGCGCCCTGGGTCTCGTCGTCCTTCGCCGCCAGCATGAGGCCCGTGGTGTCCATGTCGAGCCGGTGCACGATGCCGGGCCGGTCGTCGCCCTGCAGCGTGCCGAGGTGCTCGATGCCGCAGTGCGCGACGAGCGCGTTGGCGAGGGTGTGCGACGGGTGTCCCGGCGAGGGGTGGCACACCAGCCCCCGCTGCTTCGACAGCACGATGAGGTGCTCGTCCTCGTAGCGGATGTCGAGCGGTATGCGCTCGGGGACGAGCACGGCGCGGTCTTCGGGCGTTTCGGGCAGGTCGGCCTCGATGCGGTCCCCCTCGGAAAGCGCATGCTTCTTCGAGGCGACGGTCTCGCCGTTGACGCGCACCGAGCCCGCCTCGATGAGCCTGACGGCGGCGGAGCGGCTCTCGAACGCCGAGAGCGACCCGAGGAACGCGTCGAGCCGCTCCCCGTCGCCCTCCGTTCCGACCAGCACGCGATACGTGTGGCTCACGAATCCCCTCCTCTCCCGGTCGCCCGTCCCGCGCCGGCGGCCTCCCCCTCGTCGGGGTCGGCTCCTCCGCGGGCGGCGTCCTGGCGCCAGTACAGCACGAACGCGACGACGAAACCGCACGTGATGGCGATGTCGGCGACGTTGAAAACGGGGAAGTCCACGAAGGTGGTCCGGAAGAAGTCGGTGACGGCGCCCTGCGCGAGGCGGTCGATCATGTTGCCGACGCCGCCGCCCGCGACCGCGCCGAGGGCGACCGTGAGGGCGGCGCCCGGGCGGCCGCAGACGACGTAGGCCGCGCAGGCGCAGGCGATGAGCGCCGCGAGGGCGGCGAAAAGCCATGCGCCGCCCTCGCCCATCCCGAACGCGGCGCCCCGGTTCAGCACGAGGCTGAGGTCCATCACGCCCGGGACGAGCGTCACGGGACCCTCCGCCAGCAGCCGGCGCATCAGGGCCTTCGTCGCCTGGTCGACCGTGACGACAACGACGAAGGCCGCGAAGAACAGGGCGATGCGCCTGCCGCGGCCCGCGGGGCGCACCGCCTGGGACCGCGCCACGGCGGGCTACTCCCCCGCGGCGGCCAGGGCGTCGCGGCAGCGCGCGCACAGGCCGTCCGCGCCGAGCTCGCGGATGTTCCAGCATCGCGGGCACTTGTCGCCCGGGGCGACCGCAACCTCGCACGAGACCTCGTCGACGTCGTCGGCCGACAGCTCGACCGAGGCGACGATGCACAGCTCGGCCATGTCGACGCCGGACGACGCGAGGGCCGCGGCGACCTCGCGCGGCGCGCGCACCGATACGGCCGCCTCCTGGCTCTTGCCGATCAGCTTGGCGTTGCGCGCCTCTTCGAGCGCCTTCGTCACGACGTCGCGCACGGCGATCGCGGCGTCCCACGCCGGCATCAGCCCCTTCGCCTCGTCCGACCCCATCGGCGGGCGGTACCAGTCGAGCAGCGCGGCGAAGCGCTGGCCGCAGCGCATCGACGCGGGCAGGTAGCCGAAGACCTCGTCGCAGGTGAACGCGAGGATCGGCTGAAGGTCGCGCAGCAGCATGTCAAGGATGTGCGCGAGCACGGTCTGGGCGCTGCGGCGCTCGCGCGACGCAGGCGCGCCGCAGTAGGTGCGGTCCTTCACCACGTCGAGATACACGTTCGACAGCTCGGTGACCACGTAGTCGTAGAGCGCGCGGTACACGCCGTTGAAGCGGTAGCCCGCATAGGCCTCCTCGACTTTGGCGTGGACCTCGCACATGCGCGCGAGGGCGATGCGGTCGACCGGCACGAGGTCTCCCACCGCGAGCGCGTCGACGGCCGGGTCGAAGTCGTAAAGCTCGGAGAGCAGGAACCTGAAGGTGTTGCGGAAGCGGCGGTAGGCGTCGCTCGTGCGCTTGAGGATCTCGTGGTCGATCGAGACGTCGGTCGACGTGTCGACCGAGGCGACCCACAGGCGGATGATGTCGGCACCCATCTCGTCGCAGACCTTGTTGGGGTCGATGACGTTGCCCAGGGACTTGGACATCTTCCGGCCCTGGCCGTCGAGCGTGAAGCCCTGGCTCACCACCGCGCGGTACGGGGGCTTGCCGAACGCGCCGACGCTCGTGAGCAGCGAGCTCTGGAACCAGCCGCGGTGCTGGTCGGAGCCCTCGAGATACATGTCGGCGGGATAGGTGAGCTCGGGGCGGGTGCGGCACACGGCGTCCCAGGAGACGCCCGAGTCCCACCACACGTCGAGGATGTCGGAGTCGGCCTTGAGGTTACGGCCGCCGCACGAGGGGCAGACGCACGCCTCGCCCAGGTAGTCCGCGGGCTCGTCGGTGAACCAGGCGTCGGAGCCCTTCTCCCTGAACAGGGCGATGACCGCGTCAAGCGTGGCGTCGTTCATGACCTTCTCGCCGCAGTCGGCGCACGTATAGCTCGGGATCGGCACGCCCCAGTTGCGCTGGCGCGAGATGCACCAGTCGGGACGGCCCTCGACCATCGAGCCGATGCGCTTGCTCGCGTGGGCGGGATACCAGGCGACGTCGTTCTCGATGGCGTCGAGCGCCGCGGCGCGCAGGCCCGTCGCGTCCATCGAGACGAACCACTGGTCGGTGGCGCGGAAGATCGTGGGGCGCTTGCAGCGCCAGCAGTGGGGGTAGGAGTGGTTGATGTCGCGGCGCGCCACGAGCGTCCCGCGCTCCTGGAGCCAGGCGATGATCTTGGGGTTCGCCTCGTCGGTGTCCATCCCCGAGAAGGGGCCGCCCGTGCCCAGGCCCTCGCCGGAGTAGAAGCGCCCGTCGTCGTCGACGGGCATGGTGATGGGCAGGCCGAATCGGCAGCCGGCGTTGTAGTCGTCGACGCCGTGGCCGGGCGCGGTGTGGACGATGCCGGTGCCGTCGTCCATCGTGACGAAGTCGGCGCAGATGAAGCGGCCCGTCTCCTCCGGGAAGATCGGGTGGCGGTACGCAAGGCCTTCGAGCTCCTCGCCGCTCGCCTCGAAGCCCTCGACGAGCGCGGGCTCCCAGCCGGCGGCGGCGCAGACGGCCTCCACGCGGTCGCGCGCCACGATCTCGGCGCGGCCGTCGTGGGCTACGGCGACGTAGGGGGCGTCGGGTTTGAGCGTCACGCCCGCGTTGGCCGGCAGCGTCCAGGGGGTCGTGGTCCAGATGACCACGTCGGCCGGCCCGTCGAACGCCTCGAGCCCCGCGGGCTTCCCGACGAGCTCGAAGCGCACGTAGATGGAGGGGCTCACCTCGTCGGCATACTCGATCTCGGCTTCGGAGAGGGCGGTGTGGCAGTGCTTGCACCAGTGGACCGGCTTGCGGCCGCGGTAGATGGCCCCCTTGTCGAAGATCTCCTTGAAGACCTCGATGTCGGCGGCGTCGTGCTCGTGGTAGAGGGTGAGGTAGGGGTGGTCCCAGTCGCCCAGGACGCCGAGGCGTTTGAAGCCGGCGCGCTGCAGGTCGATGTTCTCGACCGCGAACTGCTGGCACAGCGCGCGGATCTCGGCCGTGGGGGTCTCGTTGAACTTCGCCGTCCCGAGCTTCTCCTCGACCTTGTGCTCGATGGGCTGGCCGTGGCAGTCCCAACCGGGGACGTAGGGGGCGTAGCGGCCCCGCATCGTCCAGTAGCGGTTGATGATGTCCTTCGAGATCTTGTTCATCGCGTGGCCGATGTGGATGGGGCCGTTCGCATAGGGCGGGCCGTCGTGCAGGACGAACTTGTCGTGCCCCTCGTTCTTCTTGAGCGCCAGCTCGTAGACGCCCTCCTGCTCCCAGCGCGCCAGGCGCTCGGGCTCGCTCTTGGCGAGGCCCGCGCGCATCGGGAAGCCGGTCTGGGGAAGGTTCATCGTGCCCTTGTAGTCGTTTGCCACCTGCCTGGTCCTTCCTGTCTCTTCCGGAGCGCGCAAAAAGGCGCCCCGTCCCGTTTTGCTGGGACGAAGCGCCTGCATGCCCCGGGCAGGGGCGGTGACTTCGTTTGTAAACCACCCAGCGAGCGGACGTCCGCGTACTCGGCCGGCCTTGACGGAGGCCGCTTCCGGCGACGCCTACTGGGAGTGCGCGCCCGCCGCGCGGGCGCCCGTTCGGGCCGCGGCTCCGGGGTGATCTTCGCACGGACGCGGCCGCGGGCTCCCACCGTCCCCGCTCTCTCGTGGCCGCGCGCCCCGCGCTACTCGTCCCCATCACAGCTTTGGGGCATAGGGTAGCACGCCGCGGGGAGCGCTGTGCGCGGCGGGGGCGGCGGGCGCCATCTTTCCACACGGGGGCGCGCTCCGGGCACGCCCTACCGGCGGTCGCGCCAGCCGTCGCGATCCCGAAAGGCGTGGCGGCGGAAGTACAGCTCGACGGGCTCCTCCCCCGGCGCCGACTCGACGACCCGCTGGACCACGACGTCGCCGCTGCCGAAGTCCAGAGAGGCCGTGACGCGGCAGGCGCGGCCGCCCTCGCCGAACTCGGTCAGCAGCGCGTGGCAGAGGTAGCCCCGCGCGTCGTACTGCAGCACGGCGCTCAGCGTGTTGGACTCGCCGGGGACGTCGGAGGTCTCGAGGCGCAGGTGGATGGGCGTGGCGCCGGGATCGTCGGAGGGCAGCTCCTCCACACGCGTGAAGCTGTAGCCCCGCTCGGGAATCCCTCCCCACACGGCGCCGACGGCGCCGAACGGGTGGCCCGACAGCTCCGCCGCCTCGGCGAGCAGCACGTTCACGAAGTCGGCGGCGGCGCGCAGCTCGCGCGCGAGGCCCGCGCCGCCGTCCCCCTCCCCATCCTCCCCCAGCTCGCCCTCGGGGAGCGGGAACGCGTAGACCGTCTTGAAGCCGCCCTTCTTCCTGCGCGCGGTGACCACCGGCAGCAGGCCGCGCACGCCGAAGGGGAACGCGTCCGACTCCTCGACGGCAGCCCCCACCGACCGCTCCCCCGTCAGCTCGACGGTCTCCGCGCCGAAGCGCGCGTTGTCGCCCAAAAACTGCACCGCCCTCTTCTCCCTTCGTTCGAACGCCCGGCAAGCCGGGCCGTCTGTGTCGGAACCGCCCGTGCGCGCCCCGCTGCTCACATCCCGCGGGCGCCCGCCGCATAGCCGCCGGCGAGGAAGCGCCCGGCGTCGAGCTCCCCCCAGCCGCGGACCGCCACGTCGGCGACGTCCGCGAGCTCGGCGAGCGTCCCCGAGTCGTCGCGGTCCCACACGCCGACCGTCCGGTAGCCGGCGCGGGCGGCCGTCCTGAGCGCGTAGACCGCGTCCTCGAAGACCCACGTCTCGGAGCGCGCCGAGCCGCCGATGAGCTCGCGGGCACGGTCGTAGGCGGTCGGCTCGCGCTTCGAGACCCCCACGTCGTCGGTCGAGACCACGGCGCGGATGTAGGGGGCCAGGCCCGTGCAGGCCAGGCCGGGGTCGAGCATGCTGTGGGGGCTCGACGAGGCGACCGCGCACGGCACGCCCGCCTCGTCGAGGCGGCGAACGAACTCGAAGACGCCGGGCCGCAGGCGCGCCTGCGTGGCGTAGTGGTGGACGAGCCGCTCGACGATCAGGTCGGACACCGCGCGCCGCGAGGCGCACAGGCCGAGCCGGTCGTGGAAGAACGCCGCGGACTCCTCGAGCGTGTAGGAGCGCAGCGCCGCCACCTCGCCGTCGGTGAGCCGGTGCCCCGCGCGCGCGGCGAGCTCGTCCTCCACGGCGATCCACAGGCCCATCGTGTCCATCAGGGTCCCGTCGCAGTCGAAGACCGCCCCCCGGGGAACCACCGCACGTTCGGCCATCCTCCCGGCCCTCCTCCCCGCGCCCGCGCGGCACCTCCGCCGGCGCGCGATTTACGTAGTTACTGCGAAGGGCCGACTTCGCGGCGCCCCGCCTTTACCGCCTGGGAATATCTAACCAAATATAGTGCACGCGCGGACGGCGCGCAGCATGGCCGCGAAAGGAACATGCCCCTTGAATATGGACGAGAGCAAGAAACGCCGCACCATGATCGCCTACGTCATCGTGGGCGTGCTCGTCATCGTGCTCCTCAACACCATCCTCGCACCCCAGCTCACCCAGCCGAAGGTGACCGAGGTGCCCTACACCCAGATGCTCGAGATGGTGGACGCCGGCGAGGTCGACGAGTTCAACTACAACCTGAGCACCGGCGCGCTCACCTTCAGCACTGAGGCGGAGGACGGCGCGGTCGCCTACTACACCACGACCTACTGGCCCAACGACGACAGCCTGCTGACGCGCCTCGAGGAGTCCGGCGCCACGGCTTCGACCACCATCGAGCAGTCGGGCAACGGCGCGATGCTCGTCTACCTGCTCACGCTCTTTTTGCCCCTGCTCATCTTCATCGGCGCCGGCTGGTGGATCAACCGCAAGCTCAAGAAGCAGCTCGGCGACGACAACCCCTCGATGAGCTTCGGCGGGTTCGGCCAGGGTCTGGGCCGCTCGGGGGCGAAGATCGTCGCGGAGAAGGAGACCGGCGTGACCTTCGAGGACGTCGCCGGCCAGGACGAGGCCAAGGAGGCGCTGACCGAGATCGTCGACTTCCTCGACCGCCCCGAGCGATACGAGGAGATCGGCGCGAAGCTCCCGCGCGGCGCCCTGCTCGTCGGGCCTCCCGGCACGGGCAAGACGCTGCTCGCCAAGGCCGTGGCGGGCGAGGCCCGCGTCCCGTTCTTCTCGATCTCGGGCTCCGAGTTCGTCGAGATGTTCGTCGGCCGCGGCGCCGCCAAGGTGCGCGACCTGTTCAAGCAGGCCAAGGAGAAGGCCCCCTGCATCGTCTTCATCGACGAGATCGACACCATCGGCAAGCGCCGCGACACGGCGGGCTTCACGAGCAACGACGAGCGCGAGCAGACGCTCAACCAGCTGCTCACCGAGATGGACGGCTTCGACAACCACAAGGGCATCGTCGTGCTCGGCGCCACCAACCGCCCCGAGACGCTCGACCCGGCCCTTTTGCGCCCGGGCCGCTTCGACCGCCGCATCCCCGTCGAGCTCCCCGACCTCAACGGCCGCACCTCGATCCTCAAGCTCCACGCCAAGAACGTCAAGATGGCCGGCGCGATCGACTTCGGCGCCATCGCGCGCGCCACGTCGGGGGCCTCGGGCGCCGATCTGGCGAACATCGTGAACGAGGCGGCGCTGCGGGCGGTGCGCGAGGGCCGCAAGGGCGTCGTCCAGGAGGACCTGCAGGAGTCGGTCGAGGTCGTCATCGCCGGCCAGCAGCGCAAGAGCATGGTGCTCTCCGACAAGGAGAAGAAGATGGTGGCCTACCACGAGGTCGGCCACGCCCTGGTCGCCGCCAAGCAGTCGAACTCCGCGCCCGTCACCAAGATTACGATCGTGCCGCGTACCTCGGGCGCGCTGGGCTACACGATGCAGGTCGACGAGGACGAGCACTTCCTGACCACCGAGGCCGAGGCGCTCGACAAGCTCGCCACCCTGTGCGGCGGCCGCGCCGCGGAGGAGCTCGTGTTCGACACGGCCACGACCGGAGCGGCGAACGACATCGAGCAGGCGACCAAGCTCGCCCGCAACATGGTGACGCGCTTCGGCATGAGCAAGGAGTTCGGCATGGTGACGCTCGGGACGGTGCAGAGCCGCTATCTGGGCGGCGACACCTCCCTCACCTGCAGCGACGGCACGGCAGAGAAGGTCGACGCCGAGGTCATGCGCATCGTGGGCGCCGCGCACGACAAGGCGCTGCGCATCCTGCGCGAGAACAAGTTCAAGCTCCACGAGATCGCCGGCTACCTCGTGCGCAAGGAGAGCATCACCGGCGACGAGTTCATGAAGATACTCGAGGACGCCCCGGCCGACCTCAACGAGAGGACGCTCAGGAGCGCCCAGGGCGGCCAGGAAAGCCCTGCGGCCGACCGTCCCGCCCCGTCGGACGACTAGACCCCGCCAAGAGCGCGCGGGCGAGGCCCCAAGGCCTCCCCTTCCCGCGGCGCCCCGCCCGTGCCGAGCGCACGGCGGGGCGCCGTTTTGCGCCCTTTGTACGGGCCGTGCAGAGCGGGAACTCTCGGGTCCGTACTAGTTTAGTACGTATAATGTTTAGCATCTAAACACTTAGATGCCAGCAGGAAGGAGGGCGCGCATGGCCGAAAGCACATCGGGCCCGTCGGCGGGCCCCGCGGCTCCGGACTGCGGCGACGAGGCGTACGAGCGGTTCAAGCGCGAGCTGCACGACGGGTTCCGCCTCATCGCGAGGGGTCATCGCATCCCCCCGGTCGACCTCGGCGGCCTCACCGCGGCCGAGACCGACGTGGTGATCGCCCTGTCCCACGCGCTCCGCCACGGAATCGAGGCGCGGCCCAGCAAGATCGCCCGCTTCATCGACTCCACCCCCAGCGCCCTCTCGCAGACGCTCAGGTCGCTCGAGCGCAAGGGTTACGTGGCGCGCAGGCGCCTGGGGACGGACTCCCGCGGGGTGGTGCTCGACCTGACCGACGAGGGGCGCCGCCTGGCCGACGAGGGAGAGTCCGCGCTCGACGCTCGCTTCAGGGAGCTGTTCGCCTACCTCGGCGAAGACGACGCCCGGACGCTTTTGCGCGTGTTCGGGCGCATGGTCGCTTTTCTGACGGGGAGCCGCGGCGCGGACGGGGCCGACCTGGGAGAGGAGCGGGCATGAGGATCCTGCGCTACCTGAAAATCGCCCCCGCGGCGGTGGCGCTCATCGTGTGCCTGCTGGTGGTGCAGGCGTTCACCGACCTGTCGCTTCCGCACTATACCTCGGACATCGTCGACGTGGGCATCCAGCAGTCGGGCATCGAGCACGTCGCCGTCGACGAGATGAGCGCCGAGACGTTCGAGGCCGTCTGCATGATGGCGCCTGCCGACGACGAGGGGCTCATTCGCGGCGCCTACGCGCAAGGGGACGATGGGAACTACCATCTGCAGGACGGGGCGCGCCGCGACATCGGCGCCCTCGACGAGGCGGTGGCTCTGCCGCTGGCGGCGGTCCACTACGCCGACCAAATCGAGGGGTTCGACCTCGCCCGAATCCAGCAGGCCTACCAGGCCGGCGCCGTCACCAAGGACGACATCTCCCAGGCGCTCGACGAGGCCGTGGGCAGGGGTGCCGACGGGCAGGACGGGTCAGGCGGGTCGCTGAGCGAAGCCCTGCTCGAGCAGCAGGCCATCGCCGCTGCGAAGGCGGAGTACGAGTTGGTCGGCTACGACCTCGAGGGGCTGCAGATGCGCTACCTGCTGCGCACGGGCGCCCTGATGCTGGGACTCGCCGCCCTGGGCATGGCGGCCACGATCCTCGCGGGCTACATCGCCTCGCGCACCGCCGCCAAGATCGGCCGCACGCTGCGCGGGCGGCTGTTCGAGCGCGTCGTCGGGTTCTCCGACGCCGAGGTCCAGCGCTTCTCGGCCGCCTCGCTCATCACGCGCGGTACCAACGACGTCCAGCAGATCCAGATGGTGACGGTCATGGTGCTGCGCATGGTGCTTTACGCGCCCATCCTGGCGATCGGCGGCATCGTCATGGTGTCCACCACCGACGTTTCCATGGGCTGGGTCATCGTGCTGGCCGTGGCGTGCCTGTTCGTCCTGATCGGCATCCTCATGGCGGTCGCCATGCCGAAGTTCAAAATCATGCAGAAGCTCATCGACCGCGTGAACCTGGTGGCCCGCGAGATACTCACCGGCCTGCCCGTCATCCGCGCGTTCGACCGGCAGGAGTTCGAGGCCAAGCGCTTCGACGACGCGAACGGCACCCTGATGCGCACCCAGCTGTTCACCAACCGCGTCATGACGTTCATGACGCCCGCGATCATGCTCATCATGAACGCCGTGAGCGTGCTCATCGTGTGGGTGGGCGGCCATGCAATCGACCAGGGCGCCATCCAGACCGGCGACATGATCGCGTTCATCACCTACTCGATGGTGGTCATCATGTCGTTCCTCATCATCGGCATGATGTCCATCATGCTCCCCCGCGCCAACGTCGCCGCCGAGCGCATCGACGAGGTGCTCTCCTGCGCGTCGAGCATCCACGACCCCGCGGCACCCCGCGACGCGGAACTCCCCGCCGCCGGCGGCGCCGCGGTCGCGTTCGACGACGTGACGTTTGCCTACCCCGACACGGAGGCAAGCGGGCAGACCGAGGGCAAGGCCTCCGGAAGGGGCGCTGCCAGGGGCACCGGAAGCGACCGGGCGCCGGATGCGGCCCGGCACGACGCCCGGCAGCCCGAGGCGGCCCTCGAGCACATCAGCTTCACGGTTGAGCCCGGGACGACCTGCGCCATCGTGGGATCGACCGGATCGGGCAAGTCGACCCTGGTCAAGCTGATCGAGCGCTTCTACGACGTGACGGGGGGCTCGGTTTCCATCGACGGCGTGGACGTGCGCGATCTCACCCAGCACAAGCTGCGCTCGACGGTGGCCTACGTGCCCCAGCAGGCGTTCCTGTTCTCGGGCACCATCGCCAGCAACATAGCCTACAGCGACCAGGACATGGAAGAAGACCGCATCGAGCGCGCTGCGCGGACGGCGCAGGCCGACGGCTTCATCGAGGAGAAGCCCGAGGGCTACGGCGCACCCATCGCCCAGGGCGGCACCAACGTCTCGGGCGGGCAGCGGCAGCGTCTGTGCATCGCCCGCGCCCTGGCGACCGACGCCCGCGTGCTGCTGTTCGACGACAGTTTCTCGGCGCTGGACTACAAGACTGACGCCGCGCTGCGCCGGGCGCTCGCCCTCGAGACGACCGACCGCACGGTCATCATCGTGGCGCAGCGCATCTCGACCGTGCTCGATGCCGACCAGATTGTCGTGCTCGACGACGGCCGCATGGTGGGCAGGGGCACGCACGCGCAGCTTATGGAGAGCTGCGAGGAATACCGCGAGATCGCCTACTCGCAACTGTCGGAGGACGAGCTGAGGGGAGGTGGCGCACGATGAGCCCCAACGACAAGATGCGCGCCGCAGGTGCGAGGCGCGCAGGCAGCCGCGATATCCGCGACGGTCGCGCGACCGCACCTGTGTCGCATGCCGGTTCCGACGCGCACGGCGAACCAGGCGCCGGCATGCCCCCGCGCAGGCCGCACGGCATGGGCATGGGCCACGGGCCCGGCATGGGAATGGCCGGCGTCAAGGCAAAGGACTTCAAGGGCACCTCAAAGCGGCTGCTGTCGTTCATGGGGCGCTTCAAGGCGCCGTTCGCCGTCGCCATCGTGTTCGCCGTGGGCTCCACGGTGTTCAGCATCATCGGGCCCAAGGTCCTCTCGCAGGCCACCACCGAGCTGTTCGAGGGCATGGCGGCCAAGATCGCCGGGACCGGCGGCATCGACTTCGGCGCGGTCGGCGGCATCCTGCTCGCCACGCTGGCGCTCTACGCCGTGAGCGCCGCATGCTCGTTCGTCCAGGGATGGACGATGTCCTCGGTCTCGCAGCGCATGTGCTACCAGCTGCGCCGCGAGATCGCCGAGAAGATAGACCGTGTGCCCATGGGCTACTTCGAGTCCACCTCGGTCGGCGACACGCTCTCGCGCATCACCAACGACGTGGACTCGCTGGGCCAGAGCCTCAACCAGGGCGTCACCCAGCTCATCACCAGCAGCGCCACGATCGTCGGCGTGCTCGTCATGATGCTGACGATCAACCCGCTCATGACGCTGGTGACGCTGGTGATCGTACCGGTGTCGCTGGTTCTGGTGGGCGTCATCGTCAAACGCTCCCAGAAGTACTTCCGCCAGCAGCAGGCCATGCTGGGCGCCATCAACGGCCAGGTCGAGGAGACGTTCTCCGGCCAGAACGTGGTGCGGGCGTTCTGCCAGGAGGGGCGCGCCGTCGCCGCATTCGGACAGGCGAACGAGCGCCTGTACGAGGCCGGCTGGAAGTCGCAGTTCCTCTCGGGCCTCATGATGCCGGTCATGAACTTCGTGAGCAACGCCGGATACGTGGCCGTGGCCGTGCTCGGAAGCGTGTTCGCCGCCCGGGGCATTATCACCGTGGGCGACATCCAGGCGTTCATCCAGTATGTCAAGAACTTCACGCAGCCCATCACCCAGCTCGCCCAGGTGTCGAACATCCTGCAGCTCATGGCCGCCTCGGCCGAGCGCGTCTTCGAGTTCCTCGACGCCCCCGAGGAGACGTCCGAGCAGCCCGGGGCCACGACCGACGGCGTGCGCTGCGACGTGGAATTCGACCACGTGAGCTTCGGGTACACGCCCGGCAAGACCGTCATCCGCGACTTCTCCGCCAGTGTGCGCGAGGGGCAGACGGTGGCGCTCGTGGGTCCCACCGGCACCGGCAAGACCACGATGGTGAAGCTGCTCATGCGCTTCTACGACGTGAGCGGGGGCGCCATACGCATCGGCGGCCACGACGTGCGCGGCTTCGCCCGCAACGACCTGCGCAGCCTGTTCGGCATGGTGCTGCAGGACACGTGGCTGTTCAAGGGGACCATCCGCGAGAACATCCGCTACGGCAAGCTCGACGCCACCGACGAGGAGGTCGAGGCCGCGGCGAAGGCGGCCTACGCGCACCACTTCATCAGCACGCTGCCGCACGGCTACGACACCGAGATCAACGAGGACGCGAGCAACATCAGCCAGGGCCAGCGCCAGCTGCTCACCATCGCGCGCGCCATTTTGGCAGACCGGCGCATGCTCATCCTCGACGAGGCGACCTCGAGCGTGGACACGCGCACCGAGGAGCGCATCCAGAAGGCCATGGACAACCTGATGGCCGGGCGGACCTCGTTCGTCATCGCGCACCGCCTGTCGACGATCCGCTCCGCCGACCTGATCCTGGTCATCCGCGACGGCGACATCGTGGAGCAGGGCACCCACGGCGAGCTGCTCGCCGCCGGCGGGTTCTACGCCGACCTCTACAACGCGCAGTTCGCCAAGGAGGGGCAGAGGGGGCTCGACGAGGAGGGGTAGCCGCACGGCTCGCCGCGCACGCGGCCCGCACCCGCCCGGCGCCGTCGGGCGCGGGTCGCGGCGGGGTCGGCCGAAAGGTTGATGGGGGCGGCGAAAATGACGGCATCCCACCAGACGAGGCGATCTCCCCTCCACCCTCGGGTTTCCGACCTAAAATCGGGCCCGCGTAGCAAATCCGCCGGGTATGCACGGCGCATGGGGAAGCCGAACGGGCACTGTCTCCGCGCATCGTTCGTCATGCGCGACGTTTGCCCAGGTTGTTACATATATAAAATCAAAACCAAGCAAGCTTTTACGCCTGCGCCGCCCAAAGCGACCGCGCATACCCGTCAAATCTGCTACGAACTGCCCGATTTCCGTCGGGAGACGCGCCGCCCGGGCAAACGGTACCCGGGCGGCGTCCAATTGACGGGCAGTATCCGTCAGGCGGGCCGCGCGGCGAGTCGCGCAGACGCCCGCTACTTCATCATCTCGCGCATGAGGCGCTGCATCTCGGCGGGGTTCATGCCGCCGCCGAGCATGGAGCCCAGGCCTCCCATGCCGCCGAAGCCTCCCCGGCCGCCCTTCTTGCCCTTCTTCCCCTTGCCCTGCTGGGCCATCGCGCGCATCTTGCCCATCATCTTGTTCATCTGGTCGAACTGTTTGATGAGGTTGTTGACGTCGTAGACCTCCACGCCCGAACCGCGGGCGATGCGGGCGCGGCGGCTGCCGTTGATAATGCGGGGCTTGGAGCGCTCCTCCTTGGTCATCGACATGATGATGGCCTCGGTCTTGTCCATGATCGAGTCGTCGATCTGCCCGCCCGCCTTCTGCATGAGGCGGTCGCCGCCGGGCAGCGCCGACAGGATGCTCATGAAGCCGCCCATCTTCTTGATCGAGCGCATCTGCACGAGGAAGTCGTCGAAGGTCAGCCCCTGGTTCAGCATGCGCTCGGCGGCGGCCGCCTGCTCCTCGTCGACCTCGGCCTGGGCCTTCTCGATGATCGACACCATGTCGCCCATGCCCAGGATGCGCCGCGCCATGCGGTCGGGGTGGAACACCTGGAAGGCGTCGGGCTTCTCGCCGGTCGAGATGAACTTGATGGGCTTGCCGGTGACGCTGCGCACCGACAGGGCGCCGCCGCCGCGCGAGTCGCCGTCGAGCTTGGTCATGATGACGCCGTCGAAGTCGACGCGCTCGGCGAAGACCTGCACCACGTTGACGATGTCCTGGCCGGTCATCGAGTCCACAACCATGAGGATCTGGTCGGGCTTCACGGCGGCCTTGATGTCCGCCGCCTCCTGCATCATCGCCTCGTCGATCTGCAGGCGGCCCGCCGTGTCGACGATCACGACGTCGCGCATGTCGTCGACGGCGGCGCGGATCGCCTCCTTGGCGATCTGCACGGGATGGGCCCCGTCGCCGCGGTACACCTTGACGCCGAGCTCGGCGCCGAGCGTTGCGAGCTGGTCGGCCGCTGCGGGGCGGTAGACGTCGCAGGCGGCGAGTAGCGGCGCGTGGCCCTGCCCCTTGAGCAGGTTGGCGAGCTTGGCGGCGGCCGTCGTCTTGCCCGAACCCTGCAGGCCGACGAGCATGATGACGTTGGGGATGCGGCTCGAGAGCACCAGGCGGCTCTCGGTCGAGCCGAGCAGCACAGTGAGCTCGTCGAGCACGACCTTCACGACGTTCTGCGCCGGGGTGAGCGACTCGAGCACCTCGGAGGCGAGGCAGCGCTCCTTGCAGCGCGCGACGAACTCCTTGACCACCTTGAAGTTGACGTCGGCCTCGAGCAGCGCCATGCGGACCTCGCGCATCGCGGCGTCGATGTCGGCCTCGGTGAGGCGCCCCTTGCCGCGCAGGCCCTCGAAGGTGTCCTGCAGGCGGTTGGAAAGGCTTTCGAACACGGCCATGGCTTACTCCTCCTCGCCGGTGATGAGCGCGCGGGAGAACTCGCGCGCGTCGAAGGGCTTCAGGTCGTCGATGGTCTCGCCCACGCCCACGCGCAGGATGGGCAGCCCGAGGTCGTGGCTCACGGCGAGCGCGATGCCGCCCTTTGCGGTGCCGTCGAGCTTGGTCATCACGACGCCGTCGATCCCGAGGGCGTTGTTGAACTCCCGCGCCTGGGACAGGCCGTTCTGGCCGGTCGTGGAGTCGATGACGAGCACGACGTGGACGGGCATGCCGGCGCGCTTGCGGGTGACCTGCACGACCTTGGAGAGCTCGCGCAGAAGGTCGACCGAGGTGTGCAGGCGGCCCGCCGTGTCGATGAGGACGAGGTCGCTCCCCTGGCGCTCGGCGGCCTCGATCGTGTCGTAGCACACGCTGGCGGGGTCGCTGCCGCGCTCGCGCTTCACCACCTGGACGCCGGCGCGCTCGCCCCAGACCTCGAGCTGCTCGATGGCGGCGGCGCGGAAGGTGTCGGCGCTGCCGATGATCGGGCGGCGCCCGGCGTCTTTCGCCTCGGAGGCGATCTTGCCCACCGTGGTGGTCTTGCCGGCGCCGTTGACGCCCACGAACAGCACGCACGAGGGGTTCTGGTCGAAGGGGTCCTCCTCGCACGGCGTGAACGCCTCGGCGAGCAGGTCGACGAGGGCGTCGCGCACCTCGCGCACCCCGGTGAGCTCCTCGCGCTGCGACTTTTCGCGCAGCCGCGTCACGACCTGGTCGGTCGCCCCGGCGCCGATGTCGGCCATGATGAGCGTCGCCTCGAGGTCGTCCCAGAACTCGTCGCCGACCTGCGGTCCGATCTCGAACAGGACGTTGAGCTCGCCCGTGATCTTCTTGCGGGTCTTGCTCAGCCCCTCTGACAGCCTTTGAAACCATCCCATGTCGGTCCATCCTCTCAACAGTCTTGCGAAACCGCCCCGCGGTCGGCGCGGGCCGCCCTCCCCGGAGGCTACGAGGCGTCGGCGAGCGCGCGCTCGAGCTTCTGCGAGACGACGCGGCTCACGCCGTCCGCCTGCATCGAGACGCCGTAGAGCACGTCGGCGCTCTCCATCGTGCGGCGCTGGTGGCTGATGACGATCAGCTGGGTGCGCGTGCGCAGCACCTCGATGGCGGCGAGCAGGCGGTCGAGGTTCGAATCGTCGAGCGCCGCCTCAACCTCGTCGAGGACGTAGAACGGCACCGTCCGGGTGCGATACACGGCGAACAGCAGGCCGAGCGCCGTCAGCGAGCGCTCGCCACCCGAGAGCAGCGACATCTTCGTGACGCGCTTCCCGCGCGGCTGGGCCACGACCTCGATGCCCGTCGCCGCCGGGTCGTCGGGCTCGGTCATCTCGAGATGGCCGTTGCCGCCCGGGAAGAGCATCGAGAAGATCTCCTCGAAGTTCTCGTTGACCTTTTTGAAGGTCTCCAGAAAGCTCGCCTTCATCTTGCGGTCGATGGCCTGGAGGATCTTCGTCAGGTCGCCTCGCGCGTGCTGGAGGTCCTCGACCTGCTCGCCGATGTAGTCGGCGCGGCGCTTGAGGTTCTCGTACTCCTCGAAGGCGACCTGGTTGACCGGGCCGATCTGCGCAAGCTCGCCTTCGAGGCGCTTGAGCTCGCGCTCGTCGGAGGGACGGTCTTCGGGCGGCGGAAGCCGGAGGGCCTCCTCGAGCACCACGCCCTCGAGCGACGAGATGGCCTTGACGGCGTTGTCGACCTGCACGTCGAGGCGGCCCTTCTCGACCTTCACGTCGTTCGAGGCGGCCAGCGAGCGGTTGTGGGCGACGGTGGCGTCCGCCACGGCGACCCTAGCCGCCTCGATGGACTTCCTGAGCGCGGCGGCGTCGCGCTCCGCCGAGCCGGCGCGCTCGCGCAGCAGGGCCGCGCGCTCCCGGGCGGCCTCCCCCAGCGCGGCGTAGCGCGCGGCGAGGGGGTCGAGCCGTGCGCAGGAGCGCTCGAGCCCCCCGACGAGGGCGCGGTTCTCCTGGAGGCCCGCCGCAAGGTCGGCGACCTCGCGCTGGAGGCGGGCGCAGCGGCTCTCGAGGCTACCTGCGCGCTCCTGCACGCGGGCGTGCTCGAGCTGGCAGGAGCTCGCCTCGTCGTGGGCTGCGCGGTCATCGCGCCGCGCGGCATCGAACGCGTCCTGTGCGCGCCCGAGCTCCTCGTCGAGCTCGGCGATCCTGCGCTCGGCGTCCTCGAGGGCCGCGCCCTCGCGCTCGGACGCCTCCCGGGCCTCCCGGGCCCGCCGGGACGCCTCCTCGCGCTGAGACCTGACGCGCTCGAGCTCGCGCGCCGCGTCGGAGGCGACCCTGCGCAGGCGGGCCACCTCGGCGGACAGCGACGCCGACTCCCCGTTGAGG
>DBEYOB010000010.1:0-6448 GCA_048173955.1 Coriobacteriales bacterium
GTGCGGATCATGTCATCATGCGGGAGTGTACGAATGTTACACCTGCCATTAGTTCGATTTAGCTGAGGCGGTTCTTCTAGGAGTCTCCCAGGGGCCATCCGGGTGTTTGTTGCGGATGGCCCCTGCATGCCGTCAGCAAAAAACGCCCGCATCTTTTCGGTACGGGCGCTCGCTCTGTCTCGCAGGCAGGCGTATGCCATCCAACCTACTTCTTCTTGGTGCCGGACTTGGAGGAACCCTTCTTGGCCGGCTTCTCCATCTCCTTCTTGTAGCCCTTGTACATCGGGATGGCGATGACCAGAACCACGACGACGATGAGGACGACGATGATGGCCCAGAACGCCGGGGCCGGGATAGACATACCGAAGAACTCCATGGGATACCCCTTTCACGAAACATCGAGCATGTCGAGCAAACAGCGGCCGTGAAGCATAGTCGCATCAGCTTGTAGCACTAGTTTACCCGTTTGCGGCGCATTTTCGCGGTCGTTCTTGCACAACTTTGCGCACGCCCTTTGCCCGCGCCCCCAAAGCAAGAAACGGCGGGATGCGCAACCGCACCCCGCCGTCTCGCGTCGCAGCGTATACCGCAGCCGATGGCCGTCCGGTGCGGACGACCGGTTGCGCCCTACAGCCTTGGCCCTACATGCGCCCCTTGGATGCGGCGAACTCGCGGGCGATCTTGCGGGCCGCCTCCTTGCGGGCCTCCTCGGCTGCCTCGTCGGTGGCAGCGGCGTCGTCGGCAGCACCGGACGCGGGCGTTTCCCCACCGGTGGGTGCCGACCCGTCCTCGGACACCACGCTCACCTTGGTGGTCCCGCCGCCCTGGGCGCCCTGGGCGCCCTTGCCGGCCTTGGCCGCCTTGCCCTTGGT
Source organism: Coriobacteriales bacterium (assembly GCA_048173955.1). Taxonomy (GTDB): domain Bacteria; phylum Actinomycetota; class Coriobacteriia; order Coriobacteriales; family UMGS124; genus CAZUFB01. Next base: position 873 of record DBEYOB010000010.1, read on the forward strand.
ACCCTTGGCACCCTTGACCGCCTTGGAGGCAGCCTCGGCGGCGTCTTCCGCCCTGCGCTTGGCCTTGGTGGCGGAGAGGACCTCGGCGCGCGCGGCTTCGGCGGCGGCGTCCTGCTCGGACGTGGACTTGCCGGCCTTCTTGGCCTCCTTGCGCGCCTTCTTGGCGGCTTCCTCGGCCGTGCGCTCGAGGTAGGAGTCCTCGATGATGCGGTCGACCTGCTTGCGCGTCATGGCGTTGACCTTGTCGCGGAACACGTTGCGACGCTTGCGGATCACCGTGAAGTCCATGATGAGCGCGCCGATGATGCCGATGTAGGCGATCACGATCACTACGGTCGAGAGGGCCTGGCCGCCGATGCCCGTCGCCAGGGTCGCCCACGACAGCACGACGAACACCACGGCCGTGATCAGCAGCGCCCACCAGATGCGGCGCAGCTGCTTGTACTTGGGGTCGTCGTTGGTGAGGATCGTCGTGGCGGTGTAGATGGCGTTCTCGAGCTCGCGCTCCTTGGCGCGCTGCGCCTTGCGCTCCTCCTTGGACATGGTCTGCTCGGCGAGGGCCCTCTGGCGCCGCGTCATCTGGCTCTTGCTCTGCTCGATGCGCACCGACGCCGCCGCCTTGCTCGCAGGCTTAGCCGCACCGGCCGACGGCCGGGTCGACCCCGGCGCGCGGGTCTCGCGCTCGACGGTGTAGCGTTCGTTCTGCGGGTTGCGCTGGCTCATTAACGGGCTCCCTCGGGCACGAAGACGTTACCGGTGAGAATGGAGTAGGCCTCGCGGTACTTCTCGGAGGTCTTCTCGACGATATCGGCGGGAAGCGCCGGCGGCTCGCCGTTGAAATCCCAGTTGGCCTTGAGCCAGTCGCGCACGAACTGCTTGTCGTAGCTCGGCTGGACCTTGCCCTCCTCGTAGCTGGCGGCCGGCCAGAAACGGCTCGAGTCGGGCGTGATGCACTCGTCGATGAGGGTGATCTTGCCGTCGATGTAGCCGAACTCGAACTTGGTGTCGGCGATGATGATGCCGCGCGTCGCCGCATAGTCGGCCGCGGCGGTGTAGATCTTGAGCGACAGGTCGCGCAGCTGCTCGGCCACCTCGGCGCCCTGCAGGTTCACGAGCTGCTCGTAGCTGATGTTCTCGTCGTGGTCGCCGATGGCCGCCTTGGTGGAGGGGGTGAAGATCGGCTCGGCGAGCTTGGAGGCCTCGGTGAGGCCCTCGGGCAGCTTGATGCCGCACACGGTGCCGTCGGCGTCGTAGGTCTTCTTGCCGCTGCCGGTGAGGTAGCCGCGCACGATGCACTCGACAAGGATGGGCTCCGCCTTCTTCACGAGCATGCTGCGGCCAGCCAGATAGTCGGCGTAGGGCGCGAAACGCTCGGGCAGGTCGGCCACCGAGCACGAAATCATGTGGTTGGGCACCATGTCGGCGAACTTCTCGAACCAGAACTTCGAGATGCGGGTAAGCACCTCGCCCTTGTAGGGGATCTCGTCCTTGAGGATGTAGTCGAACGCGCTGATGCGGTCGGTCGCCACGATGAGCAGCGAATCGCCCAGATCGTAGATGTCGCGGACCTTGCCTTGCGAATCGGGCCTCAGAGCAACTTCGGACACGGCAGTTCTCCTCTCGTCAAACCTCGCGTATGCGTCGCCGGTCTCGGGCCGATCGCCCAACCGAACCGGGCCACCGTTGGATGCGGAATTTCTTTATTGTACGACCGCCGGCACCTGCGCCGGCCACGCTCGTCAAGGCTGACGAAAAACTGCGTAGGTCCGCGCCGGCCGCCCTCTACCCGCGCTACCCGCGCTCGGCGTGCCCGTGGGTGCGCCCGGCGTGGCCGCGCGCGCCCTCGTCGCCCTCGGGCGCCTCGTCGATGCGCGGCTGGGTCAGCGGGATGTGCAGGGTGAACGTGGTGCCCACGCCCTGCTCCGACTCGACGTCGATGTGGCCGTGATGCCGGTCGACGATCTCCTTGGTCACGGCCAAGCCGACGCCCAGGCCGCCCGCCACGCGGTTGCGGCTCTCCTCGGCGCGCCAGAAGCGGCCGAACACGTTGCGGATGTCCTCCTTGGCGATGCCGATGCCCGTGTCGCGCACCGAGATGAGCACCTCGCCGTCGGCCTTGTCGAGCGCCACCTCGACCTCGCCGGGGGCCGGCGTGTAGCGCATCGCGTTGCTGATGATGTTGGTGACCGCCTGGGTGATCGTGTCCCGGTCGAGCTCGACGTCGAGGGAGTCGGCGCCGGTGCGGTTCGCAAAGGTCATGGTCAGGCCGGCGTCCTCGAGCAGCGCCATGTGGGAGCGGGCGATGTTGCCCACGAACTCCACGGCGTCGACCGGCTCGATCTTGAGGCGCACCGACCCGTTCTCGAGGCGCGACAGGCGCAGCATGCTGTCGACGAGGCGCGAGAGGCGCTTGGTCTCGCTCGCGACGAGGGCGAGGTGCTCCTGGTCGCAGGGCAAAACCTCGTCCTGCATCGCCTCGACGGTCGCCAGGATCGACATGAGCGGGGTGCGCAGCTCGTGGGCGACGTCCGACGTCAGACGGCGCTCGAGCTCGCGGTCGCGCTGCACCGAGTCGGCCATCGCGTCGAAGGTCGTGCCCAGCTGGCCCAGGTCGTCGCTGCCGCGCACGTTCGAGCGCGCCGACAGGTCGCCCTCCTTGATCCGCTGCGCGGCGTTCGAGATGATGCGCACGGGCTTGGTGAGCATGCGCGAGAAAATCAGCCCCATCGTCACCGAGAGCAAAACCGACGCCAGGCCCGCAAGGCCGATGGCCTCGAAGGAACTCGTGCGGAAGCTTTCGTCGCGCTGGGTGAGCAGCACGTCCGAGCCGTACACCCACACCCGCACGGTGCCCACCGTCTCGCCCTCGTCGTCGACGACGGGCTGGGTCACCACGTCGGCCGCATCGTCGCTCGGGGCGAGCGATATGTCGAGCTCGAGCTCCCCGGCCGAGCGCTTCCCCATGCCTGTGAGCGTGCTGTCGTACACCACGACGCCGTTCGCGTCGAGGATCTGGATGCCCACGCCGTCGGCCGCGGCCACGCTCGACGCCGCGTTCACGAGCTCGCCCGAGCTCCAATAGCCGCGCGCGTCGTAGGCGTCCGCGAGCGAGGTCGCCGCCGAGGATGCCAAAAACTCCATGTTGTCGCGCGTGTAGGTGCCGAACTGGCTGCTCCAGACGAGCGACAGCACGATGACGAACAGCAGCGTGGTGCTCACGGAAACCACCGCGAAGCTCAGCGTCACCCGCTGGCGGAAGTTCATGGTGCGCTCGGCGTCCGCCGAACGCTCGGCCGAGCCGCCCTTCTCCCCCGGCGCCGTCGTCGCGGACGCACGCTCCGCCGCGGGGGCTCCCCCGCCCGCGACCGCGCGCGCGGAACCCGCCACGGAGGCCTGCGCCCCCTCGGCGGGCCGCCCGGAAGCGGCCGGTGCGTTCGTCTCGACATGCTCGTTGCGCGCGGTGGACACGGGTCCTCCTCAAATACGCGAAGAGCAGCCTCGGGGCTCCCTCGCCTCGAGGCTGCTCCCCGGAAGTTTCTCTCGGACGGCGCCGGGGCCGGGCTACTCCTTGTCCTTGGCCTCAGGCTCTTCCTTCTTGGGCGCCTCGAAGCGGTAGCCGACGCCGTGAACCGTGTAGAGCCACTTCGGGTTGCGCGGGTCGTCGCCGAGCTTAGCGCGCAGGTTCTTGACGTGCGAGTCGATGGTGCGCTCGTAGCCCTCGAAGTCGTAGCCGAGGACCTTCTCGACGAGCTCCATGCGCGTGTAGACGCGGCCCGGGTAGCGGGCGAGCGTCGTGAGCAGCTTGAACTCGGACGCGGTGAGCTCGACCTCGCGCCCCTCGACCTCGACCTTGTGGCCGGAGACGTCGATAATGAGGTCGCCGAAGTCGAGGACCTCGAGCTGGGGCTCGGCGTCGAGGTGGGTGCGGCGCAGCAGGGCGCGCACGCGGGCGACGAGCTCGCGGGGCGAGAACGGCTTGATCAGGTAGTCGTCGGCGCCGAGCTCGAGGCCGATAATGCGGTCCTCGACCTCGCCCTTGGCGGTCAGCATGATGATCGGCACCTCGGAGGTGTCGCGGATGGCGCGGCAGACGCGCTCGCCCGAGAGCTTGGGCAGCATGAGGTCGAGGATGATGAGGTCGAACTGGTGCTTCTCGAACTCCTCGACAGCGCTCTGGCCGTCTCCCACGCCCACCACGGAGTACTTCTCGCGCTCGAGGTACGCCGTCACGGCGTCGCGGATGGCCTTCTCGTCTTCAACCAGCAGAATCCTGCGCTGTTCCTGAGGCATGGGCAGCTCCTTTACGTCAGAACATCCGAGTCGCGAGGATGCCGCAAAGCGGCGGCTTCCCTGGGCATGAACACAAACATGCTATATTATTGTACCTCAACTGAGCGAAAAAATTCTCACGAGCACCCCATTGGGAATACCAGTGGACGAATCCTTGACGGCAGCGTAGGTCACGAACTGCCCCACGGTGCCCGCCGTGGCGGGATAGTCGCCGTAGTCGACGCACCCGCTCGCCGAACCGATGCGCGCATAGGTCTCACCGATGAGGTCGATGACGAAATAGGAAAGCTGGCTTTTCACAATATAACGCCCACCGACATAGCTCACCTGGGCGGACGGCTCGCGCGCAACGTAGGAGAAGGGGCCGCCCCCCGGGCCGATGTAGTACCCCATGGTGCCGAGCAGACCGCCGTAGCCGTAGTTCGCCTCGATGGAGAAGGCGAAGTTGTCGCCGATGCGCGTGGCGAGGAACGGGCGCACCGAGACGGGGAACTCCTGCCGGTCGACCTGCTCCATGTCACGGTCCATGTCGAGGGCGACCAGGCCGTAGTAGACGCCCTCGTCGGGCTTGATGCGCGGGGCGAGGGTCAGCACGCCCGCGCTGACGTTGGGGGCGCAGGCGAAGCGGCCGGGCGACTCGTAGATCTCGACGCCCGCGTCGTCGCCGAGGCGCCACAGGTAGGCGTGGGAGTATTCCATGGTGTGCGAGCCCGACGTGTCGGGCATGAGCTGCCAGACGACCTTGTTCTCCCAGACGGCGAACTGGGGCGCCGACCACTCGGCATCCCCCTCGCCGAGCTTGACGAGGCCCGGCGTGTTCACGTCCACGGGCGAGCCGTCGAACGGCGCCGCATAAAACGCCCAGGCGTCGGTGGCGTTGTCGACCTCGACCCAGGCAATCAGGCGCTCGGTGCAGCGGGCCTCGCTCGGCGCGAAGGCGGAGCCGCCCACGGGGCTTGCCAGCACCGTCGTGTACTCCCCCGTGGCGTAGTCGAGGCAGCCGACCACCGTGAAGGGCCGCGCGCCCGCGTTGGCCTGCACCGTCACCGCCCGCGTCTCGCAGTCAGCGCACACGGTGCACCCCACGGGGAGCGTGAAGCTCGCGACCGGCTCGTAGACCGTCTGCTCGATGATGTCCTCGAAGGTGTTGATGATGTGGACGTTGCCCTCGTCGTCGACCGTGACAATGTCCTGGGCGGCGTCGTCGGAGTCGTCCTCCCCGGCATCCCCGCCCGCGTCCCCGGCGTCCGCGGACCCCTCGTCGGCATGCGCGCGCCCCGCCGCCG
>DBEYOB010000011.1:0-8501 GCA_048173955.1 Coriobacteriales bacterium
AAAATGGGCCGAATGCGTGATTTGCAAAAAGTGCTGGTCAAATAACCAACGAGTGCATGCGGAAAACAGCCTTCCACAGCGGAAGGCCGCAGGTGGCCTTCTCAACATGCCTGGTAGACGGCTTGCGCACTCCATCCAGCCCAATGACGGGGTTTCCACTTGCATACATTCGCGCGACAAATGACCAACGTTTTTTCTGAAACACGCATTTGCGCGACAAATGACCAACCCGGACAGCCCGAAAGCGGCCCGGGCGGCCCGAAAGCAACCGAGGCTGCCCGAGTGCGGCGGGGCGAGAATGGCCGGGGCGGCCGGCGGCGGACGGAAAGGCAGCCGCCGGAGCCGCACCCAGCCGTCGCCGACCGAGCTAGATGAGCCCCTGGTTCTTGAGCGACTCGATCCAGTCCGCGCCCGTCATCGAGGAACCCGAGCCGGTGCTCTGGTTCTTTTCGGCCTCCTGCATGGAGTTCCAGGTGTAGCCGCACGAATAGCAGCGCTTGAGCCACGAGCCGTTGGGGTCGCCGCTGAACTCCAGCGCTTCCTTGCCGCACGAAGGGCAGCGGGAGAGGGTCCCGCCGACTCCGCCGGAAACCGCACCGAGGTCGTTGTCGTTGATCATGATGGCCTCCTTGTCGCCCGCAGCATGCTCTTCAGCGGCACGCTCGCTTGCCGCACGCGCCTTGCCGCCCTTCAACCTGTCCATGAATCCGCCCATAAAGCGTCCTTTCCATGGCCTTGCCTTCTACCGGTTCTAGCTTAACCGCACGGGAACCGAAACGCGCCGTCCGTCACGAACGGCGCACCCGACGGCACGAAAGGTCCCGCGCCGACCTCGCCCGAACCCATCCCGTCATCTTATCGGGAGCCTACTCCGCCGGTTCGCCCTGGGCCGCCGGCCCGCCCTTCGCCTCTACTCCCCCTGCACTTCTGGCTCGCCTTGCACCGACGCAAGCATCTCGGAACGCTCCTCCTCGATAAGCTGGACGATCTCCTCCCGGTACGAGTCCCGGTTCTGCCACTCGTCGAGCTTGAGCATGCCGTAGTCGAGCCCGATGCCGGCAGCGGTTCCCGCAGCCGCGCCCACGACCGTGCCGAGCGGGCCGCCGATCGTCCCGACGGCGCCGCCCACGACGGTGGACACTGCACGGCCGCCGAGCTTGCCCGCCACCTTCTTGACGAACTCCTTGAAGAACTGCTTCTCGGACACCTTGGCCGCAAGATTCTCGGCAACGTGCTTGGCCGCGGCACCCGTGACGATGCCGATCCCCGCGCTGAGACCCAGGCGCTCGCCCGCGCTCAGAATGCGCGCGCTTGGCTCAAGCGCGCCGGACATGAAGTCGGGCCCGAGCGGGACCTTCTCCATAAGGAGCCACTCGGGAACTCCCGCGATTTCAAACTCCGCAAGCCGCGACGCCGTGTCCTCCTCGAGCGCAGCGGCTCGCTCGGCGAGGTCCCGCAAGGCGTCTTCAAGCGCGGTGTCGTCGATGCCGGCTTCGATGTTCGCGGTGAACTGGTCACGCATGAAGTCCTCGACGGTACCGGTGACCATGGTGACGAGGCGCTCGTAGTCGGCGGGGAGGCTGTAGTACCAGTCGAGATACGCGTCGACGTTGGCCAGGCGCGCATCGAACGAGGCGTTGATGAGCGGCACGAGAGTCGCCTCCGCCTCTTCGGACAAGGCGGCCGACGCGACACGGGCCTCCTCGAGCAGGGCTTCAACGGCGGCCTGGTCGTAATAGTGCCCGTCGAGCACGAAGACGGCCAGGCCCATCTGGTCGCGCACGAACCGCTCGGCGGCGGTGTACTCCTGGGTCTGCGCGGCACGGGCGACCATCGCGTCCGCGACGAGGAAGGCTGCGGCGAGCATGATGGGCAGCGCGACGAAGGTGGCGACGTCGGCGCGCAAGGGGGCCGGGGCGGGCGCAGGGGCGGGGACGACCGCGGGGGCGGGCTCGGCAGGGGCTCCTGGCCCGGCGTCAGGCGCGTCGGCGGCAGGCAAGGGAACCGGGGCGGCCGCAGGGACAGGCGCGGACGTGCCCGGTGCCGCGAACGCATCAGCGCCCATATCCGTGCCCGCGTCCGAGGCCGGCCCCGCCTCGAGCGGCAGGAACACGCGCTTCAGCTCGAACCAGCCCAGCATGCACAGACCGAGCAGGTTCGCGACGCCGAAGAAGGCGGAGGCGTTCAGCACGACCTTGATCGCGAGGTATCCCGCGCCCGAGACCTCGGCGGCCTTGGAGGCGCCATACGCCGCGAGCCCGTCGGAGAACGCCGCGAGCACGCCCGCCTCGCGCATGAGCGCCGAGGGGGAGTCCGCGAACGGCTGCACCACCGAATCGAACGCCGCAGCCGCGCTTTCGAACGTGGCCGCAGGCTGGGCGAGGCAGAGGGCGAGGTAGGCGGCGCACAGCAAGGCCCCCGCGATCCAGACGCTCCACCCGACCGCGCCCGAGATTCGATGGACGGGGCGGAGCTGCCGCCGCATTAGCCGGTAAACGAGCAAAAAGACAAGCGGGTACACGGGAACGGCCGCCGCGACGAGAACCCATTCGGACGCCTCCCACGCGGGCGCCTCGAGGACGAAGCCCGCAATGAAAACGGCCGAAAGCGCAAACGACCCGACGAGGCAGAGGAAGCGGCCGTTGTTGATCCGCGCAAGCCCGCCGCCCGCCTCGTAGTAGGCCTGCTGCTTGATCATCTTCCTCACCACGTGGCGATAGGCGAGACCCAGGGAGGAGACCGCGCTCAGCACCGCCCAGGCCGCGGCGACGCCGGCCGGCGGCAGCATCCCCGCATAGCGGCCAAAGGCGTACAGCAGCCCGACCAGCACGGCGGCCTTGACAAGATAGGACGCTCCCCGCCCGACCGCCCGGGAGCGCAGAAAGCTGCGCGATGCTTCCGCCATGCCGTCGACCCCTCCCCTCGTCGCGTCGCGCGGCGGCCCGGAATGCCCGTGGCAGCCCCGGGCGCCGCAGCACGCCTGCCCCTCGGGCGGCCGCGGCGCACCCGCCCGGGATGCCCGACGGGACCGTTGCCGCGCCGCCGGACAACGACTTCCTACGCCCCTTCCACCTCGACGAGCTCGATGTTGAAGTTGAGCGCCTTGCCGGCGAGCTCGTGATTGGCATCGAGCGTGACCTCGCCGTTCTCGGCCTTGGTGATGGTCACGGGCATGGGACGGTTGCCCATGAGGATGTAGAGCTTCTGGCCCACCTTGGCGTTGAGCATCATGGCGGGGTTGGGCTCGCCGTAGGCGTCCTTGGGCTCCAGATGCACGTCGCGCACCTCGCCGACGGCCATCTCGTCCACGGCGCGGTCGAAGCCGGGAATCATCTGCCCCGCCATGCAGGTGAACTCGATGGGCTTGCCGCGGTCGCGCGAGCTGTCGAACTTGGTGCCGTCGTCGAGCGTGCCGGTGTAGTGGACCTTGACCTTCTTGCCCTTGTTGCTCATGGGACTTCCCCTCCTGGTGTTTGCTGGTTTGGTGCCGGTACGACGATGCCTCTGCAACCGGCATAGGCTTGTGCCGCGGAGGTAGTGTACCCGCAAGTGGGCATCGAGCGCCAGCCGGAGAATCGGGCCGCAGCGCAACCCGGGGATTGCGGGCGAATGCCGGAAACCGCGGGCGGAAATCCGGGGGCCGCAGGCGGAAATCCGGAGCGCGGCGGGTTCCAGGCAGGTTCCGGGCAGGTTGCGGGCGGGCATCGAGCAGGTTGCGACCAAAATCCGAGATGGCGTAGCAAATCGGACGGGTATGTGCGATGGCAGCATCGCCCAACCGGCGTCAAGCGGCGCCGTTTGGGCGGAAATGCAATCTTATATTACCAAACAGGTAAATTGGCTTTCTCTTTCTCACTTGATGGTGCTTCCCTTCTCTCCAGACGGCCGTACATACCCGTGCGATTTGCTACGCAATGGCGATTTCCCGTCGGTGCGGAGGCCATCCAGCAGCGCGGCGGCCCCGACCGTCCGGCGATCCCTCGCCATCGTGGCGGTCGGCGGCGGCCGTCCGGCAACCAGCCGCTTCCCGAACCGGTCCGACATTTCGCCCCCCTCGCTTCGCCGACCCGCACGTCCGTTCCCACCGCCCACGGCAACCCACGGGCACCCACGGGCGCCGCAATCTGCCCAAAACGCAAACTGCTCAGTCCGAACACACATCGACCGGGACGAACGGCTAGCATGGCAGCACGCGGAAACCCCGCAGCGCTCCAGATTCCTCCAGATTCGCCAGGATCTGCCCGCCATCAACTCGAAGGGTCGTGACCGACATGACCGACATGACCGACACCGATCGCACCTCAACCGAACCGTCCGCACCCGACCTCGCGCAGACCGTCCTCTACCGGCGCGAGGGCGCCTACATCCCCCGCGTCGCCGCCGTGCACGACCTATGCGGCTACGGCAAATGCTCGCTCGGCGTCGCCATCCCGGTGCTCTCCGCCGCCGGCTGCGACGTGTGCCCCGTGCCCACCGGCCTCTTTTCGAGCCACACCGCCTTTCCCGGCTGGTACATGCACGACACGACGGAGATCCTCACCGACTACCTGAACGCATGGCGCGGCATCGGCGTCGAGATCGACGCGGTGTACTCCGGGTTCCTCGGCGCGCCCGAGCAGGTCGAGCGCATCCGCGACCTCTACGCGATGTATCCCAAGGCGCTGCGCGTCGTGGACCCGGTGATGGCCGACCACGGCAAGGTGTACCCCACCTACACGCCCGAACTGTGCGCCGCCATGGCCGAGCTGGCCGAGGGGGCCGACATCCTCACGCCCAACCTCACCGAGGCCGCCATCATCCTGGGCGAGCCGATCGGCGAGGCATGGGGCGGCGAGGACATCCCCGACGAGGAGGCGCGCCGCCTGGTGGACGCCCTGCTCGCCAAGGGGACCAAGACCGTGGTGCTCAAGGGCATCCAGCGCGGCGACGGCGTGATCCGCAACTTCGTGGGCACCAAGGACGGCGCGTTCTTCGAGGTCAGCAACGAGCTTCTGCCCTACATGCTCCACGGGACGGGCGACCTGTACTGCTCGTGTCTGCTCGCCGCCGTCATGGCCGGGCGCACGCTCGCCGAGGCGGTACGCTTTGCCTGCGACTTCGTGCACGACGCGATGATCGTGAGCTCCCAGCAGCCCGAGTTCCAGGCGCGCGGCGTGAGCTTCGAGCCGCTGCTGGGACGGGTGGCCCAGCTGCTGGACGAGCGCGGCTAACGCCGGCCCGCACGCCCCTACCGGGGTGCCCCCGCGGGTCGGCGACGAAGACCGGCTCGCGGGGCGCGCAGGGCATCGGAGGACGCGGGACACGGCGGGGCCGAGGGCGCCTGGCGAGCCCGGGGTTCGGGAGGGCCCGAGGGTCCGGCGAGGCCGAGGGGGTAATCAATAGTGCAACAAAGTTCAATAATGGGAAAAGTGAGCAAGTCGCCATAAGCCTCTGGCCAGCGCTTTAAAAGCAAAGTACCTGGTAGAGAACCTGCTCGGTTTTCCTATTATTGAACTTTCTTTATTGCTTAATAAACAGCCCCAGCCAGATGCCGCCCCAGCCAGGCGCTCTGCCGGGCACCGTACCGGCCGGGCGCCGTCCAGCATGGCAGCCCCGGGAGCGCCCCAACCAGGCGCCTTCCTACGCCGCGCCCGTCCGCTCGGTCTCCTTTGCCGTGGCCATCGAGGTCGTCACGGGGTCAAAGCCGGTCATCGTGCTGCTGAACGAGGACTGGTCGCCGCCGTCGCGCACCCACGCGATCGTGAGCACGAGCCCCATCGAGTCGGACCCCGCGGAGGGCGAGAACTCGCCCGTCTCCGCATCGACGGGGGAATACACGCGGTAGACGACCGACTGCACCGCGGCGTCGCGGAACAGGTTCATCGACAGGGCTGCCGCCTGCGTCTGGGCGGAGGCGGCGAGCTCCTCGACCGTGCGCGCGGAGTCGACCCACACCGTGACGTCGACCTGCCCGCTCTGCTGGTCGTAGGCCGCCTCGTAGGCGCCCGGGAACCGTACGATATTGCCGCCCCAGGTCAGGCCGTTGTTCAGCGCCCGCTCGACCGTCTCGACGGACGCCTCGGTCGCAGAGAAGTCGGGGATGCCCGAAAGCTGGATGTTCTTGCAAGCTATCTGGGCAAGCAGGATGCCCGCGACGAGCACCGCCACGACCGCGATCCCCACGCGCAGCACGACCTTCTCGACCGACTGGCCGACCGGGTCGTGGAGGGCGATGGGGTCGAGCACGTCCCCCGAGGCGCTCTTGGCCTCAAGGCGCTCGAGCTCCTCGTCGGCCAGCGTGTAGCCGTGCGGATGCTGGGACGGCTGCGCCCCGGATTCCGGCGCCGCGCTCTGGTCATCTGCTGCCGCGCCGGTCTGGGAACGCTCGTCGCGCGGCTCTGTCGGCATTGCCATACGTCCTGCTTTCAACAGAAGGCGGAAGGGAGCCCGCCGAACTTGCCAACGCCACTATAGGACACTCGGGCGCTTTGGTCGAACGGCAATGCGCGCCAACCCGCCGAAGCAGGCCTTTTCCGATGCCGAGACGCCCGCGTGCAGCCCCATTTCCATCAGCGCTCCATCTCTGGCGCCCGCGCCGTCCCCGCCGGACCCGTCGCCGTCGCCGTCTCCGGCGTCTCGGGCGCCTCAGCCGCCACGGGCGCCGCCTCGTGCGCCGCGCCGAACTGCATGCGGTAGTAGCGGGCGTAGATGCCGTCGCGGGCGAGCAGCTCGTCGTGGGTCCCCATCTCGGCGACGCGGCCGCGCTCCATCGCCACGATCACGTCGGCGTTCTGGATGGTCGAGAGCCGGTGCGCGATCACGAGCACCGTGCGGCCGTGCGACAGGCGTGCAAGCGACGCCTGCACCGCGCGCTCGCTCTCGTTGTCCAGCGCGCTCGTCGCCTCGTCGAGGATGATGATCGGCGGGTTCTTGAGGAACACGCGCGCGATGGAGACGCGCTGCTTCTGCCCGCCCGACAGGCGCGCGCCGTGCTCGCCGACCGGCGTGTCGTAACCCATCGGCAGCGAGCTCACGAAATCGTGGATGTTGGCCTCCTTGGCCGCGGCGACGATCTCGTCGAACGTGGCGTCGGGGCGGCCGTAGGCGATGTTCTCGCCGATGGTGCCGTCGAACAGGTACACGTCCTGCTGCACCAGGCCGATGCTGCGCCGCAGGCTCGCGCAGGTCACGTCGCGCACGTCGACGCCGTCGATGCGCACCGCCCCCGTGCGCACGTCGTAGAAGCGCGGGACGAGCGAGCAGGTCGTCGTCTTGCCGCCGCCCGAGGGGCCCACGAGCGCCACGGTCGTGCCGGGCTCGACGTGCAGGCTCAGGTGGTCGATGACGTCGGTTGCGCCGTCGTAGCTGAAGCACACGTCGTCGAAGTCGATGGCGCCCGGGCCGACCTGCATGTCCGGGGCGCCGGGCTTGTCCTCGATGTCGGGCTTGGTGTCGAGGATCTCGCAGAAGCGCTTGAAGCCCGCCGCGGCCTTCTGAAACATCTCGGTGAAGTTGATGAGCGTCTCGATGGGCGTCGCCAGGATGCCGATGTAGAGGGCGAAGATCGCCAGGTCGGCCACGTCGAGCGAGCCGGACGCCACCAGGTAGCCGCCGAACACGATGACGACGGTGTAGAGCAGGCCCGACAGCGTCGAGCTCGTCGCCACGAAGTGCCCCATGGCGTGATAGGTGTTGGTCTTCGACCGCAGGTAGGCCTCGTTGGAGGCGGCGAAGCGGGCGCGCTCGTAGTCCTCGGCCACGAACGACTTCACGACGCGCATGCCCTGCAGCGAGTCCTCGAGCTGCGAGTTCACCCCGCTGATCTTGACGCGGTTGTCGTGGTAGGTCGCCTGCAGCGAGCGGTTCTTGACGACGAGGTAGACCACCGCGAGCGCGGCCAGCACCGCGATGGCGAGGCCCAGCTGCCAATTGATCGTCATCATGATGGCAATCATGCCGACGATCTCGATGCCGCTGATGATGATGTTCTCGGGACCGTGGTGGGCGGCCTCGCTGATGTCGAACAGGTCGTTGACGACGCGGCTCACCATGTCGCCGGTCTTGACGCGGTCGTACCAGGAGAACGAGAAGCGCTCGTACTGGTCGAACAGGTCCTGGCGCATGCGGGTCTCCATGCGCACGCCCATGATGTGGCCCCACGAGCACACGAAATAGCGACACGCGTAGCGGATGGCGTACATGGCCAGAAGGCCCACGAGCAGGATGAACAGGGCTGCGTAGATCCGGTCGGACGGCCCGACGAACAGGCCGTTGGTGAGCGCGCGCAGGATCTGGGGGAACGCCAGGTCGATGCCGGCCACGACGAGCGCGCAGAGCATGTCGGCCCAGAACAGGTGGCGTTGGGGCCCGTAGTACGAGAGGAAGCGGCGGAAGACCCTGGTCGGGCGCGGCCCGGCGGGGCGGGCGGCAGCTGCGCGGGCGGCGGCGCCGGACGACGCGGGCCGTCCGGGGCGCTGGGGCTGCTGGCTGGGATTCTGGGGCTGCGGGCTAGGGTTCTGAGG
>DBEYOB010000012.1:0-11106 GCA_048173955.1 Coriobacteriales bacterium
GTCTACGCCCCCGCCGACGACCTCGCGCTGCGCCCCGGGGCGAGCGGGCGCGCCGATTTGGCGGAAGCGCCCCGGCCGGGAGCCGGGCATGCGGGCGACGCATGGCCCGACGGCGTGGTCCCCGTGCTCGGCGAGGTCAGCCGTGCCGCCGACCTTGCGCGGCTCGAGGAGCTCGCGCGCAACGGGGGCGCCGTCGTCTGCGGCACCGTCGCGTGGCTCGACCTCGCCGTCGAGCGCGGGGCGAGCCCGTGGCTCTGGCACAGCGTGCCCCTCCATAACCATGCCGCGCTGCGGGAGATGGCGAAAGCCGGCGCCCAAGGGGTCTGGCTCTCCCCCGAGCTCGAGCTCCTCGAAATCGCATCGCTCTCCCGCAGCTCGGACATTCCCCTGGGACTGGTTGTGTACGGCCACCTGCGCACGATGACCACCGAGCACTGCCTCCTCCAAAGCATGGGCGACTGCGCGCAGGAGTGCGCAACGTGCCGGCGGCGTCGCATGTGCGTGACCGTGCGCGACGAGTTCGACCGGCCCTCCTTCGTCACGAGCGACGAGCTCGGCCGTTCGCGCCTCTGGCAGACGAGCCCGCTCGACGCGACCCCCCAGATCCCCGAGCTCCTGTCCTACGGCGTGACGCGCTTTATGGTCGATGCCCAGCTGCTCTCGGTCGAGGAGACCGCGCGCGCGGTGGCGCGCGCGGTGCGCGCCCTCGAGGCGGCCCGCACGGGCAGGCAGCCTGCGCCGCGCGAGCCGGGGGCCAACTCGGGCCATCTGTTCGAGCGCATCGGGTAGGGGCCGTCCCCGCGCCCGCCCGCAGCACGGGCGCGGGGCCGGCGATGGGCGTTGAACCGCACCGTGGCCGGCATTCCCGCGCTGCGGTGCATTGCCGCGCTTCAATAATATCATTCTTTGAACTAAATAGCCCCTTTTATATCAATAGTAGAAGTGATGGCGATTTCTCTGACACATATTGCTTCTATCTCGTCCAAAACCTGGCTTATTCAGTAGACCGCGGGGCCCGAAGGGAGGCAGGGTTGCCGTTTCGAGGGCGACCCTGGAACAAACCCCCAGGATATACTTGCACATATTGATACTTAGTTGCAATCCTTCCGCCTTCCGTCGGGCTCGGCTCCTGAATAGGCGGCATTTTGGACGAGATAGGTCGAAAAACTGGCATCGCGCGATTCCGCCCCGCCAGCCACCCCCCCCCCGCAGGCGGGGGGGGGCATCCCGGACCCCGTTGAC
Organism: Coriobacteriales bacterium; assembly: GCA_048173955.1. GTDB lineage: Bacteria > Actinomycetota > Coriobacteriia > Coriobacteriales > UMGS124 > CAZUFB01. The sequence continues at coordinate 1,243 of DBEYOB010000012.1, forward strand.
AGCAGGGCGCCCCGCGTCGCCTCGACGCGGGGCGCCCTGTCTCGATCCGCTGCGATTCGACGGAACGCGGGCGCATTTGAAGGCACCGCGCCCGCTTTGAAGGCGCTACGCCCGGTAGAACTCCTCAACGTCGGCGGCCATCTTGTCGAATGCCTCGGGGTTCACGTAGATCATGTGGCCGGCGTCATAGAGCTTCCAGGTGAGGTTCGCCTTCGTCTCCGGGCGCAGGAACATGCGCGCCATGTCCTCGATCGGGCCGAGGAACGGGGTCGCCAGGTCGTAGCGCCCGCCGAGCACGATGACCTTCATGAGCGGGTTGTGGCGCATGGTCTGGGCCAGGTCGTAGGCGACGTTGGGCGTCTTGGCCTTGTACGACACCCCCGCGCTCGTATGGGCGTGGTCCCACGAGAGGCCGACGGTCTCCCAGGCGCTCAGCTGGTAGGGCAGCGGGTTCTTGTAGCCGACCTCGTTGGCCACGATCTGGCGGAACCCGGCGAACCACGCCGCCATGGTCGCGGAGTCGCTCGGGTCGGACTCAGCCTGCCCCTCGGAGCTTGTCTGGAGGAAGTTGCCCGCCTCGAAGGTGAAGCGCCCATCGAGGCGCCCGCAGACGCGGCCCTCGTCGCGCAGCAACTCCTGGCGGAAGTCGGTGAGCTCGACGCGCAGATGCTTGCGCGCGATGTACTTCTTCGACAGACCGATGTAGCGCGCCATCTCCTTGGCAAGGTCGCCCTCGACCTCGCCGTCGAGGCGGTCGCCCAAAAGCAGCGCGGGGGCGAGCTTGGTCTCGGCGAAGTCGCACGCGCGCTCGAAGAGCTCGTCGTCGGAGAGCTCCTCGCCGTACTCGGACTTGCCGTGGTACTTCGCGATGGCCGCGAAGGTCGGGAACAGCTGCACGTAGTTGGCGTCGTTGCCCGGGATCGTCGGCGTCCAGTCGAAGATGGCCGACAGCATCACGACGCCGTTGAGCCCGATGCCGCGCTCCTCGAGCGTGCGGCACAGCACCGCGTTGCGCGTGGTGCCGTAGGACTCGCCGAACAGGTAGAGCGGCGAGTCCCAGCGACCCGTCTCCTCGAGCCAGGCGGCGACGAAGCGGGCGAAGCAGTCGGCGTCGGCGTCGACGCCCCACGCACGCTTGGGCTCGACGCCCTCGGCGAGCACGGACCATCCCGTGCCCAGCGCGTCGATGAACACCAGGTCGCTGACCTGGAGCAGCGTGCAGGGGTTGTCCTCGATCGCATAGGGCGCGGGGCCGATGCGCCGGTCGCCGTTGGGGACCACGCGGCGCGGGCCGATGCCGCCGACGTTCACCAGGACGCTCGCGCTTCCCGGACCGCCGTTGAAGCAGAAGCTCACCGGGCGCGCGGCGTCGGGCTTGCCGTCGGCGCCGACCGCGGTGTAGGACAGGCAGAACAGCGACCCGATCGGGTCGCCGTTGTCCTCGGAAATCCGAACGTGGCCGGCGCGCACCGTATAGGGGATCTCGCGCTCGGAGGAACGCCACGTCAGCGACGACTCGACGGCTTCGGGGACCTCCTTGAAGGCGCGCTTGGGCTTGGCGTCGCCACCGGCGCAGCAGCAGGGCTTCTTTTCGCAACGCTCGTCTGACATACTCGGCTCCTCACGGTTGCAGGGATACGCTCGCGCGGTCGGCGGCCTAACGCGTCGAGCCGGCGAAATGCCTGCCGCGCAGCGAGTACTGCGCCACGGCAGCGGACAGGTAGTCGTAGTGTTTCACACAGTGCGCGTCGCTCGCAATATAGGTGTAGAGGCGCTCGCTGAAAAGGCGCTGGGCGGGCCGTTTCTCTCGGCCAAAGCGCCCTCCCTTCATGAAATCGGCGGACGCCTGCAAAAGGCATCCCATCTCGACGAGGTCGGCGGCGCGCAAGGGATCCTTCTGGATGAGGCGGTAGCGCTCGGGGTGCGCGACGATCACCTGGAGCCCCTGGCACTGCAGCTCGTAGATCGTGCGCTCGTACTGCTTGAACTCGACCTCGGTGGCCCGGGTCGAAAGCTCGAGCAGAAACTCGTTGCTGCCGTCGAACGCGAGCCGCGGGGCCCAGTCCATGCCGAGCTCCATGAGCTTGGTGTGGTTGACCTCGAACCCCATCTGCAGGGGGAAACCGCCGGCGTGCTCCTGCAGCAGGTGGAAGGCATCCCACATCGCGTCGTAATCGAAGTACGGCTCGCGGCAGTGGGGGGTGCACACGATGCTCGTCACCCCGTTGCGCTTCGCCGCCTTGAGCATCGCGAGGCTCTCCTCGAGGCTCCCCGCGCCGTCGTCGACGCCGGGGAGGATATGGCAGTGGATGTCGCGCACGGAAATACCTCCTTGGGTGTCCGTCTTCCTTCCCGCCCGCGCGCCCCGAGAGGTGCGGCAAGACCCTGCGGCGCTAGCCCTCTTCCGAGTCGACGAGCGCCAGCGCCTGCTCCACGAGGTCCCACCCCTCGGGCTCCTCGATGACCGCGAGGTCGACGACGGGGGGCTTTTTGGGGACGGAACCGCTCTCGACCTGCGCCTGGGCGCGGTCGAGCTGGGAAGGGTCGCAAACGATCGAGGCATAGGTGCCGACCTCGCCGTCCTCGTCGGGCTTCTCGTCGCAGTACACGAGATAGCAGGGGCCGCACCCGGCGTCGCAGAACGAAAACAGGGCGTCGTAGCGCGCCATGGCGCCGTCGTCGTCGGGGGCTCTGAACGTGAAGTCGAGCGAGCGGATCTCGACCCGGTCGGCGCCCTGCGCGCCGCCCATGGCGATACCGGGTTCGTCGATGGCCATGACCGCCGTCCCTTTCTTCCGAAGCGGGTGATACCGCCCATTGTATGGCCCGGCGGGCAAAGTCTATTTTGGAGTGCGCGGGGTATACTGAATATGCATAGCACCACCGGATTGCCCGCCAGGCTGGAGAAAGGAACCCACATGAAGTACCAGAGCATCCTCGTTCCCTATGACGGGTCGTCCCACGCCGCGAGCGCGCTCAAAGTCGCCATCGAGATGCTGCACGACAACCCCGCGGCGCACCTCCACATCGTGACCGTCATCCCGTTCTCGACGGTCCCCGCCTCCGTCCAGATCCTCAACAAGGAAAGCTACCAGACCTACGTCGACGCGATGGTCGCCCAGGGGCTCAAGGGCCTCCACGAGAAGGTCGACGCACTGGTGAAGGAGGTTGGCGACCGTTCGGACGTCTCCGCGACGGCGGAATCTTCGGTCGCCGCCGGCATCCTCAAGTTCGCGAAGGACCACGGGTGCGACTTCATCGTGATGGGGCGCCGCGGCCTGGGCGCGCTGCGCGGCATGCTCGGCAGCGTGAGCTTCGCGGTCCTGCGCGAGGCAGACGTCCCCGTCCTGACCGTTATGTAGCGGCGAAGGAGGCGCGCCGTTCCGTCGGGTGCGCCATCCTCGCCCCGCGCAATCTCCGCTTCCTTGCAAAAAGGGGCCCCGTTGCTGGCGGGGCCCCTCGTCGTTTGAACCGTGCCGGTTGAGCCGCGCTCCCGACGACCGCGCCCGCAACCCCGCCGGCATCCGTCCGCGCAGGGCGTCGCCGGGCGGGCGGGACGGACAGGGGCCGCGGCGCGATCAGCGGTGATAGTAGCTGCGGCGCTCGAACTTGGGCTCGCAGCACACGTTGATGCCCAGCGTGCGGTAGAGGTGCTCGTCGGCCGCCGACACGATGACCGAGAAGTAGGCGTCGCATCCCGCAAGGCGTTGCGCGCAGTCGATCGCCTTGGCGGCGAGGGGGTTGCTTGCCGAGCTGATCGAAAGGGCGATGAGCATCTCGTCGGAGTGGAGGCGGGGGTTCTTGTTGCGCAGGTGCTCGGTCTTGAGGCGGCAGATGGGGTCGAGCGCCTCGTCGCTGATGATGTAGGTCTCCTCCGGAATGCCGGCAACCTGCTTCAGCGCGTTGAGGAGGAGCGACGACGCCGCCCCGAGGCGGTGGGCGGTCCTGCCGGTCACCACGCGGCCGTCGGGCAGCACCATCGCGCCGGCGGGCGCGCCCGTCGCCTCCTCCTTGGCAAGGGCGGCGGCATGGGCCGGCGAGTAGTTCACGTCGACCCCCGCCTGCTTCATCAGCAGCTCGAGGGTTGCGACCTCCTCCCCTCCCGCGCCGCTGCGCTTCGCCTCGGTCGCAGCCTGGAAGTAGCGGCGGACGATCTCGCCCTTCGCGGCCTCGCGGACGGCCTCGTCGTCGACGATGGCGAAGCCCGCCATGTTGACACCCATGTCGGTCGGCGACTGATAGGGGCTCTCACCGGAGATTTTCTCCATCATCGCCTTGAGGACCGGGAACGTCTCGACGTCGCGGTTGTAGTTGACCGCCACGGCGCCGTGCGCCTCGAGGTGGAAGGGGTCGATGATGTTCGAGTCGTTCAGGTCGGCGGTCGCCGCCTCATAGGCGATGTTCACCGGGTGCTTCAGGGGAAGGTTCCACACCGGGAACGTCTCGTACTTCGCATACCCCGCGACGACGTCCCGCTTGTACTCGTGGTAGAGTTGGGAGAGGCAGGTCGCCATCTTGCCGCTGCCCGGGCCGGGAGCCGTCACCACGACGAGGGGCCGCGACGTCTCGATGTAGTCGTTCCTGCCGAAGCCCTCGTCGCTCACGATGTGCTCGACGTCGTAGGGGTAGCCGTCGATGGGATAGTGGCGGTACCACGTCGCGCCGAGCGAGTCGAGGCGGCGGCAGAAGGCGTCCGCGCCAGACTGGCCGGTGTAATGCGTGATGACGACGCCGCCGACCAAAAAGCCCATGCCGCGGAAGGCGTCCATGAGGCGCAGGACGTCGTCGTCGTAGGTGATGCCCAGGTCGCTGCGGCGCTTGCTCTTCTCGATGTCGTTCGCGTTGATGGCGACGACGATCTCGACGTCGTCGACCATGCTCTTGAGCATGCGGATCTTGGCGTCGGGCTCGAACCCCGGCAGAACGCGCGAGGCATGGTAGTCGTCGAACAGCTTGCCCCCGAACTCGAGGTACAGCTTGCCCCCGAACTGCGCGATGCGCTCCCTGATGTGCGCGGCCTGCAGCTCGATGTAGCGCTCGTTGTCGAAACCCTTGCGCATGAAACCCACCTTCCCGATCGACGACAAACGTTTAGTTTACGCGATTGCGGGCGCCTCGGCACATGCTGCACCTATTTTGCAGATGACGGCGCGGGGCCGTCACGAAGAAGGGGCCCGGGCTGAACCCGGACCCCTTTCGCCAAGATGTCCTTAATCCGAAAGGCCGAGTCGGGCGCGACCCGGACGAAGGTTTGGCTACGACTTGAAGCGCTTGCCCTCGACCGGCTTGTTCATCGGGCGCGCCGCGGCGACTGCGGGCTGCTGGGCACGCGTCGATGCGGCGCGGGCACGGCCCCCGTCGTCGCGCTTGTTGTAGTAGTCGTAGTAGTAGCTCGACGAGGCGCCCTCGTCCTGGCAGTAGTTGAGCACGGAGCCGATGACGTTGGCGTCAGCCTTCTTGAGCTGGTCGAAGGCGTTGACGATCTCGTCGCGCTTCGCAAAGTTCTCGCGCACCACGAACACCGTCGCGTCGACCATCGACGACAGGATCGCGGCGTCGACGAAGGTGCCGACCGGCGGGGTATCGAGCAGGACGTAGTCGTAGCGCTCCTCGAGGATCTGGAGGAGCTTGCCGAAGCGCTTCGAGGAGATGATGTCCGCCGGGTTGGGGATCGAGGGCTCGGCGTCGAGGAAGGAGAGGTTCGCGTAGGACGTCTCGACGACGGCCTGGTCGAGCGGGACCTGGTCGGTCAGCACGGAGTAGATGCCGGCCGACGGGCGCACGCCAAGGTGGCGGTAGAGGGAGCGCTTGCGCATGTCGCACTCGACGACCAGGCAGCGCTTGCCGCTCGAGGCGATCGCCTCGGCGAGGTTGACGGCGACGGTCGTCTTTCCCTCGTTGGGGACCGAGGAGGTCACGACGATCGAGCAGACGGGCTCGTCGACGTTCGAGAAGCGGATGTTCGCGAGAAGCGTCTTCGCGGCGTTCTGGACGACCGACTGATCGACGACGTTTCGTTTCTTAGCCATGGGTTACCTGCTCCCTTTCATCGCGGGAATGCGGCCGATGACCGGGATGCCCAGGAGCTCCTCGACGTCCTCGGCCGAACGCACCCGGGTGTTCAGCATGTCGAGGAGCACGACGATGGCGACGGCCACGAACAGGCCGGCCAGGAAGGCGACCGCGACGTACATGGTGCGGCTCGGGCCGCTCGGATGCTCGGGGGCCTCGACGCCGTCCTCACCTTCGAATGAGTTTACGCTCTGAACGTTCATAACCTCTTGAGCAACCGAAGAGACGGTTTCAACCATCGTATTTGCTACATCTGCCACAAGCTGCGGGTCTTCGCCCTCAACGGACAGCGTAATAACACGACTAGAGGTATCACTTGAAACTGAAATATCAAATCCATTGAGATTTTCAAGTCCAAGCTGCTCCGCTGTATCTCCTTTTACACGATCACTTTGAATGAGCGAAGAAACGTCATTCGCGATCATTTGGCTTGCACTCAAATTGCTTTGCAGGGTTGCGTTGCTTTCATCACCTGACTGCGACAAGACATACATCGTCGTGGTGGCAGTATAAACATCAGGCATAAAGCCAAAAGAAACTATCCCCATTGCAAGGGCACATGCTATGGGAAGCACAATTACAAGCATTAGATGCTTTTTTAATAGGTGAAGCAATTCCAGCAGCGTCATAGAAATCCTTACCGTTTACCCATTCATTGGAGTGTAGTCAAAATGCCTCTCCAGTATGATACCGGTTCTTACACAAAATGCCAGAATCATTTATAACCAAACAGCACCCATTCGACTGAACCGTTAAGCATTGTCGCAGGAAATAAGACAAATCGGAGGCCCACAACAAACTTGCGGACCTCCGATTTTTGATGCATCTCCACAAAACTACTGCAGTAGACGGCGACGAGGCGGCTAGCAGACTTTGACGATCCAGCCTTCCGGCCCCTCGATCTCGCCCGCCTGGATGCCCGTCAGCGTCTCGCGCAGCTTGGCCATGACGGGACCGACGTGCTCCATGCCGCTTCCGAACACGATCTCGTTGTCGCCGTCGACGACCTTGCCCACCGGGCTGATGACGGCGGCGGTGCCGCACATGCCGCACTCAGTGAACTTGCCGGCCGCGACCTCGGCGAACTCGACCGGGCGCTCGACGACCTTCATGCCGAGCATGTTCTCGGCGACGTAGACCAGGCTGCGGCGCGTGATGGAGGGCAGGATGGAGTCGGTGTGCGACTTGGGCACCACGAGCGTGCCCTCCTGGTCGACGAACAGGAAGTTGGCGCCGCCAGACTCTTCGACGAAGGTGCGCGTCTGCGGGTCGAGGTACATGTTGTCGGCGAAGCCCTCGGCATGGGCCTCGACGCCCGCATAGAGGCTCATGGCGTAGTTGAGGCCGGCCTTGATGTTGCCGGTGCCGTGCGGCGCGGCGCGGTCGTACTTGGGGACTTTGACGGCGACGGGCTTGACGCCGCCCGAATAGTAGGGGCCGACCGGCGTCACGAGGATGCGGAACTGGTACTCCGTGGCCGGCTTGACGCCGATGACATCGCCGGTGGCGAACATGAGCGGGCGAACATAGAGCGTCGCGCCCGAACCGAACGGAGGCACCCAGGCGGCGTTGGCCTTGACGACCATCTTGACGGCCTCGACGAACTTGTCCTCGGGGAACGGCGGCATGACGAGGCGCTTGGCGGAGTTGGCCATGCGCTCGGCGTTGAGGTCGGGGCGGAAGCAGACGATGTCGCCGTTCTCGGTCGTGTAGGCCTTGAGGCCCTCGAAGACCTCCTGGCAGTAGTGCAGGATGCCGGCGCACTCGGACAGCGTCACGGTGTGCTCGGACGTGAGACCGCCCTCCTCCCACGCGCCGTCGCGGTAGTTGCACACGTAGCTGTAGTCGGTGGGCATGTAGGAGAAGGTCAGGTTGCCCCAGTCGAGGTCCTTCTTCGCGGTGTTTTCCATGGAACGGCTTCCTTTCGCACGCGGAACAGGTTCATCCAAGTGTAGGCATTGCCGGGGCGCCTTATCCGCGCGCCTGGATAAATTCGTCGTGTCTTTACATGACGATTGCTCATCGGGCGCATGAGGCCCCGTCATGCGCAGGGCGCGTCACGCGCGCGCGATCCACGACTCGTCGGAGGGGTTGTCGCGGAACGCCTTGAGGCGCGCGACGTCGCCCGGCTGGATGTACCCCTCGGCCGCGGCGACCTCGACCAGGGTGTCGAAGTCGAGCAGGCTCTCGTGCGCAAAGCCCGACGCCTCGAAGTTGGCCTGCGCCTTGGCCATCCCGTAGGTGAAGATGCTCAGCACGCCGAGCACCTCGGCACCGGCGTCGCGCAGCACCTCGGCGCACTCGATCGACGACCCGCCGGTCGAGATGAGGTCCTCGATCACCACGGCCTTCATGCCCGCCTCGAGACGCCCCTCGATCTGGTTCTTGCGGCCGTGGTCCTTCGCGCTCCCGCGCACGTAGCCCATCGGGAGGCCGAGCCGGTACCCGACGATGGCGGCGTGGGCGATGCCGGCCGTCGACGTGCCCATGACGGCCTGCGCGTCCGGATAGAGCTCGGAGACCTTGTCGGCGAGACCGGCCTCGACGAGCTCGCGCACCTCGGGATAGGACAGGATGAGGCGGTTGTCGCAGTAGATGGGGCTCTTGATGCCCGACGCCCACGTGAAGGGCTCGTCGGGACGCAGGAACACTGCCTTGATTCCCAGCAGGCCCTTGGCTATGGCGGTTTTGTCGACCATGGAGGCACGCTCCCCTTCTCCCGGCGCCGCGCAACCGACGGCGCGCGGACGCATGTGTACAATAGGCCTAGACCCTACAGGGCGATTGTATACAACGCGGGCCCGCTCCGCGACATGCTCACCGCAAAACCCGAGGGGAGCCGAGATGTCCCTACCGACTCACGCCGCCCGCCGGAACGCTCCCGACCCGGGCGACCTCAAGGACCTCGCCGACAGGCTGCTCGACCGCGTCGACGCCGTCGTCCTCGACAAGGGCGAGACGACGCGCCTGGTCTTCTCCGCGATGCTTGCGGGAGGGCACATGCTGCTCGAGGACATCCCGGGCGTCGGGAAGACCACGCTTGCCGTGACGCTCGGCCGCCTGTTCGACCTGCGGTGCACCCGCGTCCAGTTCACCCCCGACACCATGCCCTCCGACCTCGTCGGCTTCTCGGTCTGGCGCCAGGACAGCTCCTCGTTCGAATACCAGCCGGGGGCGGCGCTGTGCAACGTCCTGGTCGCCGACGAGATCAACCGCACCTCGCCCAAGACGCAGTCGGCCCTGCTCGAGGTCATGGAGGAGCGAAGCGTCACGGTCGACGGGGTCACGCGCAGGGTCCCCGAACCCTTCTTCGTCCTGGCGACGCAGAACCCTCTGGGGTCGGTGGGAACTCAGCCGCTGCCGCCCTCCCAGCTCGACCGCTTCATGGCGTGCGCGAGCATGGGGTACCCGAGCTTCGAGGCCGAGCTCGAGATGGCGCGCACCTGCGCCTCGGGGAGGAGGACGGACGCGGTGGCCCCCATGGCGCAGGCTGCGGACCTCGTCGCGATGCAGCGGGAGGCCGCCGCCACGTACGCCGGGGACGCCGTGCTCGACTATGCCGTCCGGCTCGTCTCCGCCACGCGCGCCGATGCGCGCCTCGCGCTCGGCGCAAGCCCGCGCGCCACCACGGCGCTCGTGCGCCTGGCGAAGGCCTCGGCGTGGCTGCGCGGCTCGGACTACGTCGCCCCCGCGGACGTCGAGCCCCTGTTCCTTCCCGTCGCGCGCCACCGCGTCCAGCTCGACGCGTCGGCCGCGGCGCGCGGGCTCTCGGTGGACGACGTCCTCGCCGAC
>DBEYOB010000013.1:0-3167 GCA_048173955.1 Coriobacteriales bacterium
CAAAGCACAGGAAGCTACCGTAAACGCAGAAAAGTTTATGAACATTGTCCGCAAGCACATGAACTTTGAAGAACTGACCCACACCCTCTTACGTGAGTTTGTAGAGAAAATCGTTGTGCATGAGTGCAGCTACGATGAAAATGGCACACGCAGACAGGATATTGAGATTTACTATTCTTTCGTCGGCAAGGTGGACTTGCCCGAATGATCGCCTGCCCTATCCGATACCAAAGACAAGTACCGGATAGGAAAGGCAAAATTTTTTACACTTCTATTACTTCTTTATCACACATAAGCAAACGAGCCGGCGCGGTCGCGCTCCCCCTCGAGCCCGACTAGGTCGAGCGCACGGCGCACCTCGTCGCGCGGTTTGGCGAGACCCAGCACGATCGCGCGGCACATCACGTTGTCGAACGCCGTCATGCCCGGGAAGATGCCCGGCCGCTCGATGAGCGAGCCCACGCGGGGATGGCCCTCGCCCGGCCGCATGCGCCGCCCGAGGATCTCGATCGATCCCGCGCTGGGCAGCACGAGGCCGCAGACCATCTTCATGAGCGTCGACTTGCCGGCCCCGTTGCGCCCCACCAGGCCGTAGATCTCCCCGCGGGGGATCGCGAGGTCCACGTCGTGGACGACGCGGTTGCCGAAGTAGCGCTTGGTAAGCCCGACCGTCTTGAGCGCGACCTGTGCGGAAGCCTGTGCGGGAGCATCCATGGCAGCCCCTTTCCCGTTGCCTTACAAGCACAGCGTAACGGGAAACCTCCCACCCGAAGCCCGGATAGTTCCCAGAAAGTTACCAGATTCTCCGCTCGTCATCCTGCCGTGCGCTCATAAATCTTCACCTTGTCCCTGTTGTAGCTTCTCGTAAACGCAGGGCGTGCCCGTCGGGGGTCGGGAGGCATGTGCAAATCGACCTTGGTGCCGAGCGCCTCTTCGAGGTCCTGCTGAAAATCCCAGATCTCCCACCCCATGCGGGCCCCTTCGACCAGCTCGAACGTGATGTCCACGTCGCTGTCGGCCTGCTGGGTACCCCGCGCGACCGAGCCGTACACCCACGCCTCGCGCACCGGCCAGCGGCGCATGACCGGCTCCACAAGGCGCGCAACCTTGTCGGGGTCGAGCGTGCGCGCATCCGTCGGCATCGGTGCACCTCCTACGCGTTGCTTTCGTTCCAACCACCGTCAGCTATCTGCAACTATAGCACGCACCGCAGGCGCGCACCCTACCGCAGCGCATCGGGGTCGGCGCACAGCTTGTAGCCGATGCCCCACACCGTCTCGATGTAGTCCTCGGTGCCCGTGCCCCTCAGCTTGGCGCGTATGTTCCCCACGTGGGTGCTCGCGGTCTTCTCCTCGCCCAGATCGCCGTCGGCATGGACGGCCCCGAGCAGGTCGTAGCGCGAGAAGACGCGGCGGGGGTTGGCCATGAGCAGCCACACGATGTCGAACTCGGTGCGCGTCAGCCTGACCGGGCGGCCGCCGGCCTCGAACGTGCGGTCGTCGGCGCACGCCCGCCAAAGGCCGAAGCGCAGGGTGCGCAGGTCGCCCGTCGCGGGGCGCGCCCCTTTGGAAATGCCCGGAGCGGAGCCATCCCCTTCGGCGACGCCGCCAGTCCCGTCCGCCCGCGCCCTTCGACTTGCGCGGCGCAGCTGCACTTCGACGCGGGCGAGCAGCTCCTCGAGCGAGAACGGCTTCACCAGGTAGTCATCCGCCCCCGAGCGCAGCAGCGCGACCCGGTCGACCACCTGGCCTTTCGCCGAGACGACGATGACGGGCACCTCGGAGAGGCGCCGGATGTACGCGATGAGGTCCTCGCCCGACATGCCCGGCAGCATGAGGTCGCAGATCACCAGGTCGAACGGGACGGCCGAGGCAGCCGCTTCGGACCCGCCGACGGCATCGCACGGGCCGGGCGCCTCGCGCGGGCCAAGCGATTCGCGCGACCCGAACCCACCGGCGGCACAGTCCCGTGCGGCCCGCTCGACGAGCATGCGCGCCTCGGTCCCCGAGAACGCCGGCACACAGGCGTAGCCGTTCATCACGAGCAGCGAGCAGACGACCTCGGACAGCGACGGGTCGTCCTCGACGACGAGGATGCGGGCGCTCATGAGAACACCTTCCGCTTGCCGCGCAGGTGGTCCACGTTGACGGCGAGAAAATATCCGAACACCTTGACATCCATGCAGACCCCCTCTGCCGACGGCCGCCTGCGACAGGTGCCGCACAGCCGCCGCCGTCCCCGTATGCGCCCCATTATAGGAAAGCCACGCCGCCCGGCACACCGCAACGGGCGGCCCCGTCTCCACAGAACCCGTTTCGATATCGCAACCGCGCCGAATCGCCGCCGTCCACATCGCACGGCTATCTTCTTCGCCGAAGAAAGGTCGCCAAACCCGTCTCGGACGAGCGCGTGCGCCATCAACTCTGCGTTCGCCCAGTCCCTCGTCGACCACAACGACTTCACCTACTTCACGGCCGATACGCTCGAGGAGCTCGCCGAGAAGATCGGCGTGCCCGCGGACGCGCTGACGGCGACCGTCGAGCGCTACAACGAGCTGTGCGCCAAGGGCGTCGACGAGGACTTCTGCAAGAACCCGCGCTTCCTGTACCCGATTGACGAGCCCCCGTTCTACGCCTCCAAGGTCGGCGCCGTGCTGCTCGCAGTCGTCGGAGGCGCCGTCATCAACACCGACTTCCAGTGCCTCAAGCAGGACGGCGAGCCGATCGAGGGCCTCTACGCAATCGGCAACACCGCCGGCGGCACCTACGCGGTTGACTACCCCATCAACATCCCCGGCAACTCCCACGGCCGCGCCCTGACCCAGGGCTACCTGTGCGGCCGCAAGCTCGCCGGCGCGGAATAGCGCCGACGGCAGGGGACGAGCGGGCCCCACGGCCGGCCGGCGGGGCAGGTGGCCGCGCGGCCCGCTGTGGAGGCAGGGCGAGACGGCTGTGCGGGCGACTCTGGGGCAGGCGCGGTCGGCTGTGCGGGCGACCGGCCGTAGAGGGTAGGGCAGACGGCTGTGCGGGCTGACACCTGTATAATTTTTTGGGATGGAGCCAGTTTTTCGGCAAAAGCCCTGGTCGCAAATATGACTTCCTGAAGCATCGCGAAAATTAGACACCTGTCAGCCCGCACAGCCGTCTAGCCCGCACAGCCGTCCCGCC
>DBEYOB010000014.1:0-33417 GCA_048173955.1 Coriobacteriales bacterium
CTCGGACGACGGCGCCGATGCGGGCGAGGGTGCGGCCGCCGGCGCGGACGACCCGGCGGGCGCGGGGGATGCGTCCGGGGCGGAGGGCGCGTCGGGCGACGCGGATTCTGCGGAGGCGGCCGGCGCTGCCGAGGAGCCGGCAAGTGGGACGACCTTTGCGTTCAACACGCTCGTTTCGATCCAGGCGTACGGCGTCGACCAGGACGTCGTGACCGAATGCATGCGGGAGTGCGCGCGCTACGACGGCCTGTTCTCGGCGCGCACCGAGGGCGCCGACATCTACCGGATCAACGAGGCGCACGGCGAGCCCGTCGAGGTCGACCCCGACACCGCCGACCTGCTGGCCCAGTCGCTCGAGTACTGCGCCCTGTCCGGCGGCACGTTCGACATCACCATCGGCGCGGTGAGCCTGCTGTGGGACTTCGCCGAGGGCGTCAAGCCCGCCGACGACGCGATCGCCGATGCCGTGCGCCACGTCGACTACACCTGCGTGCAGGTCGACGGGACGACGGTCACCCTGTCCGACCCCGACGCCAAGATCGACCTCGGGGGCATCGCCAAGGGCTGGATCGCCGACCGCCTGTGCGACCGCCTCGTCGAAGCGGGCGCCACGGCCGCGCTCATCAGCCTGGGCACCTCGAGCACCTACGCCCTCGGGCACAAGCCCGACGGTACCCCGTGGCGCATCGGCATGCGCGACCCGATGGGGGAGAGCGCGGCATCCATCTCGGCGGTTGTGGAGCTTGCCGACGTCGCGCTGACCTCGAGCGGCCTGTACGACCAGCAGTTCGAGCTCGACGGGACGACGTACTGGCACATCCTCGACCCCGCGACCGGCTATCCCGCCCAGACCGACATGCTCGGCGTGGCCGTCGTGACGCCCACGGCGGTCCAGGGCGACGCGTTCTCCACCATGCTGTTCATCAAGGGGATCGAGGAGGGGTCGGCCTGGCTGGCCGAGAACTACCCCGACGTCGCCGCGCGCTTCATCGGCGAGGATGACGGGGCGGTCCTGCTCAACGGCTTCGAGGACTACGGGTACGAGGAGGTCGAGCCGTCCGATGGCTAGCGCGACGCCCGACAGGGGGTCCGATCTTGCGGGCGCGTCCGACCGCGCCGGCCATGCCGACCCCATTGGCAGTGCGGGACCCGTCGGCATCGACGGGGCCGGCGACGTTGACCTTGGCGGCCGTACCGATCCGAGCCAGCGGCTGTTCGAGGCCACATTGGCCGGCAAGGACGGCTGGGGGCTCACGCGCGCCGATGTCGCCGTGGCGGTCGGCATCGTGCTGGTCGCGGTGGCGGCTGCGCTCGCGCTGTGGTTCGGCTACGGAGTCCGCGGCGTGCCGGGCGTGTCCGATGCGGGTGCGGCGGGCAGTGGGGCGGCGGAGCAGGGTGCGGGCCTATCGGGCGCGGGAGACCGAGCTGCCGGCGATACCCTCTACGCCGTCGTCCAGAACACCGAAGGTTACCGCGCGGTACTGCCGCTCGACGACGATGCGTCCGTCGCGGTCGAGAGCGACCGGGGCACCAACGTCATCGAGGTTGCCGGCGGGCGCGTGCGCTGCGCGGAGTCGGACTGCTCGAACCAGATATGCGTCGACACCGGCTGGGTGTCCCAGGTCGGGCAGACGATCGTGTGCCTTCCCCACGAGCTGACCGTGCAGGTTGTGGCGGACCCCGACGACGCCGCCCCGCTGGTGTAGGCCGCCAGCCGGCGACGGGCTGGCGGGACGGCGGGATGGCAGGGCGGCGAGAGGGCAAGGCTGCATGGCCGGTCGGCGGGCGCGGCCGGCCGGCGACGGGCCGCGCTGGGCATGCCGCCTTGGCTCGTGTCAGCGTTTTCGGGTCGGCCTGGCCAAAAACCGCAATCGTGAAGCGTAGTCCCGGCGGCGTGCGGGGCGTTTTTACCGCCTTGCCTCCTTCCGGTCTGGGTGCCGCCCGCGGTGGCCGGTTGCCAACAGGGAAAACGTTGCATGTCTGCGGTGCCCGGGAGAGCCTGACCGTCTCGCGCGGCCGGGCTGGCCTTCACAATCGAGGTTTTTGGCCAGCGGGGGCCTGTTTTGCTGACACGGCTTGGCTCGGATCGGGCTGGAACGGTAGTTTCGGCCTGCTAGTTCAGCATCGTCGTGCAGCTCCCGGTGCGGGCCATCTCTATAATCCCCTCGACGCCGCAGCGCACCATGCTCTCCACCGCCTGTTCGGTATAGAACGCCATATGCTGCGTCATGATGACGTTGCGGAATTGGTGCAGGTAGAACCAGTTGCGGTTGGGGATGATGTCAACGCGCCGGTCGGCATGGACGATGCCCTCTTCGCCCTCGACGGTGTCCATGCCGAGTGCGCCGATTTTCTGCGACTCGATGCCGTCCACGAGTGCATCGATGTCGGCCAGGTCACCGCGCGCGCAGTTGATGAGAATCACGCCGTCCTTCATGCGCGAGATAGTGTCGGCGTTCACGATATGCCAGGTTTGCGGGGTGAGCGCCGTATGCAGGCTGATGATGTCGCTCTCGCGTAGCAGTGTATCGAAGTCGACGTAGGTGCCGAGCTTCTCGGCCGCGGGGTTGCGGTGTGCCGAGTGGGCGAGCATGCGACAGCCGAATCCCGAAAGGTTGCGCATGACCTGCGTCCCGATGCGCCCCGTTCCCACGATGCCCACGGTAAGGTCCTTGAGGTCGCGCCCCTGCAACCCTTCGAGCGAGAAGTCGTTCACCTGCCCGCGCCACATCGCCTGCTTGTAATGGCGCAGACACATGAGCATCATCATGACGGTGAAGTCCGCTACGCCGTTGGGCGGGTAGGTGGCGCTG
Organism: Coriobacteriales bacterium; assembly: GCA_048173955.1. GTDB lineage: Bacteria > Actinomycetota > Coriobacteriia > Coriobacteriales > UMGS124 > CAZUFB01. The sequence continues at coordinate 2,814 of DBEYOB010000014.1, forward strand.
CAGACCCCGATGCCCAGTTCGCGCGCCGCGTCGGGGTCGATGTGGTTGTATCCGACCGTGCGAGTCGAGAGGTAGCTCACCCCCAGCTCGCGCCAAAGCCGAAGCAGCTCCCGGTCGGCGCGCCCTTGGCCCAGGATGCTCACGCCCTCGCAGCCTGCCGCCAGCTCGGCGGTTGCGGGAGCGGGGACCTCCGACGAAAGCTCGATGTCGGCTCCATATATCCGCGCCATGCGCCCGAACGCATCGACCTCGTCGGGACGGACCTCGTAGGCAAAGATTCTCATGGGTTCGTGCCTCATTTCATGGACCGCGCTTCCCACGTGCCCGACTCGTTTTCAACGGCAACTATGTCGACGGACACCATGGAGGCGTATCGCGCAAGCTCTTCGAGTCGATCTTTGTAATCCGGCGAGGTGTTGTCGGCAGGAATTGCGACGTTGACCTGGAACCCGTCGTCGGACGCGAGCTTCCCGGCGAGGTTGCAGGCAAGCGAGCCCTGCACGCCGCCCCAGTCATCCGACGTCACGTAAACGTATACCGGCTCCGGTTCGGGCGACCCATGGTCGAACTCGAGGGTTAGCTGGTGGCCCTTGTAGTACTCGGACTCATCGGCCATGTCCCATGAGTTGATGTCGGGGCTGTACCGGTATGTCAGCAGGTTGTTGTAGACGTCGTCCGGCAGCAGAATCGAGAAGTAGGGCGTGGCGATCCTCGTGCCGCCTTCTTCCGCAATGACGACAGGCTCCATGTCGGGTTGGTCAAGCGCCCCGGCGAGGGCCTGTCGTTCAACTTCCCGATAGGCGGCAACCGCGTCGGCGCTGGCAGCGTCGGCGCTGCCGTCCATTGCGGACACGGCGCTCTTTTCGGTGGGGCCTGCGGCACCGTTGCTGGCGAGCGAGGCGTCAACCGACGAGCATCCAAGCGCCGCCAAACACGTGGCGCATAGACAAACCACGACAAGGGGTAGCATCGTTAGCTTCCGGTTTGGGCTTTCCAGTGCGGCGCGCATTCCGCTTGATGGTAAAGCGGCACGTCGAAAGGCGCTCTTCATGGCATCCTCCCAACCCCAGTGGCCGGCGTCTCTGTCCCCACGATATGGCAAGGGCTGCCTGTGGGGCAAACTTCCGGACATTAATAATGTATTAAGACCCCTGCTATTAAGACCCCGCCGCGAACCGTACCGACGAATTGCCGACTCTGCTCGCCGTGACCTGTCCGTTTCCTACATCTTCCGGTCGCCGGCCTTCTCCCGTGTTCTTCTCCGTGGTACGATATGGCCACATTTTGAAAGGAGTCCCCTATGCCCGTATGCGTACCCATGCGCGAGTTGAAAGATACGGCGAAGTTTACGTCTCTGGTTGAACATGCTGACGGCCCCGTCACGGTCACGCGCAACGGCAAAGACGCCCTTGTCGTCATGACGAGCGATTCGTTCGAGTCCATGCGTCAAGAGCTTGCGCGTGCGAGGCTTCTCACCCGTATCGCCCAGGCAGAGAGGGAGCTTGCCGAGAAAAGGTATGTAGACGGGACATCGTTCACCGCAAAGATGCGTGAGCGTTATGCCGCCGAGTGACTACATTGTCCTCGAAGGCGCACAGGTTGACTATGAGTCCATCGTGCACTACCTTGCCGAAGCCCTGGGCAACCCTGCGGCAGCGGCGCGCTTTATGGACGAGTTTGACCGGGTCATAGGGTTGACCTGCGCATATCCTGATATGCACGCACTTTCGTCTTTGCCCGAACTTGCCGATTTAGGTTATCGGCCCATGCGCATCATGAACTACATTGCGCTTTACAAAGTCGTTGACGGCACCGTCGTGGTTGCCCACATCTTCCACGAACGGCAAGACTATGCCCGCATGGTCTCAGAATGACCCTGCATCTGTTTCAAATGAAGCAGGCCTGCCGCAGATTGGGAAAGACTTGCGGCAGGCCTGCGACATAGTGCTGCATAAGAGCGAGATACCCCGCCCATGCAGGAATTTCAATGGTGGGCCGTCAGGGATTCGAACCCTGGACCTTGGGATTAAGAGTCCCCTGCTCTGGCCAGCTGAGCTAACGGCCCGTGAAACGCTATTCTATACTCATCCGCGTGTCCATCAGGGCATGTTCGACCAGAAGCCGCCCATCTTTACGCAATGCACAAACTAACTGGCCGTCTCAGCTGGTCGCCTCATCGGCCGGCTTCTCCGCGGGGCCGAGGGCGTCGTCGACTGCCTTGGCGAGCCGCTCTGCCCACGAGGGCCCCTCGTGCTCGGAGGGGAGCAGCACCTGCATCTCGCCGATACCGAATTCCATGCCGCCGTTCAGAGTGCGCTCGCTGCCACCGCATGACGGGCAGGCGAAGGTGCTCCTGTCGCCAAGGGTGATTTCGTAAACGGTTCCGCAAGCCTTGCAGCGCATGGCCGCCGCCGGTCTCACGAGCTTGATCTGGGTTCCCTGCGCCGCCGTCCCGCGCAACGCCTCGCCGATCTTCTGCACGAGGAGCGCCTCGTCGACCTGCCGCATAGCGCCGACGACGACCTCCGCGCTCACGACGCGCAGGGCGTTCGCCTGCGCCATGTTGTCGAGAATCGCACGCGCGGCGTCTGCCGCCAGTTCTGCTTCGAGCATGTCGAAGCCCCCCCTTCACCGAAAGCCGTGCCACTCCGTGCCGTACCGCGCCGTCGCGGCTGCGGCGGTGCATCCGGGACACGGCGCCGCGGTCTCGCCGCATCTCGCGCCTGCGCCGCCCTTTGCCCCCGGTGCGCCTGCTGGTTGCATCTCGGCATTGTAGCCCCTGCCGCGCCCCGCGCCTTCCTCAAAGCGCGTTCAAACGGATGCGCTACCATAGTGTCCCATCAACGGCGCGTCATCAGCGTTTGGAGAGAGCATGGCCCAGTTCGCAAGCAGGCCCCCGGGCCAGCCCCAGCCTCAGTTCCAGTCTCAGCCCCAGGTTCGGCCCGAAGACCGTCCCGCGGCTGCGGACTCCTTGACGGCGCCCGCTGCGACGCCCGAGCCGCCCGCCCTCTCTGCCGCCCGAACCGCCCTCAAGGAGTACTTCGGCCACGACGACTTCCGCCCGAGCCAGCGCGAGCTCGTGGAGTGGGTCCTTTCCGGGCGCGACGTGCTCGGCGTCATGCCCACCGGTGCGGGCAAGTCGCTCGTCTACCAGGTGCCGGCCTGCGTGCTGCCGGGGCTCACGATCGTCGTCTCGCCGCTCATCTCCCTCATGAAGGACCAGGTCGCCGCCCTCACCGAGGCGGGTATCCCTGCGACGTGCCTCAACAGCGCCCTCACCGCCGCCGAGCAGTCCGAGGCGTTCGCGTTCGCCGCCTCGGGTGCCTGCAAGTTGCTCTACGTCGCCCCCGAGCGGCTCGACACGCCGCGCCTGCAAGAGCTCGTGCAGCGCGTGCCCGTCTCGCTCGTGGCGGTGGATGAGGCGCACTGCGTGTCGCAGTGGGGGCAGGACTTCCGCCCCAGCTACCTGGGGATCGCCGAGTTCATCGCCTGTCTGCCCGAACGGCCGACCGTCGCCGCGCTCACCGCCACCGCCACCGGCGACGTGCGCGCCAACATCGTCGAGGCGCTGCGCCTGCGCGATCCCTACGTGCTCGTCTCGGGCTTCGACCGGCCCAACCTCTACTTCGGTGTCGAGCGCCCCGAGCCGCGCGACAAGCAGCGCTGCCTTTTGCGCCTCGTGCGCAAACGCGCCGCCCGGCGCGACGCCCCCGGCGGGGTCTCGTCGGGCCAGACGGGCATCGTGTACTGCTCGACGCGCGCGGCGGTCGAGGAGGTCTGCGACCTTCTGTGGAACGACGGCTTTGCCTCGACACGCTACCATGCGGGCCTCTCGGCGGAGGAGCGGCGCGAGAACCAGGACGACTTCCTCTACGACCGCGCCACGGTCATGGTGGCCACGAACGCCTTCGGCATGGGCATCGACAAGTCCAACGTGAGCTTCGTCATCCACTACAACATGCCGAGCGACTTGGAGAGCTACTACCAGGAGGCGGGCCGCGCCGGGCGCGACGGCAGCCCGGCCGACTGCATCCTCATCTACAACAAGAAGGACGTGCAGACCTGCCGCTTCCTCATCGAGCGCAGCCGCGACGAGGGCCTGGCCAACGGCAACGCGCCCGAGCTGGCCGACGAGCTCTACCGGCGCGACTGCGAGCGCCTCAAGCGCATGACGCTCTACTGCACCACGACCGACTGCCTGCGCTCCACGATCCTGCGCTACTTCGGCGAGACCGACGCGCCGTTCCGCTGTGAGCACTGCTCGAACTGCTCGACCGAGGTCGAAGTCGAGGATGCGACGGTCGACGCGCAGAAGATCGTGTCGTGCGTGCTGCGCGTGGCCAACACCGGCCGGCAGGTGGGCAAGTCCACCATCGTCGACGTGCTGCGCGGCTCCAAGGCCGAGCGCATCCTGGGCTGGCGGTTCGACGAGCTGTCGACCTACGGCATCATGGCCGACCAGTCCGCGCAGCACGTGCGCTACGTGCTCGACGCCCTGGTCGACGCCGGCTACCTCGGTGTGACCGACGGGCAGTATCCCACGGTGTTCGCGACGTCCGAGGGCCGCGACTGGCTGCTGCGCACCAAGGAACCGTTCGAGGTCAAGGTGTCGAAACGCATGGCGAAGACGGCGGACGAGGGCGCGGGCGGCGGTCGGGCGTTCGGCCAGCGAGGGGCGGACGGCACGGTCGGTTCGGTGTTCGGCCGCGGGAGCGGTGCGGGCACGGGGGCCGAACTCGAAGCCGACCCCGAGCTGTTCGAGGAGCTGCGGAAGCTGCGCACGCGCATCGCATCGGAGGAGGGCGTGCCGGCCTACATCGTGTTCTCGAACGCCACGCTGGCCGACATGGCGGCGAAGCGCCCGACGGACGAGGACGAGCTGCTCGACGTGTCGGGCGTGGGCCGCGCGAAGGCCTCCAAGTACGGCGAGCGGTTCCTGGCGTGCATCAAGGAGTTCGGCGCGGCGGGGGAGTAGCGGAAGCGGTGCGCGCCGCGGACGTGCGGCGCGGGAGGGGGACGGAGAAGGTGCGGCTGGGAAGGGCTGCGCCGCGCGGGCGGGAAGGACGGGGAACGTACGGAAAACGGCGGGGAACGCGCGAAGGACGTCGCGGGTCGCGGAGGGCGCAGCAGAAGACGGCGGAGGGCTCGCGGAAGATGATGGCGAACGTGCGGGAAACGATGGTTAAAAATTAATGTTTGAAATAGACATGTTATCTGTGCAAAAGTTGCCCGAGTGAATGCCAAAACGGAGGACACTGCAGGTCAAGGCAAAGGTGCATGTTGGCAAAGCTGTCTATTTCGCAAATATAATTACCAATATAGCAATTAGGGCGGCGCGGAGTTGTTCCGCGCCGCCCCTCGCCGTTCTAGTATGCGTTCACTCGACCGCGATTTGCACGCATCGGGCGTTTTTCAGGTGCAGGATGCCGGATGCGGCATGCGCTCGGCCATCCCGACCCCGCGTCTGGTCGCCCCAGCCTCCACACCCAATCGTCCCTGATCCCGCGGTCATCCAGCCTTCGCGCAGCGTTACGCAATCGCCGCGGCGGCCTTCTGACCTGCATTGATGCCCATGACGGTGATGTCGCAGATGGCGTTGCCGCCGATGCGGTTGGCGCCGTGGATGCCGCCGGTCACCTCGCCGGCAGCGTACAGGCCGGGGATGGTGTTGCCCATGATGTCCATGGCCTGGTTGTCGGTGTTGATGCGCACGCCGCCCATGCAGTGGTGGATGCCGGGGTACACGGGGATGGCGTAGAACGGCGCAGTCTCGAGCGGCTCGACGAAGCCGGTCGTGCGGCCGAACGGGTCCTCGGCGCCGCCGACGCTCTGGTTGTAGGTGTCGACCGTCGCCTGCAGCGCGTCGGCCGGGATGCCGAGCGCGTCGGCCAGACCGGCCAGGTCGTCGGCCTTGATGCTCATCTCGCGGTTCTCGTAGCCGGCGCAGGCGCCGTTGTTGTCGTAGACGGTCTGGTCGTAGACGACCCAGATCTGTCCGCTGTCCTGCTCGAGCTCGGCGGCCGACACGACGTCGCGGGTGTCCATCTCGTTGATGAAGCGCTCGCCGGCGTTGTTCACCAGGATGGCGCCGCCGCCGCGGACCCCCTCGGCGATGAGCGAGCCGTCGGCGTAGACGGTGGGGTGGATCTGGATCTGGCTCATCTGGATGAGGTTGGCACCGGCCTTCTGCGCCATGACCATGCCGTCGCCGGTGATGCTGGGGGCGTTCGTGGAAACGAACGTGGCGAGGTCGGGACGGTACTCGGTGATCATGTCGGGGTTGGAGCCGAAGCCGCCGGAGCACAGGATGACGGCCTTGGCGCCGTAGGTGGAGCCGTCCTCGCAGGCGACGCCGCACACCGCGCCGGTCTCGTCCTGCACGAGCTCGGTCGCGCGGACGTTGTAGACGACCTCGATGCCGGCGTCCTCGACGGCCGTGGTCATGGCCGGAACGTAGGAGGCGCCGATGGCCGACCCGTCGGTGGGACGGTGGCAGCGCTGCACCGACATGCCGCCGGTGGTGGTGATGTTGTCGAGCACCAGGCCGTGGGCGGTGAGCCAGTCGATGGCGGCGGCGGAGCCCTCGCACATCGTGGTCACAAGGTCCACGTTGCCCCAGTTGTTGCCGCCGACCAGCGTCTCGCTGATGAACAGGTCGGTCGAGTCCTCGATGCCCTGCTCCTTCTGGTAGGTGGTCTCGGAGGCGTTCATGCCCGACGAGGAGTAGCTCGTGTTGCCGCCCGAGAAGGCACCCTTTTCAAGGATGATGATCTTCTCGACGCCGGCCTCCTTGGCGGCCAGCGCGGCGCACATGCCCGCGCCGCCCATGCCCACGACGACGATGTCGTAGTCGCCGCCGGCAGCGGCCTCGTCGGTGGCCTCGTCGGCCGCGGCTTCCTCGGCCTCGTCGGCGAACGCCGAGACGGCGCCCATGCCCAGGGCGGCCGCGGCCACGGTCGCGGCACCGACGAACGTGCGACGGTTCATCTTGATGTCTGCCATAGGTGATGCTCCTTTGCAGATGTGCGGCGCTTGCGCGCACGCGAGGTTCGGCGACCATTTCGCCGTTCAGCGCGCAGTATAGGCCTCTCGCGGAGCGCTGGTCTACGGTTTTGCACGAAAGCGGCATGTTTGCCGATGAAATTTAACCGTCTGTTGACCGACGGGTTGACATATCGGGCAAATCATGTTGCGACGCCCGCCGGACGGCCCATCGGAGACTGTCGCCCAGATTTGCCCGTGCGGGGATTTGTCTGCACCGGGACTTGTCCGCACCGGGACTTGCCCGCACCGGACCGCAGCCGGCCTGCCGCCCAGCGGCCTGCACCCCTGCGGTCCGGTTTCCGCCGCGGCCCGGCTGTTCCTGCAGTTCGGTTGCCGCAGCAGCCCGGCTATCCCCGCAACTCGACTTCGATGACGTCTCCCGCCCGGGGCGGCCTCTTGCGGTCGAGCGGGTAGTAGGCGTCGCAGCCGTCGAGCGCGACGAGGCTGCCGCGCGCCGCGATCGGTGTCGCCTCGAGCGTGCCGTCGGCGCTCTCGCCGAGCCGCACGAACTGGATGGCGTAGAACGGCGCGTCCCGCTCGATGCGCGGGCGCTCCTCGCCGCCGGCTTGCACGGATGCGAGTTTGCCGTCCCGGTCGCCTGCGCCTGCGCCCGTTCCCGTTCCCGGCTTGCTTCCGGGTCCTCCCGCCGGGAACTCCGCCACGAGGCGGGCGAACGCGCGCTTCGGTTCGGGCGAGCGCCCGTACCAGACGTCGATGAGCGGCTTCAGGTAGAAATCGGTCGTGAACGCCGCACCGAACGACGGCCCGCTGATGCCCACGATGGGCGTGCCGTCGACCAGGGCGTAGCTCGAGTGATGGCCCGGGCCGTGGTTCGTCTCGTGGTTGAACACCTGGCCGATCCGCTCGAGCAGCTCCATCGTCCAGTCGTCCGAGCCTTTGGAGGAGCCGGCGTTGAGCACGACGATGTCCGCCTCGGTGCATGCGCGGTGGATGGCCGCCTCGATCTGGACGGGGTCGTCGGGGACGATGGGCAGCACGGCGGGCTCGCCTCCCCAGGCGAGGACCTTGCCGCGCACGACGACGCTGTTCGACTCGATGTTCTTGCCGCGGGGTACCTCGGCGCCGGCGGGCACGAGCTCGTTGCCGGTGGGGATGAACGCCACCCGCGGCCGTGCCACCACGCGGACCGACGTGTGGCCCGCTGCGGCGAGCGCGGCGGCGATGGAAGGCGTCACGAGGGTTCCGGCGGTCGCCACCAGGTCGCCCTCGCGCATGCGCGAGCCGGCGGGGGAGGTGCCGGCGAAGCGGCGGCTCGGCGGCAGGACAATCTGCTCGAGCGTCGTGTTGTCGGCGCTCACCACGGCGTTCTCGATGGCGATGGCGGTGTCGAAGCCCTCGGGCATCCCGACGCCGGTGTTGGCGAACTGCCATTCGACGCCGCGCGTCCAGCCCGAGATGTCGGGCATCGAACCCTCCGCCTGCTCGAAGTCGCTCCAGCGCAGGGCGATCGAGTCCATGTTGCAGGTGAGGCAGTTGGGCATCGTCACCAAGGCGAGCGCGTCTTCGGCGAGCGTGCGTCCGAACGCCTGCTCGAGCGGCACCTCATCGACGCCGGGCGCGAACGTGCAGTGGGCGAGCATCGTCGCGACGGCTTCCTCGCGGCTGAGCTCGATGTGGTTGGAGTGATCGCGCATGATGGTGCCTTCCTTCCCAAGGATGTCGGTTCCGCCCATGTCTGTGCGCGGGGCGTCTCCGCGGGGCGTCTCCGCAGGTGGGGTCCGCCTTACGGGGTGATGATAGCCCAAACGGGGGGACGGTGCGGGGCGGTTTCCGGGGCAGTTTACCGACGGCGGACGAAGAGCGGTGACGTGGATCGGGCAAGTGATGAGGGCGGGGCCAGGGGACGAGAACCCAAGGGATGGGCGGCTGCGGCCGAGAGGGGTCCTGCGTATGCAGCGGAATATAAATAGTGGTAATTTTACCAAAATCGGAAGGATTGCACGAGCTGACATGGAGTCAGGGGCCATATCGCGCGATGGGCACAATAAATCAAATAGCTCATAAACGTCTGACCTGCACTTTTACGAACGGACGAAATGCGGTCAGGGCATTGACGTACAAAACGAAGGTTTTTGGCGTGCAATCCGTTCGATTATGGCAACAAATAGAAGATTGATAATCTAGCCACCCATTTACCCACGCCGCCGGCGGCCCCGCCGCCCGTCCCTCCGCCCATCCCTCCGCCCGCCTCCCCGCGTGGTCCCACGGACCTCGCGGTTCGCGCCTCGGCGCAGATATGGTGATTTGCCTGCCGGACGGCGATGTTCCAAAGGCGGAAACAAGATTCGGGCACCATGGAGAACGTCAACCGCATCGTCCCCGGCCGTCGCGCGCTCGACAGACGGCGGCGCGGGAGGGCGAACGAGCCACGGAGGAACCCATGCGCCTGTACGAACAGCTCAACATCGAAAACGTCAAGCTTGAGCCCACCGAGGGCATCACCCGCGTCAAAGTGGTCGAGGAAATGCTGCAGCCCAACGGTATCCTGCACGGCGGCATCAGCGCCTATCTTGCCGAGAACTGCGCCAACCAGGCCGCCATCACCGGCTTCTCGCCCGAGGAGGCCTGGCCTGTAGGCCTCAACCTCGAGTCGACGCACCTGCTCCCCGTCGAGCTCGGCGACACGATCGAGACCCATGCGACGATGCTGCGCGGCGGCGGGCGCACCCAGGTGTGGCGCGTCGAGCAGGTCCGCCTGTCCGACGGCGAGCTGTTCAACGTGTCGCAGCTCACCATCTACGTGAAGCGCTTCAAGAAGCCGGCCCCTGCGGCCCCCGCCGCCGAGTAGCGGGTCTGGTCTGGGCGGTCCCCGGGTCTGGTCCGGGCCGGCGCGGTGGGACCGCCCGACCCGGCCGGCAGGCAGGCCCCGGATGCGGCCGCACCGTCCTGAATGCTGTTTAGATAGTATCGAATATACTGCCAAGAATATTCATCGAAAAAAGTCCTTGCAATCCTCGGTACGGGAGACTACTATGCGTCTCAGCATAGTCATCTGTTCAGGGCGAGGTGCAATCCCTCACTGGCGGTGATGGGCGGCTCCGGCACGGTGCGCGCCCCAAGTCCGCGAGCCCCGATAGGGGCAGGATCTGGTGGGAATCCAGGACCAACGGTTACAGTCCGGATGGAAGAGCAGCGAATGACGCGAGGAATGCAGCGGGAGGCCGGGGGCCGCCCGCCCCGTTCGCGCATTCAGATTCCATGAGCCCGCAGGCAGATGTCCCGGCGGGCTTTTCTTTTGCCCTGAGAGCCTGCCGGAACACCGGCGTGCCGGCTCGAAGGGGAGGCCTACGTTGCCTGTCGAGGAGCGTTACATGCGCCGCGCGCTTGAGCTGGCGCTGCGCGGTGCGGGGCGTACGAACCCGAACCCGCTGGTCGGCGCGGTGCTCGTGCGCGACGGACGCGTGATCGGCGAGGGGTGGCACCGCCGCTACGGGGACCTGCACGCCGAGCGCGAGGCGCTACGCGACTGCCGGGCGCGCGGAGAGGACCCGCGGGGCGCGACGATGTACGTCACGCTCGAGCCGTGCAGCCACCATGGCCACCAGCCCCCGTGTGCCGACGCCCTGGCCGACGCCGGCATCGCACGCGCGGTGATCGGGTCGCGCGACCCCAACCCGCTCGTGGCGGGGCGCGGCGTCGAGTGGCTGCGCACGGCGGGCGTCGAGGTGGCCGAGGATGTCATGCGCTCGGAGTGCGATGCCGTCAACCAGGTCTTTTTCCACTACATCACCACCAAGACGTCCTACGTGCTGGCAAAGTGGGCCATGACGGCGGACGGCCGCATCGCCTGCGCCTCGGGCGACAGCCGCTGGGTGAGCGGGGAGGCCGCGCGGCGCCACGGCCACCTGCTGCGCAACCGCCTTGCGGCGATCATGGTCGGCGTCGGCACGGTCGCGGCGGACGATCCCCTGCTTACCTGCCGCGTCGCGGGCGGGCGCAACCCCGTGCGCGTCGTGTGCGACACGCACCTGTCGATCCCCCTCGGCAGCAGGCTCGTCGAGAGCGCGGGGGAGGTGCCGCTGCTCGTGGCCTGCGCAAGCGGGGGAATCAGCCCGGACGGACGGGAGAACGCCCGCGGCGGCGCCGACGACGCCCGCGCGAAGGCGGATGCCCTGCGTGCCCGCGGCGTCGAGGTCGTGGGCGTGCCGCCGGATGCGTCCGGCCGCGTCGACCTGCGCGCGCTGATGTGCGAGCTGGCCGCCCGCGAGATCGACTCCGTGCTGCTCGAAGGGGGTGCGCGCCTGCATGCCGCGGCGTTTGCGGCCGGCGTGGTCGACGAGGTGGCGACCTACGTCGCCCCCAAGGTCGTGGGTGGGGCGGGCGCACTGGGACCCGTGGGCGGGGAGGGTGCCGTCCGTATGGCCGACGCCCTCGCGCTGGGCGCACCCCGCGTCGGGTTCCTCGGCGACGACGTGTGCGTCGCATGGCGCGCGGGGGAGGGCGCGCGCGACCCTGCCGCGGCGTGCGTGGCGACCGGGCCGCTCGGTTTGGACGACGCGCTCGCCCCGGACGATTCGGCCACGCGGGATTTCGGCTCTGCCGCTTCGGGCGAGGCGGCCGCGCGCGTTCGCGGTTCTGCGGGGAGGTGCTGAGCGATGTTCACCGGTATCGTCGAAGAGGTCGGCCTCGTCCTCGCCGTGCCCGCGCCGGGCCATGCGGGCGAGCTGTCCCTGGAGGGCCGCACGGTGTGCGAGGGGACGCGCCTGGGCGACTCCATCGCGGTCAACGGCGTGTGCCTGACGGTGACGGGGCTGGGAGGAGCGGGGCGCTTTTCGGTCGACGTCATGCCCGAGACGCTGCGGCGTTCGAACCTCGGTTCGCTGCGCGCGGGTTCGCGCGTGAACCTCGAGCGCGCCATGGCGGCCGACGGCAGGTTCGGCGGCCACATCGTGAGCGGGCACATCGACGGGTGCGGACGGGTGCGCTCCCGCGCCGCAGACCAGAACGCCGTGCGCGTCCGCATCGACTGCCCGCGGGACATCCTCCGCCTGGTCGTCGAGAAGGGGTCCGTCGCGGTCGACGGCATCAGCCTCACGGTGTCGCGCCTGTTCGACGACGGGTTTGAGGTTTCGGTCATCCCGCACACCGCCGCGAACACGACCCTGCTCTCGAGCGCGGCGGGGGACGCGGTGAACCTCGAGAACGACGTGGTGGGGAAGTACGTCCAGCGCCTGCTCCTCGCCGGCGGCGACCCCTCGGCGGGAATGCGGACAGACGGGGGCTGCGCCGACGCGGGTTCCGTCGCGGGTCCCATCACCTGGGAGTATTTGAGCGCGCGGGGGTTCTAGCGGCACCGGGCGCCCGACGGGTTCGCCAGCTGGCCTGCCGACGGGGCCTCCCGGCGGCGCCGCAAGGGGTCGCCCTGCTGTAAATACTTTAATAATTGATAAATTTTACGCAATGTATCAAACGAAAGGAAGATGCAATATGGCAACCACTAAGACGAGCACGGTCGAAGAGGCTCTCGCCGAGCTGCAGATGGGCCGCTGCATCATGGTGGTCGACGACCCCGACCGCGAGAACGAGGGCGACCTCATCTGCGCGGCGGAGCACGCCACCCAGGCCAACGTCAACTTCATGGCGAGCTGCGCCAAGGGCCTCATCTGCATGCCCATGAGCGCGCAGGTCGCCCGCCAGCTGGGACTCGACCCGATGGTCGCCAACAACACCGACAACCACGAGACGGCCTTCACCGTGTCCATCGACCACGTGAGCACCACCACGGGCATCAGCGCCGCCGAGCGCAGCGTCACCGCCATGAAGGCGGTCGAGGACGGCGCCCGCCCCGAGGACTTCCGCCGGCCCGGCCACATGTTCCCGCTCATCGCGCGCCCCGGCGGCGTGCTCGAGCGCAACGGCCACACCGAGGCCACGGTCGACCTGCTGCGCCATGCCGGCATGAGGCAATGCGGCCTGTGCTGCGAAATCATGCGCGAGGACGGCACCATGATGCGCACGACGGAGCTCGCGCAGATGGCCGAGCGCTACAGCCTGGCATTCATCAGCATCAGGCAGATCCAGGACTGGTGCCGTGTGCACGACAACCACATGCGCGAGGAGGCGGTCGCAAGGCTGCCCACCGAGCACGGCGAGTTTGCCATCCACGGCTTCGTGAACGACATCACGGGCGAGGAGCACGTCGCCCTGGTGAAGGGGGAGATCGGCGACGGGCGCAACGTGCTGGTGCGGGTGCACTCCGAGTGCCTGACCGGCGACGTGTTCGGCAGCAGGCGCTGCGACTGCGGCGAGCAGCTCCACCGCGCCATGGACATGATTGAGCGCGAGGGGCGCGGCGTGGTGCTCTACATGCGCCAGGAGGGCCGCGGCATCGGCCTCATGAACAAGCTCAAGGCCTACGGCCTGCAGGAGCAGGGGCTCGACACGGTCGAGGCGAACGAGGCGCTCGGCTTTGCGCCCGACCTGCGCGAGTACTGGAGCGGTGCGCAGATCCTGCGCAACCTGGGCTGCCGCAGCATCCGCCTGCTCACCAACAACCCAAGCAAGGTGTACGGGCTTGCCGACTTCGGGCTCGACATCGTCGAGCGGGTGCCGATCGAGGTACCCGCGCAGGAGTGCGACCGTCGCTACCTCGAGGTGAAGGCTGCGAAGATGGGCCACATCTTCGAGACCGCCCTGGCGGGGTAGGTCGGGCCGGTTCGGGCGGCAGCTGCGGGCCGTAGGCCCTGCGAGGCTTCGGCTTGCCGGCTCCGCCGGGGGCTGGCGAGGGCTCGCGTCAAGAAAAACGGTCCCGGCTGGCCAAAAACTGCGATTGTGAAGAGCATGGCTGGGGAATCGGGGAGGGTTCGAACGATGCCCTTCGGCGTTTCCCCAGGTTCCTTCGATTGGGGGCAGACGAGGGACCGGCAATCTCCGCTGTGAGATGTCCCCGGGGCTTTCAAATCGGCGGAAAACGGCGGCAGTGGTCTTCACGATTCAGGTTTTTGGCCACGCGCCGCCGATTTCTTTGACACGGCGGCGGTGAAAGGCGGCATCGGGGGGGTCCTTCCCCGATGCGGATCAAAGTCGTGGACGAACCGATCAGAAGAACGGAATGGCCGAAAGAAAAACAGAAGGGAAGAACGACCATGGCTATCAACATCATCGAGGGCAACGTCGTCAACAGCGGCATCAAGGTCGGCATCGTGGTGAGCAGGTTCAACGAGTTCATCACGAACAAGCTGCTCGAGGGGGCGCTCGACGGTCTGCGTCGTCACGGCGTACCCGACGAGGACGTCACCGCCGCCTGGGTGCCCGGCGCCTTCGAGATCCCGATGGTCGCGCAGAAGATGGCGCAGAGCGGCAAGTATGACGCGGTCATCGCGCTGGGCTGCGTGATCCGCGGGGCAACCTCGCACTACGAGCTCGTGTGCAGCGAGGTCGCCAAGGGAGTGGCGCAGACCTCGCTCAAGAGCGGCGTGCCGGTGATGTTCGGCGTCATCACGACTGAGAACCTCGAGCAGGCCATCGACCGCGCCGGCGCCAAGGTGGGCAACAAGGGCTACGAGTGCGCCCTGGGCGCCATCGAGCTCGTGAACCTCATGCGGCAGATCTAGCAGGGTCGGACGCGCGGGCCGGGCGCGCGGCGAGCGGCCGTGCGCCGCGGTGCAACCCGAAACGAATGTCGGGCCAAAGTCACCCGTTCCATGTTTGGGAACGTGACTTTGGCCCGACAAAGGGCGAGTGCCGAAAAGGCAACACGCCGCCGCTTGCTACACCAGCCGGCCGCGGCAGTGGTCGATGGCGTGCTGCACGACCTGGGCGGTCCAGTCGGTCAGCTTGCGCTGGCGGGCGACGAGCTCGCCGTCGACCAGCTCGTCGTAGGCGACCTTGATCGTCTGGTAGCGGGTGACGTTGCTCTCCTTGTCGAGGCTGAGGCATCCCTCGACGGCGCCGTAGGGACGCATCGCCTGCTTGACCTTGGGGTTGTACATGACGCACGTCGTGCCGTTGTCGTCGAAGGCGATGACGGCCTTCGTCGAGCCGATTTGGTTGGCGGCAAGGCAGGCGCAGTCGTCCTTCATCGACTCCATCGTGTCGACGAGGTCCTGGGCGACCGCGGCGTCCTCTGCGGTCGCCGTCTCGGCGGGCTTGCTCAGAAACTCGGTGTCTTTGACAATCTCTTTGATCATGGCGGACTCTATGCCTCTCTCGCGTCTCGGGCGCGGGCCATGGCGGACAGTGTGGCAATGATACGGCAAACGGTGCGCGGGCGTTCGCACGACTTCCCGAAACCATGCGGACCCCGGCGGCCCCGCCGCCCCGCCGCCGGCATAGCCTCCCGCTGACCCCGCCTGATCGCGCCGCGAAGCCGTACAATGATGGCGAGGGACTCGCTTCGACGGGGTATCCTCGTAGTGGGGATGGATGGACTGGAGGTAGGCATGCCGACCATTTGCATGTTTCGAGGAATCAAAATTTACATGAATTGGCGTGATCACCAGCCACCTCATTTTCATGCAGTCTACGGTGGCGATGAGGTGGTAGTTTCGATACGTGATATTGAGGTTATTGAAGGAGAGATGCCAAACAAGCAACTTAAAATGCTTCTGGGCTGGGCTGCTCTCCATCAGGATGAGCTGTTGGAAAACTGGAGTTTGGCCGAGAACAAGCAAGAGCTCTTTGCAATCGAACCGCTGCGCTAACTCGCATCCTTGGAGGGGACATTATGGAGCATGACGTGTCCTATTATCTTTCGAAGGGTTTTGACGAGCGTACGGCGGAATATTTCGCGGCAGGAAGAAGGCGAATCGTCGGGGTTCGGCCCGAGTCCGGGCGACGATTGTATATTGTGTTTGATAATGGAGAGGCGAGGGTCTTTGACGCCTCTCCGCTCATCGAGCCGGGTACAGTGTTTGCTTTTTTGAGCGAGGAACGGAACTTTCAGCGGGTATACCTCGATGAGTTCGGAAATGTTGCTTGGGATATCGACCCGAGTGTCGACAGCGGAGAAGTTTGGGCAAATAAGGTTGATATAAGTTCCGACACCTGTTATCTGGACGGAGTTTCCGTCTCCGCCGACCCCGCCTGATCGCGCCGCGAAGCCGTACAATGATGGCCAAGGACTCGCTTCGTTCGACCGGAGGACTTTGGCTATGGATACCAGCGGTTTGGCGCCGTTCGTCGTCGCGCTTCTGCTCGTCGTGCAAACGCTGTTCGGGATTCCCGTCCTAGGCGGGGGAGGGGCGGCCTCCTCGGAGGGCGGTTCCGATAGCGTTGCTGCGGACGCCGGTACCGCTGCCGACGCCGACGTCGCGCTCGACGTTGCCGCCGACCCCCAGCCCGGCATGGCCGGTGCCGCCGCACCCGACGGGGCTCCGGTCGCGTTCGAGCCCGCCGCCTGCACCCTGGCCGCCGACCGGACCCTGTTCACGGTGGGGGAGAACGCGACGGCCACCTGCACCCTCGCGGTGCGCGACGCCGGCCTCGCTGCGGAGGACGGGTTGCCCGACGCGGTGGCGGTCGTCGACGTGGCAACCGGGGAGGCGGTATGCGAGCTTGCCTACGTCGACACGTCGGCCGAGCCGGAGGGCGCCGCCCCCGACGCCGCCGCTTCTGACGCCACCGCCGATGGCGCCGTCTCCGGGGCCGTCTCTTCCGCGGTCGTGTACCGAGGTGCGCTCGTCCTCGACACCTCGGCGCCCGCCTGCCGGACCTTCACCGCCGACCTGTCCGGGTTCCCCGACGGCTCGACATGCGACGCGGCGACCCTGCGCGTCGCCCCGGCCGTCACCGAAGACATGGTGTCCTCTGCCGCCCGGCTCGCCCAGACCGTCGAGGAGCAGGTCGCCGCGGCCTATCCCGACGGGCCCGACGAGAGCGCCCTCCAGTTCGTGTACGACTTCCTCACCCAAAAGACCGGCGCGGTGAACGTCGAGCTCACCGCGGGGGCGGTGCTCTACGACTCGCCCGACGGCATCGCCTGCATGTACACGCTGCCCGCCGAGGGCGGCACGTTCGCCTTCGGCCGCACCGACGACGGTTTCATCGTGGCGCCGCGCAACGTGTTCATGCAGGGCACCGACGTCGCCGAGGCCTACGAGGTCACGCTCGCCGACCCGGCCGCCGACCTCTCGCAGGTGTTCGCCACCAACAACCTTACCATCACCAACCGCGACGTGCTGTTCCTGCAGAGCGACGACTCCCTGACGCTCACGAACTACCACGAGGCCATGTGCGAGGAGATCGCCGACTACACCGGAGGCGACTACGACGCGCGCAAGGGCGGTTCCTCGTTCTTCGACGCGCTGTGCGACGGCACGCTCGCGCGCTACGGCACGGTGGTCGTCAACACGCACGGCAACTCCCAGGACAACCCACTGCCTCGCGAGGACGGCAGCTGGTGCTCGTGGATCCTGGTGGAGAGTGGCGTGGAGTGGTGGGAGTTCGACCAGCTCATGGCACAGTGCCTCTACAACGGCTACGACGTGTCGGGCGGGGCGATGCTGCGCATCTCGGGCGACGGCATCTTCGTGTCGACCGACTTCATCATGGACCGCTATGCCGACGCGACCTTCGACAACACGGTGTTCTACCTGGCCGTGTGCGGTCTGGCGCGCGACGTGGAGTTCTGCCAGTTCCTGTTCGACCACGGCGCTCAGGCCGTCATCGGCAGCTACTACGACCTGTGGAACTTCGTGGACTACGACTACTGCGGCCAGTTCGCCGACCTGCTCACGAGCCGCGGCGAGGGCGCCGAGCGCACCCACACCATCAAGGAGGCGGTGGAGGGCTGCGGCTGGGAGGAGCTCGGCATGGTGGCCTACTACCGCTCGCCCGACTTTGCCTATGCGGGCGAGGGGAGGCTCGCGGGCACGGTCGTGAGCGACCCGATCGCCGGCACGACGGTGAGCGGGGCGACCGTGACCGCATACCGCTACATCGACCACACCTTCGAGCTGACGAGCGTCACGCGCACCGAGGACGACGGGCATTTCGAGTTCGGTGGCCTGCCATGGGGCACCTACGTGCTTGACATTGCGGGCGAGACCGACCGCGCCTTTGCCGAGGTGCTCTTCGGCGGGACGCGCGCCGACGCCGGCACCGTCTACCTGCTCGGCGACGGCGCCGCGCCCGATCCCGTCGAGCCGCCCGAAGACCCCATGGCCCTGCTGGACCCCGCGGTTGTCGACACGGCCCTGACCGACTACCTGCGTCACACCCTGACCGAGCGCTACAGCCTCATGGACGCGTCGCGCGCCGACTATGACGCATCCTATGCGAGCGACCAGCCGGCCTTCGTGGTCGAGATCGACGGGTGTCTGTCGGGCATTTTGGCCGGCGGCCTCGCCGACCTCGACGGCGACGGCTTCAACGAGCTCGTGGTGGAGCGCTTCGAGCCTGCCAACGATGGTGCCGGTACGACGCGCATGTACGTCGAGGTGTACGACTACGAGCCCGCCGGCGGGCCGTACCGCGCCGACGCACTGCTCTTCGAAACCGCGAGCTTCACGAGCAAGGTGCACACGCTGCAGACGGCGCTGTTCGTGAGCGACGCCCCCGCCGGCGACGGCGTCCCCGCGGGCGGCAAGGTGCTCAACGTCTACGCCGGCAACTCGATGAACGAGAACAACGAGACGATCCGCCAGTACGTCTACGACGGGACGCGCCTCGTGTTGCGGGCCGCCGAGTCGTTCTGGACGGGCTACGCGTGGGGCGTGTGGTACCAGGGCGGCGAGCAGCGCCCGCTCGGCGAGGACGGCCTGCCCGTCCCTGTAACCGAGGGCGTGGTGCCCATCGCGCAGCCGCTCGTGATGTACAGCCTCGAGGAGGGGGACGGCTGGCTCGAGCGTGCCCGCATCGACTACGAGATGGAGGCCGACCCTGCGGTGGGCGCGGAGATGGACCGCGCGCTGTTCGCCGACTACCAGGCGCGTCTGGCCGAGCTCGGTCTTGCCCGCACCGACGTGCGCTTCGGGAGCGCGACGGCCTCCGAGGGCGGCGTGGACGCGCTGCTCGTCCCGCGCGCCTTTGCCGACGACGGCTCCATCGTCTGGATTGCCGAGCTCCACGCCGTCCTCGTGCACCAGGACTCCACGCACAAGTTCCTCGTGCCGGTGGACCACACCGGCCGTGCGCGCGAGGACGTCCTGATGGACCTCGAGACCGACGGGCAGGGCGACGGGGGCGCGGCCGACGGGGTGGCCGAGGGGCCCGCAAACGACGAACCCGACGAGCCGGAGGCCGTCCGGCACGCCGGGTTCAACGCCGCGAACGCGGGGTAGGGAGGTCGCGGTGCGCTCGCGCCGGTGGCGGGACGCCCGCGCCGTCTGCGAGGTGCTTCCTACGCCTCGGCCCCCTCGCCAAGCGATCCGGCCACGTCGGCCGCCTTGACCCCGATCGTCGCCCGCAGCACGAACAGCGTCGCGACCACGAGCGCGATGCCGATTGCAAGGCATATGACCCAGTTCTGCACGAAGCCGGCGATCGCGAAGCAGACGAACGAGATGCCCGCCACGGTGAGCGCGTAGGGCAGCTGTGTCGACACGTGTTCGAGGTGGTAGCAGTTGGCGCCCGCCGACGACATGACCGTGGTGTCCGAGATGGGCGAGCAGTGGTCGCCGCACACCGCGCCGGCCAGGCAGGCCGAGATGCCGATGGTGAGCAGCGTGGGCTGGTCGGCGAAGATGGGCAGCACGATGGGGATGAGAATGCCGAACGTGCCCCAGCTCGTGCCGGTCGCAAACGCCAGGCCGAGCGCCACGAGGAAGATGATGGCGGGCAGCATCTTGTAGAGCCCCTCGGCCGCACCCTCCATGAGGCCGGCCACGTAGACGTCGGCGCCCAGGGCGGTGGTGGCGAGCTTGAGGGTGAGCGCGAACGTCAGCACGAGCATGGCGGGCACCATCGCCTTGAAGCCGGCGGAGATGCAGTCGGTCGCCTCGCCGAACGTGATGACGCGGCGCGCGAGCAGGTAGAAGAAGGTCACGACGAGCGCGATGAGCGAACCCCACGGCAGCGCGACCGACGCGTCGGTGTTGCCGAACGCGAGCGACAGGTTGCCGTACCCCTCGGCCGCGGGGTCCCAGAAGCCGCCGACGTACATCATGCCGGTCACGCAGCACACGATGAGCACGAGCACCGGCACGAGCAGATCCCACATCGAGGCGCGCGCCTTGGTGGGCGTCTCGTCTTCGCCGCGGCTGCCGAGCTTGCCCTCGCGATAGGCCTTGAGCTCAGCCTTGGCCATGGGACCGTAGTCGAAGCCCATGACGCACAGCGCGATGACGAACGTGATGGTGAGCAGCGAGTAGAAGTTGAACGGGATGGATTGGATGAACAGCTGGATGCCGGTGACGCCGGTGTCGAGCTGCGCCGCCGTAGCCGACACGGCGGCCGCCCAGCTCGAGATGGGGGCGATCATGCACACCGGCGCCGCGGTGGAGTCGATGATGTAGGCGAGCTTGGCGCGCGAGATGCGGTGGCCGTCGGTGACCGGCTTCATGACGGTGCCCACGGTGAGGCAGTTGAAGTAGTCGTCGATGAAGATGAGCACGCCGAGCACGAATGTGGCGAACATCGCGCCCATGCGGCTCTTGATGCGCCGCGCCGCCCAGGCGCCGAACGCGGCCGAGCCGCCCGCGCTGTTCACGAGCGCCACCATGATGCCGAGCATCACGAGGAACAGGAAGATGCCCGCGTTCCACGAGTCGGCGAGCGCGCTGATGAAGCCGACGCCCTGCGCCGCGTCGCCCTCGCCCACGGTACCGCCGATGATGTAGTTGAGCGTGTCGACGGGGTTGAGCCCGGCGAGCAGCAGCGCACCCACCACGATACCCACGAACAGCGAGGTAAAGGTTTCCTTGGTGATGAGGGCCAGCACGATCGCCACGATGGGCGGTACGAGCGACCAGAACGTTCCGACGAACTCCATGCATGCCTCCCAGCGGTCGAACAGGCCTGATGCCGTCCATGACCTGCGGGAGGGTTCTCGCGTGGCGCTGCGCCTGCATTTCGGGTGCCGCCGTGTTTGCAACGGCTGCCAACCGGGGCGGCGTGCGCGAAAACCTGCGCACCGGTCACGATAGCGCTCCACCGGTGCCGCCTTGACGCCGGTGACAGTGCGCGGGATGTTCTCCCGCACCCCAGGCACGCACCGTCGGAAACCGGTGCGCCCTTCGGCGGCGTCCCCTTTCGCCCCGTCGTCTTTCCGGACTTCGCGGGGGCTACTCTTGAACGCCGCGCCTCTATCATGCCTGCTTTGTCAAATAACGCGCCTCATTATGGCGCGCGTTTCCTGAAAGTCAAGGGGACCGGGAGGGCGGGGCGGTCCATGCGCAGGATATGCGCAAGGCCACTGGTGGGCGGCCACCTCCCGCTTCGACCGTTGGCGATGAGGTACATGCGATTTCGCCGCGCGCATGTCCGCGTCGTCAAGGGGCTGTCCGCCGCAATTCGAATCGTGTATTCGGATTGTGAAACGAGTTGCTTGACGTGCGAAGGGAAAAGGGTATTACAATCATCCGCGTGCGCGCAGGTTCGCGCGCTCAATGCGGCACGGCTTGCGCGTCGGCGATCTGTTTCGGGCGCCTCAACGCGGGGTCATCGTGCGGATCGAGGCGTCCCGTCAGAGAGGACAGCCTCGCGAACAAGGAAACGAGGGGGCTTGTATATGGACGAGGGCAAGATCATCGAGGTCAAGCGCAACATCTTGGCCGACAACGACAAGGCTGCGGACGATTTTCGCGCCGCCCGCGCCGCCGAGGGCACCTACATGGTCGACATCATGGCCTCGCCGGGCGCCGGCAAGACCACGCTTTTGCTCGCGCTCATCGAGCACCTGCGCAAGGATCTCACCGTGGGCGTCATCGAGGCCGACCTCGAGAGCGACGTCGACGCGCTCAAGATCAAGGCGGCCGACGTCGACTCGGTCGAGCTCAACACGCGCGGCGTGTGCCACGTCGAGATGGGCATGGTCGAGAAGGCGTTCGCCGCGTTCGGCGGCAAGCACTACGACTGCATGTTCCTCGAGAACATCGGCAACCTGGTGTGCCCCGCCGACTTCGACACGGGATGCCACACCCGCGTCATGCTGCTCAGCGTCCCCGAGGGCTACGACAAGGTCTACAAGTACCCGCCCATGTTCGCGGCGGTCGACGCCCTGATCGTCACCAAGTGCGACTACCTGCCGCTCAACCCCGACTTCGACATGGAAGCCCTGAAGGAGGGCGCCCGCGCGCTCAACCCTGGCCTGCCCATCTTCGTGACCAGCGCCCGCACCGGCGAGGGGATCGAGGAGCTGGCGGAGTGGTTCAAGGCAAAGCGCGCCGAGGCTCTGGCGTAATCTGCGCCGCTCGGCTTTTGCGAACACAGCGACAAGAAGAAAGGAACATTAACTATGTGTACCAACGGCGTCAACACGGGTCAGCTCGAGCAGATGATCGACCAGGTCAGCGACCACATCGCCCTCGAATACCGCTGGGCCCACAAGCTGGCCCACCTTGCCGGTGACGGCGGGTTCTCCGGCACGAGCGAGAAGCTGCACAGCGCCCAGGCCATGCTCGCCGACGTGCGCGCCCTGCTCGACGAGGCCAAGGAGGCCTTGGAGTCCGACGCGCTGAACGCCTCCGCCGCCGGCACCGAGGTTCACCTGGTCTAGTCGCAGCCGCGCGGGTGCCGAGGCGCCCCGGTGCTCGAGCGCACCGGTCGCCGAACATCCTGGACGCCGAACATCCCGAGCGCCGGTCGCCGACTGCCTGGGCACCATCGCCCATTCGCGAAGGCCGCTCCCGAACGGGGGTGGCTTTTTTTGTTGCTGCTGCTCTGCCATCTAAAGCAGTCGTTGCCGTATGCTTGGCAAAGGCGTGGGGATGCGGTGATGCGGAGGGGCGGTCATGGAACAGGAACGTACCTATAAGATTGGCGAGTTCGCCGCGATGACGGGCATGGCTCAATCCAAAGTTCGGTTCTACGAACGAGCCGGGTTGTTTCCCGTGCACAAGCATGCTAACGGCTATCGTTACTACACGGTTCATGATTCGTCGCGCGCCAACATATTCCGCGTACTGCTGCAGTACGGTTTCACTGTCGAGCAGGCTATCGACATGCTCAACGTAGCACAGGGCGACGAGGAGTTCATCGCCGTGTTGCGCAGGCAACGCAAGCATTTGCTCAAAGAAGCCGAGCTGTTGCAGCGACGTCTTGTCAGCATCGAGGAGACGTTGGGCATCCTCGAGGATGAACCTAGTGCAGGGTTCGAGGTGGTCGACGTCGAGGACCAGCTGTGTCTGCGTGCGTCATGCGGCCTGGACTTCTCGGACGCCCTTGCCAACGAAGAGGCGGTGGCGCTGTTCAACGAGCTGCTCGGTGTGACCAACTACGCGCGCATCTATACGCGTTCCGCGCTTGGAAGCGGTGCGGAGAGAGTCGTTCCCAACTACACCATGGCGATGCCCGCCTCTGAGGCGAGCCGCCTGGGCGACGACGATGCTGTCTGGCAGGGCGTGGCTCGCATGTCCATGGGCAAGTGCCTGCGTTTCATGCGCCGACTCACGCGCGAGCAAAGTATGGCACGTGCATCGTTTGACCCCATGTTCGCCTGGCTTGATGACCACGGTTATCGTCTTCGCGGCGACGTGATTCTGTTTCCGGCTTTCCTTAACCTTGACGGTCGTGGTTGCGATGTTGAGACGCTGTATGCCCCTATTTCCTGAGCGCCGTCTCGCATCGATTTCGGCGTTGGCGAGCAGTGCGAATTTGTGCTTGACCTTCAACATGGTGAAGGCCTTATGGTGCCCCTGTCGACGCGCCGCGTGCATCCGCTCAAGGGGAGCGGGGTCGACGCGCGGTGCATGCGAGCGAAAGGGGATTCGCCATGACCGACAACACCAATCTCAGCCGCCGTTCCTTTGTGGGCGGTGCTGTAGCGACCGGCGTGGTGGCCGCCGCCCTGGGCGCCGGCGTCGCTTCGGCCGAGGAAACTGCTCCCGCCGAGGGCGCCGCTTTTGAGACGACAGTCGACTGGGATGCCGAGTACGACGTCATCGTCGTGGGTTTCGGCGGTGCCGGTGCCGCCTCTGCCATTTCGGCCGCCGACGCTGGGGCCAAGGTCTTGCTGCTTGAAAAGGCTCCCGAAGGCGAGTCGGGCGGCAACTCCAACATCTGCATGCAGTGAATCTGCTACACCGAAGACCCCGAGAACGTGCGCACCTACTTCGAGACCCTGCGTGGCGGCTACGCGACTCCTTCTGACGCCATCCTCGATGTCTATATCGAGGAGATGATGAAGAACAAGGAGTGGTTCGAGTCGCTCGGTGCTTCCAACGTGCAGACCTTTGAGTACGTCGAGTATCCCACGTTCCCCGGTTCGCAGGCTTTCACGCCCTTTACGGTCGACGGTTCCAATGGCATGGTCCCGCCCAACGTGTTCGGCGGCAACGGCGCCTGCTATACCCTGCTCAAGAAGAACGTCACCGACCGTGCCGACTCGATCGACGTGTTGTATGAGGCCCCGGCCCGCCACCTTATCCAGGATCCCGCGACCAAGATTATCCACGGCGTGGTGGCCGAGGTCGAGGGACAGGAGATCAACATCCGCGCCAAGAACGGCGTGATCCTGTGCTGCGGCGGCTACGAGAACAACGCCGAGATGCAGCAGAACTACAACCAGCGCGAGTTCTGGCACCCCACGGGAACCTGCTACTACAACGAGGGCGACGGCATCAAGATGGCCCTCGAGGTCAACGCCGACCTGTGGCACATGGCGAACACCGTGACCAACAACGGCTGCTTCCTCAACGAGGAGACCGGCAACGCCACGTTCGGCTTCAACATCTATGCCGCGGCCAAGGGAGTCAACATCGCCAACGACGGCACCCGCGTGTTCGACGGCGCGGCCTATCACGGCAAGGTCCAGTACAACGACGTGTATCTCAACGCCGCTATGCCGCAGACCTACTGGTACGTGTACGACCAGGCAATCCAGGACGCCGGCCCCATCAACCCCACCTGGTCGGCCGACGGCTCCGAGGAGGTCGAGAAGGGCTGGGCGGTCAAGGCCGACACCCTCGAGGACCTCGCCGCTGCCATCGGCATCGAGGGTGACGCGCTTGCCACGTTCCAGCAGACCATCGAGGTCTACAACGGCTTCTGCTCCGACGGTTTCGACCCGGTCTTCGGCCGCTCGGCCGAGAGCCTGCTGCCCATCTCCACGGCGCCGTTCTATGCAGTGAAGCTCACCTGCTGCACCGGCAATACCCAGGGTGGCCCCACGCGCAACGAGCGCGGCGAGGTGCTCGACGTCGAGGGCAACCCCATTCCGCACCTCTATGAGTCCGGCGAGCTCGGCGACATCTGGTCCAACCTCTACCAGGCCTCCTGCAACCTGGGCGGCGGCATGATCTTCGGCCGCATCTCGGGCGCCAACGCTGCTGCCGTCAAGGACGACGTGACGCAGGACTCGCTGCTCGAAGGCGAGGGCTTCAAGCCCACCGTGGCCGAGCGCAGCTACGAGTGCGACGAGAACCAGTACATCGGTTACGGCATGGGCAAGGGCATGGCCCCCATGGCGGTGCGCGTCACCATCGAGGACGGCACCATCACCAACGTCGAGGTGCTCGAGCACTGGGAGACTCTCGGCTGGGCCGCCATCGACCGCGCCTTCGCGACGCTGCCCCAGGCCATCGTCGACGCCAACGGCACCGACGTCGACATGGTCTCCGGCGCGACTCGCACCTCTGCGGGCATCATTGCTGCCGTAGCCGATGCCATGGCACAGGCCGGGATGTAGTCGATAAGCGAGGTAACCGGGTGCAACCTGAGCGGTGAACCCGGATGAAGAGGGGGGGGTGGCCTTTTGCGTCGTTGCGACGCGGGGCCACCCCCGTTCGCCGCCCATGTGGCGTCTTGCCGCTTCGGTCGGCTGCCCGGCTGCTCACTCCTCGAGTCCCTGCACGCGGTCGAGTCTCAGGGCGACCGACCGGGTGCCGCCCTTTTTCTGCTCCGCTTCGACGAGCACCCATTCGTCGTCGACGTCGACAAGCGTGCCGGTAAGCCTGGTTCCCCCGGCCGCGGTGCTGGCCTCGGCGAGTACGAGCGCGCACACCGTGCCTTTGCGCGCCTCGAGCAGCGAGCGCATCTCGCCCGTCCGGCTTTGCTGGTCGCCGAGGAACTTCCGCAGGTCCTTCTTGGTGACCATGACGGACATGATGTAGGCGAGCAGGCAGACGCTGAGGATGCCGAACATGTACCCCATGCTCTCCATGTCAACCGACCTTTCTGTTCAACCGACCTTTCTGCTGTTGCTTTGGGCTTCTATCCCTGGGTCTTAACCGAGATTCCCACGATGTCCGCTATATCGATGAGCCGCACGACGCGCTTGCGCTCATCTTTGGATGCCCCGAACAGCTTTCCTGAGGGCATGCTCTGTTCGATGCGCATCCAACTTTCGCTGACGTCGAGCACGGTTGCCTCCGACAGGTCGCATTCGTCGTCGGCAAGCTCAATGGTCGCCGTCTTTCCCACGAACGAGCGTATGACGTGCAGGTCGCGCCGTGCTGTCTTGCGCTCTGAACTCACGACGTCGACCTCGTCGTTCGCGAGATCGTCGAGGCTGACGTCGTAAAGCCGCGCGAGTTCTGCTGCCCTGTCGAGTGTCGGAGACCCCTGGCCGAGCTCCCAGTTGGAGATGGTCTGCCGCGTGACGCCAATGGCGTCGGCGACCTCCTGCTGGCTCATGCCGGTGCGCTTGCGCAGGGTTACCAGCTTGTCTTGGATCATGGTGGCTCCTGTTCCGTGCCCGCTTGAAAGGTTGCCCAGTGTCTTGATTCTTGCCGATGGGGCTTGCGGAGACAAGCAAATTATCTTGGCGAAGGCGCAAGGCTGTTTGGAATGCCGACGAAATGCTCCTATGGGGCTAAATGGGATGGACTGGTTTTGAGCGACGTGCACCAAGACGCCGTTGCGCGGCGCAGGGAGGGCTGGGAGGGGAGCGGGGCATCGTGCGGGCCCTGCGTAGAGGACTTATCATCAAATATAGAAAGCAAATGGTCGAGTGGGCGGTCGTTTGCCAGATTTGGGGATAGCACTTGCTAAAAAAGTGCCTTACTGCGCAAGTCCACCGCGCACGGTGTGCCATGAATCGAGGGATAGGAACGAGTCCTGCGGGCGTGTCCGTGCGGTTGATTGCACCGTGTGACGAAAAGCCCAGTTCATCGCCGTACGCGTGACGGCGACCCCTGTTGTGCCAAATATATCAATAGAGAAAGTCGCACAGTAAGGCCTCTTTTTAGCAAGTGCTCGTCCAAAAGCGGGGGGGGGGATCGAGAGGTCAGACGGCCACGGTGTACAAAATATACAATTTAGTAACTAAAATCGCCCATCGATGCAATAAAGCACATCAATGGGCGCATACTGCCGTATGTCGGCCGCAATCATGTCGCTCCGGCGACAGCGCTGCCGCCAATGACGTCTGCCCGGCCTATGCCGCCCTCGTCGTTCCTATCCCTCGATCGCGTCGATAGCGGCGATGACGGCGCCGCGCAGTCCCGAGCGCTCGAGCGACGCCACGCCCTTGATGGTGGTGCCGCCGGGGGAGCACACGGCGTCCTTGAGAGCGCCGGGGTGCTCGCCGCTCTCGATCGCCATCTTGCCGGTGCCGGCGATCATCTGTCCGGCGAGCTCGTAGGCGAGCTTGCGGGGGACGCCGTGCTTGACGGCCGCGTCGCCGAGGGCTTCCATGAACATGGCGACGAAGGCGGGTCCGCAGCCGGCGATCGTGCCGGCGATGCCAAGCAGCTTGGAGTCGAGCATCGTCACCAGGCCGGTCGTTCCGAGCAGGTTGTCTACCAGCGAGAGCTCTTCGTCGGACAGCGAGTGAGTACTCTCGCAGGCCCACACGCCCTCGCAGACGCTGACCGGCGTGTTGGGCACCGTGCTGATGTGGTGCGTGCCCGGCGCCAGGAACTCCTCGTAGGCGGCGAACGGCATGCCCGCCGCGACGGACACCACGTTTTTGCCGGGCTGAGCGAGCACGTCGGCGATGGGCGTGCACACCTCGGCGACCAGGTAGGGCTTCACCGCGACGAACACGACGTCGGCCGCCTCGGCCACCGCGCGCGCGTCGCGACAGGCCACGGCGCCGAGCGATTCCGTGCTGGCGACGAGCTTGTCCCAGGTCTTGGCGCAGGCGAAGACATGGTCGGGCCGCACGGCATCGGCACGCAGGAGCCCGCGCGCCGTGGCTTGTGCCATGTTGCCGAACCCGATGAAGCCGACCTTGAGGTTGTCGAAGCGTGCCATGGATGCGTCCTTTCGGATGAAGCCTTCTGGATAAAGTGGTTCGCGTTCTGGGACGGCAAGCCCGATGGGGCGGGGTCTTTGCCGACTCATCCCCCTCCCATCGGGCAGTCTCCGGCCCTTCTACTGTTTGTGCCCGTCGGCAGCGAGCCCCATATGCCGCAGCATGGCGTCGGCGGCACGTTTGGCCATCTCGACGGTGTGCACCACGGTCTTGGGTCCGGTCACCACGTCGCCGGCGCCGAACACGCCCGGCACGCTCGTCTGGCAGTCGTCGTCGACCACGAGCAGGCCGCGGTCGTCACCTGCCAGCCCCTCGGTCGTGAGGAGCAGCTTGTTCATGGGCTTCTGCGACGCCGCGATGATCACCGTGTCGCAGGCTACCTGGTCGAGTCCCTCCTCGTAGCCGACCACCTTGTCGTCCTCGTCGAAGATTGCCGTCTTGAAGAGAGGGCCCGTCTCGTTGATTTCGGCGATCGCCTTGCCGTAGACGATGTCGGCCCCGTCGAGCCGGGCGTACTCCACCTCATCCGAGCTGGCGGAGACGTGCTTGGAGCGCGCGTACATCGTCACGTGCCGCGCGCCGTTGCGAAACGCCGTGCGCGCGACGTCCATGGCGGTGTTGCCCACGCCGATGACCGCGACGTTCTCGCCGATCTCGTAGGACTCGGGGCTCACGAGGTAATCGAGGCCGAAGTGCACGTTGCCGCGCGTCTCCCCGGGGATGCCGAGCGTCTTGGCGCGCCAGGTCCCCGTGCCGATGAACACGGTGTAGTAGCCGTCGCGGAACAGGTTGTCGATGAGCAGCGCGTCGCCGATGGCGGTGTTGGGCCGGATCTTGACGCCGAGCCGCTCGAGCGCCAACCGGTAGCGCGCGACGGTCGTGCGTGGCAGGCGGAAGTCTGGGATGCCGTAGCGGAGCACGCCGCCGATCTCGGAGCGCTGTTCGAAGATGGTGACGTCGACGCCTGCCTGGGCGAGCCTGAAGGCTGCCACGATGCCTGCCGGGCCGCTTCCGATGACCGCGGCTTTCTTACCGGACGGCGCGGGCGCTTCGGGCCTCATGCGGTCGAGGTATGCGTCGGACACGTAGGATTCGATGGCCGAGAACTGCACCGGTGTGCCCTTGCGTCCGAGCACGCAGCCGCCCTGGCACTGCACGCCGTGGTTGCACACCAGCGCACAGACGAACGAGAGCGGGTTGTTCTCGAACAGCAGCGCGCCGGCCTCCTCGATGCGGCGCTCTTTGAACAGGGCGATGGCCTGGGGAATGGGGGTGTGGACCGGGCATGCCTCCTGGCAGCGCGGCCGTTTGCAGCCGAGGCAACGCTCAGCGTCTTCGATGATGTGCAGGGCCATGCGTGTCTCCCTCGTCCGTCTGGCGGGATCCAGTCTCGAACGGCATCAAGTCTAGCCGAGCCGCGTGGAGACGGGGCGGAAAACCATGCGGTGGCGCGCCTCCTGTCAAAAGACCACGCGCCGCGGTGACGGCATGCGGTCGAGGCACGGTGTGGTGGGGTAGGGAGAGGGCCGTTGGGGCGGGCTCACTTGTGACTCGGTCTCGTGTCTTCGCTCGCATCTTCACCCGCATCCCCGCCTGCGTTCGCGCGATTCGTTCAATCCAGCCGGTTTTGGCTATCAAAGGTTGACACATGAGCCAGTGGACCGGATATTGAACGAATCGCTTGCGCCGGTTGACGACAGACCCTGCCCTTTTCGAACGCCAGGGTTTTCCGCGACAGAAAAACACCTGCTCATCCATGGGGTGGGGCGGGATGACCCGATTGCTGTCCCCTTTTGGGGCAGTCGGAGCGTTGCGTTGAACGGAACCGTCCATTCATTATCGCCCCTACTGGTTGTCAACTCAACTTTTGATAGCCAGTTGGGGCGATTGTGAACGATTGCATCGGGCTTGTGTCAGACGTAAAGGTTTGGCTGTGCAAGAAAGGCAATGGTCCTTGGCAACGAGCGTTATGAGAAGGAGGCCAACCAGTGGAAGGCCCCCTCGAATCCTGCTGGAAGTTTGCCGACAAGCAGAAGCTCCGCGCCAAGTCGAACCTGCTAGCCCCGAGCCTGCTCCAGGGCCTCGTCGACCGCCGTGAAGATGGCGTTGGAGGTGATGGTGGCGCCGGAGACGCCGTCGACGCCCTCGGTGCCGTTGGCCTCCACGATCAGCTCGGGGAGCTGCTCGATGGCGTTGGAGCCGATGCCCTGGGTCTCGGAGTTGTCGCCGACCTCGACGGAGGCGATCTTGCCGCCCTCGACGGTCACGGTCACCGGCACGTCGCCGCCGATGCCCTTGCCGGTG
>DBEYOB010000015.1:0-7188 GCA_048173955.1 Coriobacteriales bacterium
CGGGGAATGGGCGCCCGGGTGGGGGGATGACGACTAGCCGGAAGCGGCGGGTTTGCGTTGGCGGAACCGGCGCCTTTTCGATGGCGCAATCGGCGCCGGCTCATTGGTGGAATTGGCTAAAAAAGCATTGACGCTAACAAAGGCGAGGTTGAGGAAGGGGACCCGGCGCGAGGCGCTCACTCGCCCCCACCCCAGAAGTCCCCGAAGCGCTCGATGTCCCCCTCGTCGAGGGGGTCGCCGAGCTGGACCTCGACCACGCGCAGCTCCGTCAGGGCGCGCATGGCGTGCATCTCGCCGGCCTTGACGGCCACCACGCTGCCCGGAGAGAGCGGCGTCACCTCGCCGCCGACCACGGCCTCGCCCTCCCCGGAGACGACCGTCCAGACCTCGTCGCGGAAGGCGTGGCGCTGGTAGCTGAGCTGCGAGCCCGCCGCGACGGCGAGCTCCTTGACCAGGGCCTTGCGCCCGTCGGGGTAGGCGCCCTGGTCAAGGACCCGGTACTCCCCCCAGCGCCTGCGCTCGTACATGGGGCGCGACTCCTGGGCGGCCCCCACCAGCCCCTTGATGCCGGCCGAGGCCTCCTTGCCGGACACCAGGACGCCGTCGGGGGTGGCCACGACCACGGAGTCGGAGAGGCCGGCAACCACCATCGGCAGGCCGAGCTCGTTTATGACGTGGACGTTGCCGCAGCTCCCCGCGTCGAGGGCGACCCTGCCCGACACCGGCTCCGCCATCTCCTCGCAGAGCGCGTTCCAGGTGCCCAGGTCCTTCCAGGCCCCGGAGTAGGGGACGACGGCGACGGAGCCGGCGCGCTCGACGACCTCGTAGTCGAAGGAGTTCCTGGGCAGCTCCGCGTAGCGCGACGAGAGCCCCGCGAACGACGAGGCGTCCGTGTACCGGGAGAGCAGGCCCGTCATCCAGCCCAGCCGGAAGGCGAAGACGCCGCAGTTCCACAGGGCGCCCGCGGCGATGAGCTCGGCCGCCTCCCCCTCGGAGGGCTTCTCCACGAAGCGCGAGACGCGCCAGGGGGCGGCCCCGGCCGCCTCCGGCACGATATAGCCGTACTTCGGCGAGGGGCAGGCCGGCTCGACGCCCATCAGGACGAGGTCCGCCGCGGCCCGCGCCGCCGCGCCGGCGAGCTCACCCAGCAGGGCGTAGTAACCCTCCCCGGCGTAGGCGTCGATGGGCATGACAACCACCGGGTCGTCCGGGCGCGCCCCGCGCTCCCAGGCCAGGTGCGCGCAGGCGAGCATGATGGCCGGGGCGGTGTCGCGCCTCTCGGGCTCCACGACCACCCCGGCCCCGGGGGCCTGCGCGCGCAGCATGTCGAGCTGCGAGGCGCAGGTGGCCACCGCCACGTCGCACTCCGGCCCGTGCGCCGAGAGCATGCGCAGCGTCCTCTGGACCATCGACTCGGGCTCCCCTCCCGGGCCGCGCAGCACCTTCAGGAACTGCTTGGAGCGCGCGGAGTTCGACAGCGGCCACAGGCGCGTGCCGCTGCCGCCGGACAGGAGGACCACGTGTACCTTTCCTTGCATGGGCTCTTTCTCCCCTCAGCTGCCCTGCGCGGTCAGGACGCACCCGACCGTCTGGACGATCAGCTTGAAATCCGTCTTCATGCCGCACTGGCGTATGTAGAGCAGGTCGAGGTCGACCCACTCGTCGAAGGTTATGGAGTCCCTGTTCCTCCTGGTCTGCCAGTAGCAGGTGATGCCGGGCTTGACCAGGAGGCGCAGCCTCTGGTGGGCGTCGTAGGCGGCGACCTCCTTGGGAAGCGCGGGCCTGGGGCCCACGACCGATATGTCGCCCTTGAGGACGTTCACGAACTGGGGCAGCTCGTCGAGGGAGGTCTTGCGCAGGACGCGGCCCACCCTCGTGACCCTGGGGTCCTCCTTTATCTTGAAGACGGGCCCCGTCTTCTCGTTGAGCCCCTGCAGCTCCTCGAGCCTCTCCTCGGCGTCGGGGACCATGGAGCGGAACTTATACATGTCGAACTCGGCGGGCCTCCCGTCGCGGCCGAGCTTTCCGACGCGGCGCTGGCGGAAGAGGACCGGGGACTTGGGGTCGTCGGCCTTTATCGCAATCGCGATGACCAGGAACAGCCAGGAGAGGCACACGAGCACCAGCAGGCTGAACGCAATGTCGAAAGTCCTCTTGACAAAGCGGTACCCCAGCCTGCCGTCCGCGAGGTCCTCGGCCGCCTGCAGGGTCACCACATCCTCAGAGACGTCGGGGACCGGGCCGATGAAGTCCAGGTCGTAGGCCACGCTGCCGTGGATGGTGACGGTGGGGGCGGGGTCGGGTGGAACCTCGGACGCACCGGGCCCCGTCGCACCGGCGTCCGCAACCCCCCTGTCAAACCCGGTGCTTTCCTCCGCCGTACCCTCCACCTCAACCGTGATGGTCTCAGCGTCGAGAGGCACCTCCACCACGACTCCCGCCACCGCCCCCACTCCGCTATTCACTTGTTCCAGGTCGCCGCGCGACAATCCCCAACCCCACCTTGGTCTTAAGCTTCCTGCCGAACATCTCGACTTCGAGAAACGCCAGGCTCTTGCGCCTGTTGACGCTCTTGATCCAACCCTCGTGCCCGCGCAGGGGGCCGCTCGTCACGACGACGCGGTCGCCCTCGATGACGCCCATCGACATCTCGACGGTGCGGTTCCCCTCCTCGGTGAAGGCGCAGATCCACGCCTTGTCCTTGTCGTCCAGGGGAGTGAACATCTCGCCGTTGGTGAGGAGCCGGGTGAATTCGGGAACGCCGCGCAGCGCAGCGCGCAGGCGCTCGATGTCGTCGGTCACGGCTATGAGGTAGCCGGGAAACAGCACGTTGCGGCAGGTCTTCCAGCTGCCGCGGACCTTCTTCTGCGTCTCGTAGCGCGGGGTGAAGCATTCCTGCAGAACACCCTTGTTGTCGACCATGCGCTCGATGAGCCGGCACATGGCCTCTTCTTTGCCGCCGAGGACTTGGACGACGTACCACATACGCACCACCCCCTCGGTCGCCACAGAACCACGCTCCCGCCCTTCCGGCGCGCAATGGGAAAAGCGAAGCCGCTAATGGAAGCGCTGCGGATCCCAGCAGGCCACGGGACACCCCCGGCCTCGGAACCTCCGCAGCTCCATGGCTTCGCCTCACCAGCCGCGCGGCCGGACTCTCGGCAAGACGTATTCACTCCCCTGACCGCCGGGACCCACGCCAGGCACCGCCCCTTAGGGACAGGGTTGTTCTGCACCTTCTGCAGCGATCCGCGAAATCCTCGCGGGCTTCGCAGCTCGCTGCGCAAAGCCCCTCCTGGGGTTGACCCTCCTGAGGTCGCGGCCCGCCGGACCGGGCTTTGCGCAACAAGCTCGCTCGTTTCTGCGTTGGTCGGCACGCCGAACGCCGGTCGCCAAGCGCGACGCGCCGGTGCGGACGCAGCCCCGCACGCACGAACCGCCGCCCTCGTCTTGGGGCGGCTGCCTCCTCAATGCCGCTACGTCTTGGACATCACCTCCAGCCCCACGCGGACGCTCCCCTCGCCCAGCATGCCGCCGTGCAGCCAGGCCATGCGCTTGTGGCGGTCGACCTTCGCCACCAGGTGCTCGCGGCCCTTGAGCGGCCCCTCCTCCACCGTGAGCCGGCCGCCCTCGATCGACCCGCGCGACAGGGCGACCGTGTGCTGCGGCCCGCCGAAGTCGCGCACAAAGGCGACCTCGCGCTCGTCGAGCGTCGAGGGGGCGCCGTCGCGGTTGAGCAGGTAGGCAAACGAGGTGAGCAGGCCGAGGCCCTCGGCCAGACTCGCCGGGTCGTCGGTCACCAGGAAGATGTAGCCGGGGAACATGACCTCGTCGCACAGGTGCCAGGTGCCCCCGCGGCGGCGCAGGGCCTGGCGGCGCAGCACGAAGCAGTCGTCGAGCGAGGCGCCGGCCACGCGTGCGACGCGGGCCGCCATGGCATCCTCGTGGCCCGGGGCCACCTGCAGGACGCACCAGACGGCCGCGGGGTGTGCGGCGGCGTCAGCTGTGGGGGTTGCCGCGAGGCTTGCGAGGTTCGCGGGGCTCTCGGGATCTGCGGGACTTGCGGGGTTGTGCGGAAAGCGGGCGCGCGATGTGCCTAGCCGGCGCAGGCCGGACGGGGCGGAATCAGCTGCGAGCGCCCCCCCCCGTTCGATTTCGCGGGCTGCGGGGCTCAGCGGCACCGGGCGCGCTGCGGAAGGCTCGGCGGCGGCGCGGTTGCGGCCGCTGCCGGTGCGGTTACCGCAGGTGCGGGCGCCGTCAGGGACGCAAGCAGGGGCTGTCTGCGGCATACCGGTTGCAAGGCTCTCATATGCGCACGTCGTACCTGCCATGTCGCCCTGCCACCGCCCTTCCGCGTTCCGCTGGCCCGAGGCGCTCTCTGTGCGCCGCGCGCCTCTCCACCGTATGCCGTCCCTGTCGCCATGCGCTGCCGCATGGCGCCCCGTGCCACCGTGTGCGACCGCAGTCGCATGCGGTCATCGTACACGGTTCGGCGTGCCGTTGTCTACTGCGGTAGATTACGCGACACGTGTCAAAATGCAGTGTAGCACACGGGCTTCGGGCTGAAAGCAGCTCCACCCGTGCATGGCAAAACAATGCGGAAAAATGTCCGTTAACGTATGGTTGAGAAAACCCCTCCACAAGATGCTCACGAGAGACGTGTGCGAGATGCCGTATGGGTCGTCAAGGAGGGCGTTCGGGGACGGGCACGGAGTGTGCGGGGCGGCGGACGCGAGCGGGCGGGGACCCGGGTGGACGGAAACGCGGAGAGGGTCGTGGGGCAGGTGACAAAGGGAGGGAAATTGGAATCAATCCCATAAATAGGGGCCGATGCGTGCAAAACCGCCTCGAGTGAACGCCGCAGATAGGGGCTTGCGGCGCGTCTCCATCATTGGATGCAGAGTGGTTATACAGTATAGATAATTCAATTTCCCTATCAGTAAATTATTCTCAGATGACCGAGCAGGACGCGAACCTTTGCCGCCCAACGGCAATTCACTCGAGGGAGTTCTGCACACATCGAGCAGTTTTCAGGTGCAGGGCCTTCATCAGGAGCAGGATCATGCAGGGCCTTCAGGAGCAAGTCTCCTTTTAGATGCAGAATTATGCAGGGCCTTCACGCGCAGGGCTTTCGCATGCGGGATTCGTGTGCGGGACCCGTGTGCAGGGACCATGTACGGAGCCGGTATTCGACACTGGTAATGGCAACGTCGAGACCCACGGCCGGCGACATGGGTAGGATTGCAACCGGGCATCGGATTGCCAGCCCGATGGCGGATCGCGGTCCGGACGGCGCCCGCCGCACCTGCCGCCGGACCTGCCGCTCCGTCGCACCCGACGACACCGACCGAAAGGCACCGCCGTGGAGGACGCGTTCTACGAGTTCATCAGCGACTTCGGCTACCTGGCCGTGGGCCTGCTCATCTTCCTCGAGAACGTCTTCCCGCCCATACCCAGCGAGCTCATCCTGCCTTTGGCGGGGTTTCTCGCCGACCCGACCGACATGTGGTTGCCCGGGGTCATCGCGAGCGCCACGGCGGGCGCGGTGTTGGGGGCGTTCGTGCTCTACGGGGTGGGCCGGCTGCTCTCGCGCGAACGGCTCACGCACTTCTTCGAGACGCGGCCCATGCGGCTGCTCGGCTTCAAGGGTGACGACATCGGCAAGGCCGTCGGTTGGTTCGACCGCAAAGGCCAGATCACCGTGCTCGTCTGCCGCTGCGTGCCAGTGGTGCGCAGCCTCATCTCGATCCCGGCGGGCACGGCCAAGATGAACCCCGTGCGTTTCTGCGTGTACACGCTCGCGGGGTCGGCCGTGTGGAACACCCTGCTGTGCTCGCTCGGCTTTGCGGCCGGGTCGGCCTGGGAAGAGGTCACCGAGCAGGCCGAATGGGTGTCGGACATCGTGAAATACGTCATTGTCGTGCTCGTGGTGGTCGCCGTGGTGTGGTGGGTCGCCAAGCGGATCCTGCCCAACGTGCGGCGCGGGCGCGCGACCGAGGGTGCGGTCGATAACGCGGGCAACGCAAGCTCCGCAGAGGGCGCGGACGTTGCGAAGGGCGCAGGCGAGGGCGCGGGCGGGATTGCAGGAAACGTAAGCGCCACGGAGGGCGCAGACAAAGGCGTAGGCGACGTCGCATGCAACGATGCGAGGCGGGGCCGCGAGGCAGGCGGCGGTCCGGAGAACCAAAACCGCTGACGGAACCGGGGCGGCCAAAGCGCCGAAGCCGCCGTGAGAGGCGGGACCGCCGAGCGGGGCAGGGGCCGCCGGGAATCATCGCCGGTGGCAAGCGTCGTCCAGCAAGAGGCGGTCGTTCAATTTCGGCCATTTTGGCTATCAAAAGTTGAGTTGACAACCGGTAGGGGTGATATTGAACGGACGCAGCGCCCGCCCCCTTCTTCTCCCGTTCCCTTTACGTACATACCGATGGGGCCTGGAAACCAAAGACGCAGGTAAACACGTTGTAGCGAGACATCGCTTTCTCTTTGTGGTCTTTCAGGGCCTTTCGACGCCAAAGGTTTCACATAATGGGACACCCCGATCCGTTCAATATCCGACCCAATGGCTGATGTGTCAAATATTGATAGTCAATTCGGGCGAAAGTGAACACCGATAATGTCATACGAGCGAGGACGGGGGCTGCCTTGGGAGCGAACTGACGCCGACGGCTGTCCCTGAATCGAGGTGGCGCCCCCGTCCCCGCCGGTCCGGGGCGGCCCGGCCTGACCCAATAGGAGCCTGGCGCGCCCCGCGGGACCGAGACACCCGCATGGTAGCAGCCCGATCGGTGTACTGTCGACCCCGCCGCCCCGGACCGCAGGGCAGGGCTCTTCGCGGACGGAGGCGGGTCATGAGGGTCGAGTTCGGGCCGGACGAGAGGGCCGGCAGGTCGGTGGCGGGCGTGGACACGCACTCCCAGGAGCACTGGCTGTGCGTCCTGGGGGAGCACGGCGAGAGGCTGCTGTCGGAGCGCTTCGGCGCCGACGGGGACGGCGTCGGGGCGCTGGTGGCCGCCCTGGGAGACCCCGCCGGGGTGCTCGCCGTGGGGGTCGAGGGCACCTCCTCCTACGGCGCGGCGCTCACGCGCGCCCTGCTCGACTCGGGGTTCCGCGTCTTCGAGGTCACCAGGCCCAGGAGGGAGCGGCGCGGGGCGCGCAAGAGCGACGCCGCCGACGCCGAGCGCGCCGCCT
>DBEYOB010000016.1:0-17152 GCA_048173955.1 Coriobacteriales bacterium
CCTCCTCCGGCAGGTGCGTCGCCATGATCACGGTCACCCCCAGCTCGCGGTTGACGCGCGCGAGCATGTGGACGAACGCGCGGCAGGCGTTGGGGTCGAGCTGGGCGGTCGGCTCGTCGAGCAGCAGGACCTTCGGCTGCAGCGCCAGGGCGGCGGCGAGGTTCACCAGCTGCTGCTGGCCGCCCGAGAGCGTCTCGGTCGCCTCGTGCATCAACGGTCCGATGCCGAGGTAGTGGGCGGTCTCGGCGACGCGCCGCCGCATCTCGCCCCGCGGCACCCCGAGGTTCTCGAGCCCGAAGGCGAGCTCGTGCCACACGCTGTCGCACACGATCTGGGCGCCCGGGTCCTGCATGACGAAGCCGATGCCCGCGGCGGACTCGCCCACGCCGAGCGCGCCGGTCCGCCTCCCGCCGTCGACGATGCGCCTCCCGAGGACCTCGATAGACCCCCCGCAGACGCCGCACGGCGCGAGCTCGGGCTTGAGCGAGCGCAGCAGGGTGGTCTTGCCGCATCCGGTCGGCCCGGCGAGCACGCAGAACGCGCCCGGCTCCACCCGGAACGAGACGCCGTCCAGAACGGGGGTCGCCGCGCCCGACGGGGCCGCGGCGGGGAAGGAGAGGGAGAAGCCCTCCACGCTCACGATCGCCAACGCAACCACTCCTTCGCGGCGCAGGCGGGGGGCAGCGCCATCAGCAGGGCGTAGGGGAGGTAGCCCCACCAGGCGACCAGGGCGCTCAGGGCGGGGTAGAACGAGAACTGCGCGCATGCGACGGCGGCGAGCGGGACGTTCGCCGCCGCGAGGGCCGCCACGACGGCGAGCGCGACGGCGTCGCGGCGGCCGAGGCGGTAGCGGCGGTACGTCGTGCGTTTCATGCCGCTCTCGTAGCCGCGCGCCCGCATCGCGTCCCCGCGGACAAGGCCGTCCTCCATGCCCCATCCCATCAGCACCGAGACGACGCGGAGCCGGTCTGCCGCCGCGGCGCGCCTCGTCGCGGGCGCGGCGGCGCTTGTGGCGCGCTGGACGTCCATGACGGATCTGCCGCGTGCGACAAACTGGGGGATGAGCCGCAGCACCTGGGTCACCATGAGGGACACGGTGGGGGCGACGTTGCCGAACAGGGCGAGGGAGGCGTCGCTCTTCATCGTCGCGGCGTAGCTCGAGAACCACAGCAGGACCGCGACGAGCATGCCTCCCGAGCAGGCGCCGTACGCAAGCGCCTCGAGGTGCAGCGTGCGCCCGAAGACCTCGAGCAGGGGGGTTGCGCCCTCGGTCGAGAGCAGGGCGTTGAGGACCGCCATGCCCGCCCACAGGGGCGCGGCCCACGCGAGCGAGCGGAGCGCGTGGCGCGGCCCGCGCACCGCGGCCGCGCAGGCGAGGGCGCCCGCCAGCGAGAGGGCGACGTATGCGGGCTGCATCGCCGCCATGGCAAAGCCCAGGGCACACGCCAGGTAGCAGAAGGCGACGGCGGGGTGGAAGGATGAAAACGGGTTCGACCAGTACGGCTCGGCGGGCCGGATGTCGTCCAGCCCGCCGAGGTCGCGGTCGTCCTTTGTCCGGTGGGCGCGTGCCAAGGGGCTATTCGCCCGTCGTGTACGTCCAGGAGACGACGTCGCCGTCGGACAGGTCGTAGGCGTCGGCGGCCACCATGGCCACCTCGCCGTTGACCTCGTAGGTCCAGCCGCTCATCTCGCCGAAGTCGCCGCCGGCGAGCCCTTCGACGCTCTCGATGTACATGCCGTACTGGCTCTCGCTCGCTTTGACGTCGAGGCCGGTCGCCACGAGCGCGTCGTAGGCGTTGGCGCCTTCGGGCAGCTCGACGGTTCCCGAGAAGCTGGCCGAGCCGTCGGCCGCGCTCGAGTCGACGGTCACCTCGACGGCGAGGCCAGCCTCGTCGGGGGACGACCCGTCGGCTGATTCGTCTGCCGAGCCCGAGGCTGCCTGCTGCCCCTGGTCGGACGAGGCGGTCGCGGACGGCTGGTCCGCCGTGGTCTGCATCGGGTCGTTCGAGCATCCCGAGACGAGCAGGGCGCCGCCTGCGAGGGTCGCCGCGAGCAGTGCGGCGAGGACGAGGCGTGCCGGGCGGGACGTGCGCTTGGACATGGGGAGTCCTTCCTTCCAGGGCCTGTACCAAAAAGTGGAGAGGCGATCCGGCTCGTCTTCACCCGGCCGCGGGCGCCGTCCGATCTGCGGCGCCTCGGTCGCGGCCGTCTGACTTACGGTTGCTGGTACAGCCGGGGCTTCTCACCCCGTTCCCCTGGGCGCGCCCGCGCCCGTGCGTCTCCGCACCATCCACCAGGCCAAACAATATGTCGTCGGGGATTGTAGCAGCACGGCGCGCGGAAGGGCGCCCCCGCGGGGCGCCGCCACGATATGGGGACATGACGGCGGTCGGCCCGAACCCGCGCGGACGGTGCGGGGTCGCGGGCCCCCTCAGCCCGTGTTCTGCAGGCCGGCCGCGACTCCCGAGACCGTGCACAGGATGAGCTGGACGAACTCGCGCTGACGCCCCTCGTCGAGACCGCCCTTTTCGGCGAGCAGGCGCATGGCGCGCAGGGCGCGGACCTGCATGAGCGACAGGGCGTCGACGTAGGGCCTGCGGATGCGGATCGCCTGTCCCAGGACGCGGCGGTGCTGCAGCGGCCACTCGTCGCCCGCGATGCGCAGCGCCCAGTCGCGGGTGAGGCGCATCTCGTCGAGCACGCGCGCGGCGAGGTCGTCCCGGTCGCCGAGGTCGAGGTACATGCGCGCGATGTCCTCGTCGGTCTTGGCGACCGACATCTCGATGTTGTCGATGAACGTGGTGAACAGCGGCCACTCCCGGTACGCGCCGCGCAGTGCCTCGATGTCGCCGAGCTCCTCGCACGCCGTTCCCAGGCCGTACCAGGCCGCCAGGTTGATGCGGGCCTGCGACCACGAGAAGACCCAGGGTATGGTGCGCAGGTCGTCGAGCGACTGGGCGCCCAGGCCGCGCTTGGCGGGGCGCGACCCGATCGGCAGCAGGCCGATCTCGGCGAGGGGCGTCACGGTCTCGAACCACGGGGCGAACCCCTCTGATTCGACGAGGTCGAGGTAGCGCGCGTGCGACGATGCGTCGAGCGTCGCGGCGAGGTCCGCATAGCGCGCGCCCGTCCCGTCGTTGACGCGCTCGATGCTCGGCGCGGAACTGAGCAGCGTCGCGGCGGCGACGGACTCGACGTGGCGCGTCGCGAGCACGGGGTTGCCGTAGCGGGCGAAGATGACCTCGCCCTGTTCGGTCAGCTTGAAGCGGCAGTTGACCGAGCCGCTCGGCTGGGCGAGCACCGCGCGGTTCGCCGGCCCGCCGCCGCGCCCCACCGCGCCGCCGCGCCCGTGGAACAGCGTGAGGTCGATGTCGTGGCGCCGGGCCCAGGCGGCGATGCGCTCCTGTGCCCGGTGCAGGGCGAGCGTGGCCGATACGGGGCCGGCGTCCTTGGAGGAGTCCGAGTAGCCCAGCATCACCTCGAGCCGCCGGCCGCTGTCGCGCAGGCGCTGCTGGACCTCGGGGATGCGCAGCATCTCCTCGAGCACCGACGTGGCGCCCTCGAGGTCCTCGAGCTGCTCGAACAGCGGGACGACGTCGATCACCGGCACATCCTCGGGACGGGCGAAGGCGAGCCGGCAGAGCTCGTAGACGTCGCGGATGTCGCTGGCGGACTTGGTGAACGACACGATGTAGCGCCGCGCCGCCCGCAGGCCGTTGCGCTTCTGGATGGCACCGAGCGCGCGGAACGTGTCGAGCACCTCGGAGGTCATGGGCTGGAGCGCACCGCGCTCCCCGTGCACCCCGTGGGCGCGGATGTCCGCCAACGCCCGGGCGTGCACCACGGAATGCTGGCGGAACTCCATCTCGGCGAGGTGGAACCCGAAGGTCTCGGCCTGCCAGACGAGCGTCTGGAGCGGCCCGTAGGCGGCGCGCACGGCGCCGGCCTCGACGAGCGAGCGCTGGACGCAGCGCAGGTCGGCGAGGTATTCGTCGGCGTTCGCGTACATCAGGTCGGCCGATCGCTCCGCAGTCGCCCTGAGGCGGTCGGCGACCACGGTGAGCACGGCGCGGTGCGGCTCGCTGCCCGCGATGGCGCCGACGCGGTCGGTGAGCGTCTCGCTCAGCTCCTTCTGCCGGCCCCACAGCGCGACGAGCTCGTCCGAGGGCGGGGTGGTCGCGCTCTCGAGCGTGAGGTTGCGGGCGACGGAGCGCGTCGCCTGCTCGAGGCGGACGATGACGTGGTCCGAGAACTTCCACGCCACCTGGCGGCTCACCCGGGCGGTGACGTTGGGGTTTCCGTCGCGGTCGGAGCCGATCCAGCTGCCGAGGCGGAAGAAGGCCGGGCAGAGCGGTTCGACCTTGCCGGCGAGGCCGCCGAGCGCCCAGTCGTCGAACCGGCGGTAGATTTTGGGGACCGTCTCGAACAGCGTCGCGTCGAAGATGTTGAGTATCGTGTCGGCCTCTTCGAGCGGCGTCGGCTTCTTCACGGCGATGAGGGAGGTGCGGAACAGCGCGTCGATCTCGCAGAAGAGGGCCCGCTCGTTCTCGGCGAGGTCCGACCCGCCCAGGCGCTGGCGCTCCTCGAGCAGCTCGGCGATGGCGCGGATCTTGACCTCGACGGCCCGCCGGCGCGCCTCGGTGGGGTGGGCGGTGAAGACGGGGTGGAACTCGAGCCGCTCGAGCAGCAGCTTCGCCTGGGCCGGTCCGACCTCGTCGATGAGCCTGCGGTAGGCCCCGGTCATCTCGTTGACCGGGTCGGTCGGCGCGTCGAGGGCGACCTTGCGCTCGCGCTCGTGGAGGGCGGCGACGCGGTAGTTCTCCTCGCACAGGTTGGCGAGGTGGAAGTAGGTGGCGAAGGCCCGGGCGAGCAGCTGGGCGTCGCGCAGCGGCAGGCTGTCGACGAGCGCGACCGCCTGCCCGAGCGCCGCCTCCCGGTTCGGGCCGCCGTGCGCGGCGGGGTCCGGGGAGGCGCAGCCGGGCTCGGCCTGCGCGCTGACGGGTTCGCCCTGGGCGCGGCCTGGTTCGCCCTGGGCGCGGCCGATGTCGCCGCGCAGGCGGTCGAACGACTCGAGCAGGTCGCGGTCGTATTCCCGCAGCGCCTCCCGTAGCAGGCGCAGACAGATCCCCATGTCGCTCTCGAGGCGCTCGGGGAGCCCCGACCCCGGCGACGGGGCTACGGTTGCGAGGGAGGGGTTTTCGGGAACCTCGCTGCGGGAGAGGGTTTCCGGCGGTGCCGGTGTCGGGCTGGGCTGCATGGGGCCTCCTGGCGGATGGGATGGAGGGCGGGTGCTTGGCGGGTGGGCGCTAGCTGGTCGGCGGGTGGATGCCGGCTGGCGGGCTGGGTGTCGGCCGGCGGGCGGGGCGGGCGCGCCGGCTGGCAGGTGCCGTCGATATCAGGCAATGGTAGCCGTCGGGTTGCGCGCCCGGTCGAGATTTAACGCGTTGGAAAGCCTGGCGCCGTTCGGGCGTGCCTTGCCGACCGCCCGGCAGAACGGTCGGGCATGCGAGGGTGGGCCGGGGCATGCGGGCTGAGGTGCGGGTGAGGGCATGGGATGGAGTGGGCGCGGGCGGGGGCGGGTTCGACGGTACCGTTCGGCCACCGTGCAACTGAAAATGCCCCGATGCGTGCAGAAGTTCTCCGAATGAACGACTGTCCGACGGTTCGCGAACGGGGGATGGAGGTGAATAATGAAAGTACGAAAATGGTAATGGTAAATAGGAAGAATGTTTTACATCGCTGCAGACACCCGCCGCACTTGGCACCATTAACGTCGTTCACTCGAGGCGGCTTTGCACGCATTGTGCGGTTTCGAGGTGCAGGCATTCTCGGTGTCCGCCCGCGGCTTCCCCG
The DNA here is from genome assembly GCA_048173955.1 of Coriobacteriales bacterium. Lineage (GTDB taxonomy): Bacteria > Actinomycetota > Coriobacteriia > Coriobacteriales > UMGS124 > CAZUFB01. The sequence goes on from DBEYOB010000016.1 coordinate 5,854, forward strand.
CGGTTAAACTCGCCGACAGAAGGGCCGGTGCCTCGATGCGGCCACAGGCCGGGGCGCGCTGCAGCGGGAGGGGTTTATGCACAACGGAGAGCATGGGTGCGGCGAACGCGGACGCGGCGAGCGAGCGCACGGCGAGCGCGGACGTGCCGAGCGCGGGCGAAGCGTCGGCCGTGAGGGCGACGCGGGACGCGCATCTGCGGCAGCCGTCCGCGCAATGGACGACACGGGGCGCGCACGTGCGGCGGCCGGTCGTGCAACGGGCGACGGCGCGCCTTCCGCCGCGGCGGGAGACCCCGCTCCGACGCGGGCCGACTATGCCCGCTATGCCCGGCAGTCTGTCGAGGAGATCGCCCGCGACTGCGAGGTGCAGGTGTTCCGGGCGACCGGTCCGGGAGGTCAGGGGGTCAACACGACCGATTCCGCCGTGCGGATGAGGCACGCCCCCACCGGGGTCGCCGTCGTGTCGCGCGCCTCGCGCAGCCAGCTTCAGAACCGGCAGGAGTGCCTCAGGAAACTCGCCGCCATCTTCGAGCGGCGCTCGCAGGCGCCGAAGAAGCGCGTCAAGACGAAGGTGCCGCACGCTCAAAAGGAGCGGCGCCTCAAGGCAAAGCGCCTGGCCTCGCAGAAAAAGGCCCAGCGCCGTGCCCCGCGCGACGGCGACTGGTGGTAGGGTACGCGGGCCGGTGGGGGCGGCCGGAAGGGGATGGGTACGCGACGGGGCGCGATGGCCGGTCGATGCGCGTTCGTGTTCGGCATAAAATCAATAGCGAAATATCTGCCAGAATTGAAAGCTGTGCATGCCAAAAGCGCGGACTCTGTACGAAAGAGGCGGTCTTTTGTGCAAATAAGACCGTTTTGCTGCAAAGGTCGCAGCAAAAGGCCAGGTTACGACTGCGGTAGGTTTTTTCGTTTCGGCATATGTGTCCCGCAGCTCGTGCAAAACGCGGAATCCTGGCAAAATTCAAAATTTTGATACCAACATACCCGCGTTCTGTCCGCGCTAGCCTGCGATCCAGCCCGCGCCCGCCGACGGCTACGGACGGCGGGCGCGGGCGGGGTTGGACGACGGGGCTACACGCAAGTCCAGCCGCCGTCGCAGGTGATGATGGAGCCGGTGACGTACGTCGACTCGTCGGCGGCGAGGTACACGACGGAGCTGTCGAGCTCGCCCTCGCGCCCCGGACGGCCCATGGGGGTGCGGGCCGTGATGAAGCCGTTCATGGCCTCCATGGCCTCGGGGCTGTTGGCCTGCGAGGGGAAGAAGCCCGGGCACAGGGCGTTCACGGTGACGCCGGTGGTGGCCCACTCGGCCGCGGCCTGGCGGGTGAGGTTGATGACGCCGCCCTTGGCGGTTGCGTAATCGGCGACGGGCAGCTCGGGCAGGCCGCCCTTGCCCAGGATCGACGCGATGTTGATGATGCGGCCGTAGCCGGCCTTGACCATCTCGCGCCCGAACTCGCGCATGCAGTAGAACACGCCGTCGAGGTCGAGGGCGAGCGAGGCGCGCCAGTCCTCGTCGGTGTAGTCGACGATGGCGCCGGGGCGGCCGCCGCCCGCGTTGTTCACGAGGATGTCCACGCGGCCGTACTCGGCGAGCACCGCCGCCACGGCGGCCTTGACGTTGGCGGAGTCCGTGACGTCGCAGGTCACCGGGAGGCACCTGACGCCGAGGGCGCGGATCTCGCCGGCGACCTCCTCGAGCTTCTCGAGGCGGCGCGCGAGGATTGCGATGTCGGCGCCCTGGCGGGCGAGGGCGAGGGCGAACTGGCGGCCCAGGCCTCCCGAGGCACCGGTGACGACGGCGACCCTGCCGTGAAGATCGAACATGGCTCCTCCTCCTCCTTTTTTTCCGTGCCGCCGGGCAAGGCGCCCGACGACGTACCGTTTGGTATCGAGCGCGCATCTCGCCGTGCGCGCGGCTCGGCATCGAGCGCATGGTTCGGCCTCGAGCGCGGGGCTTGCGGCCAAGCGCGTATCTCGCCGTGCGCGCGGCTCGGCGTCAACCTACCCGGTCGAGCCCGACCGTATGCGCGCCGCGGCGCAGCCGTCCGCCTTGGGGCGCGTGCGGTCGGTCGGCAGGGGTGTGCGGCGCGGCGGGGGACCGCCTCCACCCTTCGGTCACATCGCGGACAGCGCGTCCGCCATTAGCGCCGCCGCGGCGTCCGCCATGCGCTCGGTCCGCCGTATGCGCGCGAACGCCCCGCCGTATATCCGCCGCGCGTTGCGGACGAGGGCGTCGGATCCGGTGTAGACCGCCGCCACCGCCACCCCTGCGGCGCGCACCTCCCGCACGGCGTCCGCCGCGTCGTCCACCGCGACCTCGTCGGTGCAGGCGGGCTTGTGGACGTCGAGCGGGGCGGCGTCGGTCAGGACGAGCAGGAGCCTGTGCGGGCGCGGGTCCTGCGCGAGGAGCCGCCCCGCCGCCCGGATCGCGAGGCCGTCGCGGTTCATCCCGCCGGCGCAGTAGCCGAAGATCCCGTCGAGGCCCGCTTCGCCCGTCTCGCGGCGGGCCCCCGGGCGAAACGAGCCGAACAGGCGGCGCAGGACCGTGTAGCCGCGTACGCTGCAGTACGAGGCGACGAGCGTCGCGATTCCGCAGCGCGCGAGGGCTGCCGCGAGGATGCGCGCCTGCGCGGCGACCTCGAGCTGCTCGTCGGAGCGCGAGCCCGAGGCGTCGACCAGGACGGTGACGGCGGCGTCGGGCCTCTCGGCGTGCGGGCGGCGTTCGAACACGCGCCCGTCGCCGAGCAGCGTTGCTCGCCATGCCGACGCGCCGTCGAGCGAGCCGGACCTGCGCCGCCGCTCCCGCACCCTCTCGTCGCCCTCCATCCTGTCGAGCAGCATGGCGGCGAGGCGGTCGGCGAGTGCGTCGTAGGTGCGGCGGTTCTCCTCGTAGTGCCGCCGGTTGCGGAGGCGCTGCTCCTGGGACTGTTCGAACATGCGGGCGAACGCGCGCCCGCCCCCGCCGCCCGTTCCGGCCGAGCCGTCGGCGAACCAGAGCCGGCACGTCGCATGCAGGCCGCGGCACACGTCCGCCTCGAGCTCGCGCACGGCCTGCGGAGGCAGCAGCTGCGAGCCGAAGCAGTTTCGGACGTAGTCCCGGTCGCGCCGCTCCCGGCCGGTCGGCCGTTCCCCTTCCCGACGGTCGGGGCGCGGCTCCGTCTGGCCGTCGTCCCCCGCCGCCTTTCGCGCCCGACCGGCGGCGAGGGCGAACCGGCGGGGACCCGTCCGCCCGAGCCTGTCGCGCAGGGCGAGCCCGAGCAGCGCGACGCCCAGATGGAGGCCTTTGCCCGGCGGCCGCACGACATGCCCGTCGAACCCGTAGCGGCTCAGGATTACGGGGCGCACGCGGTCGATGACCCGCTCGGTCGCGGCGAGCCTCTCCGCGCGCTCTGTGGCTTCCGGCCCGGGCGCCCCCGTCTGCGGCCCCTCCGCCTGCAGCTGGCCGGCGAGTTCGAGCTCGCTGGGGGAGAGGCAGGCGAGCAGCGACTCCCGCAGGGGTTCCAGCGCGGGACGGTCGCCCCGCTCGCGTGCGTAGGCGGCCTCCTCGAACGCCAGCCACAGCGCCCGGTCGAGCTGCTCGGCGCGGAAGTCGCCCTCCCATGCCGCCGCGAAGCGCGCGATCGCGTCCGCGTCGAACCATTTGTGGACGAGGCCCGTCGCCAGGTTCGCATAGAGGGCTGCGTCGGGGCCGAGTCCGTCGCGCTCCGTCTCGTCGCAGACGAACAGCCCGTGCGGGAGGACGCCGTAGTCGCCGGCCGCCGTCCACACCGCGTTGAGGGGGCGCCCCCAGCGGGCCCCTCCGCACCCGGCGCCTCCCTCCGGCGGCCTGCGGGCGACGAGCGCGGGGGCGTCGCGCGCCTTCCTAGGCAAAGAGGTCGCCCGCTTTCCACGCCTTGGGGATGCGCGCCGCCACGGCGTCCTCGACGAGCGAGCGCTCGTAGGCGTCGAACACCTTGTTGGCGATGCAGCAGCGCAGCGCGCGGCTGGCGGGGAGCCCCCTGCCCATCAGGCGCACCGCCCCCAGAAGCCCGCGCAGGTCGAGCGCCCGGTCCGTGATCTCGCCGTGCTCGCACTTGAGCCTGAGCTCGCAGTAGAGCGCCGCGAGCTGGCGCGCCGCAGCGGGTTTCAGCGCGGGGAACTCCGCGCGCAACAGCCGCTCGACGCCGTCGCGGTCGAGCGGGGGCATCGTCACGACGACGAAGCGCGACGCGAGCGCCTCGTTGAGCTCGCGGGTCCCCGCGTAGCCGATGTTCATGGTCGCGACGAACCGCGTCGCGCCGTCGAGGCGGACGAGCCCGTAGCCGGGGACGTCGACGATCCTGCGGTGGTCGAGGGCCGCGTGCAGGACGGCGAGCGCCTCGCCGCGCGCCATGTTTATCTCGTCGAGCACGCAGAACCCGCCCTCTTGCGCGCTGCGGCAGATGGGGCCGGGGCGGAAGACGACCTTCCCGTCGGCGAAGGTGTCGGAGCCCAGCATGAGCGTCGCGTCGATGTCGACGTGGAGGGAGAGGTCCCATTCCGGCCTTCCGAACGCGCATGCGAGGTTCTGGGCGAGCACGTTCTTGCCGGTCGCCTTCGGCCCGGCGAGCAGCAGGTTCTCCCCGCACAGCAGGGCGCACGCCGCCTCCTCCCAGACCTCTTTCCCCAGGTAGCGGAGGTGGGGGCGGGGGATGCGGTCGGTGAGTCCGTCGGGTGTCGGGTGCGCCGCGCGGAACTCGTCGATTCCCGCGACGATCGTCGGGTCGACGCCCTGCCGCGCGATGAAGTCGAGGATGCCTTCAATATGCCGCCTCCGTCCTTCGGAATGGGACGCCCATACAGTAGCACGCGGCGGCGGTGCGCGGCGACGCGGGGCCGCCGCGGCCTCCCCGGTTCCCGTTCGCGCCCCGTCGGTGCCGTCCGCCAACCAACAGCAGTTCGTCACACAACGGCGCGCCATTCCCGATACGATTAACATCTATGCGCCGGCTCCCGGCCGGCGCGTCCGCACGGCCCGCGAGGGAGCGGGCCCACAGACCGGGGGAGTGGAGAATGGGGAAGGCATGCTAGAGACGACGCCCGCCGCGGGAACCGACGGCCGCCTCGCCGCCTCGCTCGGCGAGTTCGTCCGGCGCGTGGGGGCGACGCCCCCGGGCATCTGCCCGCTCGCCGTGCAGCTCTCGCTGCTGCAGGCCGGTGCCGCCCAGACGTGCGGCAAGTGCGTGCCGTGCCGCGACGGCCTGCCGCAGCTCGCGCGCATGCTCGAGCGCGTGGTGAACTGCGCGGCCGACGCCGACGAGGGCACCCTCGCCGCCATGCGCGCGCTCGCCGAGACGATCCGCGACACAAGCGACTGCGCCATCGGCTACGAGGCCGCCCGCTCCTTCCTCGCCGGGCTCGACGCCTATGCCGACGAGTACGCGAGCCACGTGGGGCCGCGCCATGCATGCCAAGACGGCGTCGCCCAGCAGCTGCCCTGCGAGGCGCTGTGCCCGGCACACGTGAACGTGCCCGCCTACATCGCTCTCGTGGCCGAGGGGGACTACGCCGGCGCGGTCGCCATGATCCGCAAAGACAACCCCTTCCCCACGGCCTGCGCGCTTATCTGCGAGCACCCCTGCGAGGAGCGCTGCCGCCGCACGCTCGTCGACGCCCCCGTCAACATCCGCGGCATCAAGCGCTACGCCGTGGACCACGCCCCGGCCGACCGGGTGCCCACACCCCGCGCGGCCGCCGCGACCGGCAGGCGCGTGGCCGTGGTGGGCGGCGGCCCGAGCGGCCTCACCTGCGCGTACTTCCTCGCGCTCATGGGGCACTCCGTCACGGTGTTCGAGGCGCGCAGGCAGCTCGGCGGCATGATGCGCTACGGCATCCCCGCCTACCGCTTCCCGCGGGAGCGGCTCGACGAGGACATCCGCGCCATCCTGGGCGCCGGCGACATCGAGGTGCGCCTCGAGAGCCCCGTCGGCGCGCGGGAGATGGCCGACCTCGCCGCCGCGTACGACGCCGTGTACGTGGCGGTCGGGGCGCACGCCGGCAAGTCGCTGCGCCTGCCGCACGACGACGCGCCGGGCGTCTCCTCGGCCGTGGACCTGCTCCGCGCGATAGGCGACGGCGCGACGCCCGACTTTGCGGACAAGCGCGTGGTGGTGGTGGGCGGCGGCAACGTCGCCATGGACTGCGCGCGCACCTCGGTGCGCGCCGGCGCGCGCGAGGTGGCCGTGGTGTACCGCCGCCGCCGCGAGGACATGACCGCCCTGGCGAGCGAGGTTGAGGCCGCCGTGGAGGAGGGCGTGGAGCTGCTCACCCTCATGGCGCCGCTCTCCGTGGAGGTGGACGGGGAGGGCCGCTGCGCCGGCCTCGCCATGCAGCCGCAGATGACCGGCCCCATCCGCGGGGGGCGCCCCTCCCCGGTCGACGCCGAGAAGCCCCCGCTGTGCGTGCCGGCCGACGTGGTGCTCGTAGCCGTGGGGCAGGACATCGAGTCCGCCCCGTTCGAGGAGTTCGGCATGCAGGCCAACCGCGGCCGGCTCGCCGCCGACGCCTGCCTGCGCGCCCCCGGCTTCGCCAACGTCTTTGTGGGCGGCGACTGCCAGACCGGCCCCGCCACGGTCATCAAGGCCATCGGCGCCGGCAAGGTGGCGGCGCGCAACATCGACGAGCTGCTCGGCTACCACCACAAGCTCCCCTGCGACGTGGAGGTGCCGCCCGCGCGCCCCAACGACCGCACCCCCATGGGCCGCGTGAACCTGAGCGAGCGCCCGCCCCGCGCGCGCAAGCGCGACTTCGCCTGCGTCGAGGAGGGCATGACCCCCGCCGAGGTCGCTCAGGAGTGCGGCCGCTGCCTGCGCTGCGACCACTACGGCTGCGGCGTGCTCGAGGGAGGAAGGACCCAGTATGTGTAACAGCCCGTCATCGACCCGCGCCGTCGCCGCCGTTCCGGTGGCCCCCGCGCCGGCGGCCACCGACGCCCGCCAGACCTGCCGGGTCACCGTCGACGGCGTCGCCCTCGAGGTGCGCCCCGGGACCACCATCCTCGCCGCCGCGCGCAAGGCGGGCGTCGACATCCCCACGCTGTGCTTCCTCAAGGGCCGCAGCGCGGTGGGCTCGTGCCGCGTGTGCTCGGTCGAGGTGAAGGGGCAGGACGCCCTCGTCACCGCCTGCAACACGCCGGTCTCGGACGGCATGGAGGTCGTGACCGCGAGCCCGCGCGTCGAGGAGGCCCGCCGCTGCGCGCTGCAGCTCGTGCTTGCCGACCACGGCCTCGACTCCATGCAGTACTGCTTCTCGTGCCCCAAGAACGGTTCGTGCGAGCTGCAGGACGTGTGCCGCAGGCTCGGCGTGTCCGAGACGCCCTTCGCGGCGAGGCGCGACCGCGAGCCCGTGCTTGACGATAACCCGTTTTTGCGCTTCGACCCCAACCTGTGCATCCGCTGCCAGCGCTGCGTGGGTGCCTGCAACGCGGCCGCGCGCAACCACACGCTCACGGCCGGCAAGCGCGGCGTGCGCACCGCAATCCGCGCGCCGTTCGGCCCCGACTGGAGGACCACCGACTGCGAGTCGTGCGGCAACTGCGCGCAGGCCTGCCCCACCGGCGCCCTCACCGAGAAGCGCCGCGCGGGCTACCGCTCCTGGGAGACGACGACCGTGCGCACCACCTGCCCCCACTGCGCGGTGGGCTGCCAGCTCGACCTCGTGGTGAAGGACGGCCGCGTGGTCGACGCCCAGGGCGCGGACGGTCCCTCGAACAAGGGCCTGCTCTGCGTCAAGGGGCGCTCGGGCAGCTTCGACTTCATAAGCGCGCCCGACCGCCTGCGCACTCCGCTCATAAAGAACCGCAAGACGGGCGCCTTCGAGGAGGCGAGCTGGGACGAGGCCCTGGCGCACGTTGCCGAGAACCTCCTGCGCATCAAGACCGAGAGCGGCCCCGACGCGCTGGCCGGATTCGCCTGCTCGCGCTCGACCAACGAGGACGTGTACCTCTTCGAGAAGATGGTGCGCTGCGCCTTCGGCACCAACAACGTCGACAACTGCGCCCGGGTTTGACACGCGCCCACCGTTGCCGGTCTGGCAACCACCCTCGGTTCGGGCGCGATGACCAACACCATCGCGGACATAACGCAAGACGCCCAGGTGCTCGTGCTCGTGGGGACCAACCCCGAGGAGGCGCACCCCGTGCTCGGCATGCAGATCCGCGCCGCCGTGGAGCGGGGCACGCGGCTCGTCGTGGTGGACCCGCGCGACATCGGGCTCGCCAAGCTCGCCGACGTGCACCTCAAGCTGCGCCCGGGCACCAACGTGGCCTTTGCCAACGGCATAGCCCACGTCATCGTGCGCGACGGGCTCTTCGACCGCGCGTTCGTGGAGGAGCGCACCGACCGGGAGGGCTTCGAGGCGCTTTGCGCGACCGTGGCCCCCTACACGCCCGAGCGCGTGGCCGAGATCTGCCGCATCGACGCGCGCGACCTCGTGGCCGCCGCCCACCTCTACGCCGAGGCCGACCGCGCCGCCATCCTCTACTGCCTGGGCGTGACCGAGCACGCCACCGGCACCGACGGCGTGATGGCGCTCAGCAACCTCGCCATGATGTGCGGCAAGATCGGGCGCGCGGGCTGCGGCGTGAACCCCATCCGCGGCCAGAACAACGTGCAGGGCGCCTGCGACATGGGCGCCATGCCCACCGACTTCACCGGCTACCAGAAGGTGGCCGACCCCTCCGCGGTGGAGAAGTTCGAGCGCGCCTGGGGCGTCGGGCTCAACCGCAAGGTCGGCCTCAAGGCCACCGAGTGCTTCGAGGCCATGGCGCGCGGCGAGGTGCGCGGGCTGTTCATCTTCGGCGAGGACCCCGTGCGCACCGACCCCGACACCAACCACGTGATCCACGCGCTCGAGTCGCTCGACTTCCTCGTGGTGGAGGACCTCTTCCTCACCGAGACGGCCAAGTACGCCGACGTGGTGCTGCCCGGCCGCTGCTACGCCGAGAAGGAGGGCACGTTCACCAACACCGAGCGGCGCGTGCAGCGCGTGCGCAAGGCGGTTGAGGGTCCCGCGGGCACGCGCCTGGACACCGAGGTCTTCGCCGACCTCATGCGCCGCATGGGCTATCCGCAGCCCGACCTCACGGCGGCCCAGCTCATGGACGAGGTGGCCGCGCTCACGCCCTCGTTCGGCGGCATCAGCCACGGGCGGCTCGACAGCCCCGCGCTCGGCGGGCGCGGCCTGCAGTGGCCCTGCCCGACGCCCGACCACCCGGGCACGCCCATCCTGCACGTGGGGCAGTTCTCGCGCGGCGTCGGCCAGTATTCGCTCGGGGAGTACCGGCCCTCGGCGGAGCAGCCCGACGACGCCTACCCGCTCGTGCTCTCCACGGGACGGGTGCTCTCCCAGTACAACGCCTGCGCGATGACGGGGCGCACCCCGGGGCTCAACGAGATCGACGGCAGCTCGTTCATCGAGATCAACACCGCCGACGCCGCCGCGCTTGGCATCGCCGACGGCGACCGGGTGCGCGTGAGCTCGCGGCGCGGATCGGTCGAGACGCGCGCCCGCGTGTCGGGCAAGACCTCGCCCGGCGAGACGTGGATGCCGCTGCACTTCCAGGACGGCAATTGCAACTGGCTCACCATCGCCGCGCTCGACGAGGTGGCCAAGGTCCCCGAGTACAAGGTGTGCGCCGTGCGGGTGGAAAAGGCATAGGGGGGGGCGAAGGCCGGGTTCGCGTCTCGGCCTTCGCCTTTTCAGGCCCCTCCACAAGGCCTGCGGATGCGTTGGTGACGGCCCGCTCCTTTGGTGCGAAAGGGGCGGGCCGGTGCGTATCTTGTTTTATATTTGATTGATGATTCAATTCTAACAGAGCCTGATTCGATGGTCAGATGACCTGTAGATTGTATGAAATATTCTGACATCTCTCAATAAAAGTGCAGGTAAATCTGTCTGTATAAATAATCAATCATAGAAATGTAAGCCTTGTGACGATTGTGTTAGAACGGCATCATGGCCCGCGGTCTATCGTTGCGTCCGACAGTTGGGCGGAAACGTCCCCGAGAAGGGGCGCATGGCGCACGGAGGGCGGCGCATGGAAGCTGATCGCGATGAGATCAAGGCATGGTTCGACCGTTTCACGCTTATGGACGACGCCTATATGGCGAAGTTCTTCGAAGGGCAGCCGCGCTGCGCCGAGGCGGTGCTGCGCCCCCTGCTTGGGATACCCGACCTGGAGGTGGTCTCGCTCGAGACCCATCACGACGTCGTCAGCCTTCAGGGTAGGTCCGCCAGTCTCGACGTGTTCGCGACCGACGGTCGAGGGGCTGTCTACGACATCGAAATACAGCGCGACCTGAGGGACGCCATGCCCCGCAGGGCACGGTTTTACGCCTCGCTCATCGATTCCAACGCGTTGGGAAAGGGTACTGGTTTCGACGAGCTTCCCGAGTCGTACGTCGTCTTCATATGCGAGGGGGACGCTCTGGGTGACGGTGTTCCCTTGTGCCGGATACGACGTGTTGTCGACGAGACGGGAAAACCGTTCGATGACGGGTCGCACATCGTCTATGCCGATGCGACCTATAATGGGTTCGACGGCGCATTGGGCGACGTCCTGCATGATTTTCTGTGCGCCGATCCCGAGCAGATGCGGTGCGGCGTGCTTGCGGAGCGGGCCCGTTTTCTCAAGCGAGTCGAGAAGGGGGAGAGCGAAATGTCAAACGTCACCGAAGAGATCATCAACTATGGTATCGAAAAAGGCATAGAGCAGGGCATAGAGAAGGGCATAGAGCAGGGCATAGAGCAGGGCATAGAGCAGGGTGTTGGGCGCTCGGTGGCACGCCTTGTGGAAGACGGAACACTTTCGGTCGAGCAGATAGCGGTGATTCTCGAGATTTCGCCGAACGAGGTGGAGCGCTACGCCCGGGAGTATGCCGCACGGTGAGGGCGCGGTTTCGGAATTGCCGTGCGAGGGCGGGGAGCTGCGCACGGCAATTCCGGATTGCTTGCAGGTGGATGTCCGCGATAGTGCCCCTCGCTCGGCGACTCTGCACCTCAAAATGCCCCGATGTGTGCAAATCTACTCCGAGTGCATTGCCTGAACCGGGTTGTGGGCTGTGCGAGCCCGGATGTTTGAAGATACATTTACGATTTAAGTTAGTCAGTTTTTCACTTTTGCAATTGTTGGGCAAGGCAGGGTTCAAACGGTAATTCACTCGAGGCCGTTTTGCACGCATTGGTCGGTTCTTATGATATTGATTGTCTGCCGTGCCATCACGGGTCGCGCCGCTTATATCGGGGCATTCTGATATGGCATACCCAAAAGACCCGTATC
>DBEYOB010000017.1:0-8027 GCA_048173955.1 Coriobacteriales bacterium
GGGTCCGACAGGGCAGGGCGCGCCGCCAGGACCTCGAGCATCCCGCGGCGCGCGGACACCGAGCGCCGCAGGGCCTCGGCGAGCCGTCTGCCCTGGCCGCCGAGCGCGGCCAAAAGTTCGGACGAGGACGGCGCGACCGACTCCGCGGCGGCGGTGGGGGTGCTCGCCCTCCGGTCGGCAACCATGTCGCAGATCGTCGTGTCGGGTTCGTGGCCGATCCCGGTGACGACCGGCACGCGGCACGCCGCAACCGCCCGAGCGAGGCCTTCGTCGTTGAAGGGCATCAGGTCCTCGTACGAACCGCCGCCGCGGACGAGCAGGATCGCGTCGGGACGGGCGGCCTCGGCGACGCGCAGGGCCTCGACCATGCTCGGCGCCGCAGACGCCCCCTCGACGGGCACCGCGCAGTACTGCAGCTCGACCAGCGGGTTTCTGCGGCGCAGCGTCCGTGCGACGTCGTCTTTCACCTTGCCGTGCGGGGACGTGACGACGACCACGCGCTGGCAGAACTCCGGGACCGCAAGCTTGCGGGCGGGGTCCATGAGCCCCTCGGCCGCAAGCTTGCGCGCGAGGCGCGCCACGCGCTCGCGTAGGTCGCCCTCGCCGGCGAGCTCGAGGCGGAACACCTCGAACTGCATGCGCCCCTTGGCAGGGTAGACCGAGAAACGGCCCGTCAGCCTCACCTTGAGACCGGCGCGCAGCCGGACGTCGGACGCCAGGTAGCGGCTGCGCCACATCATGCAGTCCATCACGCCGCCCGCGTCGGCGACGGGGAAGTACACCGCCTTGTACGCCGGGCTGTCCTTGAACTGCGAGACCTCGCCCTCGACGACCAGGGTCATGGCCTCGAGGGCGCCCTTGGCGCGGGCGAGGGCCTCGGAGACGCTCAGGGCGCGCTCGGCAGTCTGGGCGTCTCCGCGGGCCGCCGAGCGCCCGGCGCGGACGTCGCTCACCGTGCCCGTCAGGTTCCAAGCCACCGGCAGCCCCCTACTCGTCGTGGCTGTTCTGCTGCAGCAGGTAGAGCAGCTGCATGATCGACGTGAGGGCGGACGCCACGTACGTGAGTGCCGCGGCCGTGAGCATCTGGCGCGCGCCCCTCGCCTGCTCGTCGCTGATGCGCACGTCCGACGAGATGAAGCGCATCGCCCGCGCCGAGGCGTCGAACTCGACGGGCAGGGTGACGAGCTGGAAGAGGACCACGAGGGCGAACAGGACGATGCCCAGGTAGACGAGCCCCGTCTGGTTGATGAAGATGCCGAGCAGCAGCACGACCATCCACAGCTGCGACCCCAGGTTCACCGCGGGGACGAGCGCCATGCGGATGCGCGCCGGCGCGTAGCCGCGCTCGTGCTGGACGGCGTGGCCGGCCTCGTGGCACGCGACGGCAGCGCTCGCGACGGAGCGGCCCCGCTCGCTCGAGGGGGACAGGTACAGCGCGTTCGAGCGCGGGTCGTAGTAATCCGACAGGTCGCCTCCGCCGTTGGGGCGGATCGGTACGCCGCCGAGGCCCTCGCTGTCGAGGAAGCGGCGGGCGACCTGCTCGCCCGTCTCGCGCGAGTCGATGTCGACCTTCGACCAGCGCTTGAAGGTGTGGTTGATGTACCACTGGGTGCCCAGCCCGAGCACGAGCGATATGACGATGATGGCCAAATAGGACAGCTGCATTGAAACTCCCCACCTTGGATTCGGCGCCCCGATCGATCCCGGCAATCCGGGCATCTCCCGATTCGGGGATTCTTTCTATATACCCCTCCGCACCCTCCGCAACCCCGGCCGGCGGGGCGTCTAGAGGAGCTCCACACGCCCGTCCTTCACCGTCAGGCCGATCTCCCCCGCGAGCAGCCGTTCGAGCGCCTCGCCGAGCACCTCGCGGCGCCATCCCCGCGACAACGGGGAGCCGGCCCGGTTGGACAGGAAGGCGAACAGGTCGTCGCGCGAGGCGAGCAGGGAGGAGGCCATCCCCTCGCGCTCGGCGACGGTGCGGGTCAGCGCGTACATGAGGTCGCAGACGCTCTCCTCCTCGACCGTCGGGCGGACGTGGTGCTCCGGGGAGGGGCACGATTCGATCGGGCAGGCAAGGCCGGTGCGGCACGCCTCGAGCACCTGCGCGCGGTCCGAGGGAGCGACGTCGGCGAACCCGCGGATGCGTGTCAGCCCATCCATGGTGTCGGGCGTGCGCCTCGCGATCTCGACAAGCATCTCGTCGGAGAGGACCCATCTGCGCGGCCTGTCGATCTCGGCCGCCTTCCGCTCGCGCCAGGCGGCGACCTCGCGGGCGACCGAGAGCTGCCGGCGCCCCGACAGGGTGCCGATGCGCTTGACGCGTCGGAACGACTCGCGGGGGTCCTGGACGTAGGCGCCGGGGTCGGCCAGCCGCTCGAACTCGGGGGTCGCCCACGCCATGCGTCCCAGGGCGTCGAGGCGTCCCCTGAGCGAGCGCCAGATCGCCGGCAGATAGCGCACGTCGTCGAGCGCATAGGCGAGCTGCGCGTCGTCGAGCGGCCGGCGCGCCCAGTCGCTCATCGACTCGGCCTTGGGGAGGTCGACGTGGCAGCACTCCTCCACGAGCGCCCCGTACCCCATCTGGGAGCGGTCCTCCAGAAACGCGACCGCCACCTGGGTGTCGAACAGGGGGCGGGGCAGCGTCCCGCACCAGCGCAGCAGGACCTCCATGTCCTGCGAGCACGCGTGGAACACCTTGGTCACGAACGGGTTCGAGAACAGGCGGACAAGCGGCGCGGGGTCGCTCACGGCGAACGGGTCGACCGCGACCTGCTCGGAGTCGGTGCCCAGCTGTATGAGGCACAGGCGCGGGTAGTAGGTCTTCTCGCGCACGAACTCGGTGTCGATGCCCACCACCTCGGACGCGGACGCCCTGTCAATAAACGACGCGAATTCCTCGTCGGTTGCTATAAGCACGGTAACGACTCCATCCGGCATGACTCGAACGGGTAGAATGCTGTGAAGGGCCTGGTGCCAAACGGCCCAGCGCATGATTCTACTAGAGATAGGGCGTGCTGTCGTGAGAACCCTCATCATCCACAACACCGCTTCGGGACCGCGCTCGGACGAGATCTTCGCCTTCCAGCGCGCGCTCATCGGACCGGGCGACGAGGTCGTGATGCGCGCCACCTCCCCCGGAAGCCCCGTGTCGGCGCTCGTGGGGGACTCGTCCTCCTTCGACGCCGTCGTCGCCTCGGGCGGGGACGGGACGGTCGCCGACGTGGCCTACGCCGTCCGCGGAACGGGCGTCCCCGTGCTCGTCTTCCCCTCCGGCACAGCGAACCTGCTGGCGAACAACATCGGCAACGCCACGGACCCGCCCGCGCTCGCCCAGACGCTTCGCCGCGGCCGCTGCGTCGACATCGACCTGTGCGAGTTCGAATACCGCGACGAAGGCGGCGCCGTCCAGCGGCGCGGGTTCCTCAACATGGCCGGGGCGGGCTACGACGCGAGCATCATGCAGGGCTCCGCCGGCCTCAAGGGCCTCTTCGGCCCGCTCAGCTACTACCTGGCGGCCCTCGGCAACCTCGACCCGGGCACCGCGCGGTTCAGACTCGAGATCGACGGGGAGGGAGTGGAGGCGGAGGGCATCTCGGTGCTTGCCGCCAACTGGGCGACGGTCAACCAGACCCTCGAGTTCATCCCCGGGTCCTCCCCCACCGACGGCCTGCTCGACGTCGCGATCATCACGGCCAAGAACTCCGTCGAGCTGCTGCCGGCCGTGTTCGGGAGCGTCTTCGCGCACGGCGACGCCGGCGCCTATCCCAACGTGGCGTTCTATCGGGCGCGCGAGGTCACCGTCGCGTGCGACCCTCCGTTTCCGATGCAGTACGACGGCGAGGTCGTCGAGGGCGCGACGACGCCCTTCACGGCGCGCGTCATCCCCGGCGGCTTCAAGACGTTCGTCGACGACCTGTCCCCGCTGTCGCGCAGCTAGCGGCGCCCCGGCGCGTTCCCGACCGCTTCCGGTCGCCCCCGGTCATCCCGCCCACCCCCGTCGGCAAAAAAACGGGCCGCGCCCCCCGCGTCTCGCGGGATGGGGCGCGGCCCGTTCGGTTGGGACCGTACGATGCGCGTGGCGGAGCTACTTGGCCTTGGACTCCGCGCTGTACGCAGCCTCGTGGGCGGCCTTCGCCTCGAGGCGCTCGGCCTCCTTGGCATGCGCCTCGGGGTCGCCGGCCTCGAGGGCCTCCTTGTGCGCGGCGATCTCGGCGTGCATCTTGTTCAGGTTGCGGTTGTAGCGCATCTGCAGGAGGGTGACGACGAGCGAGAAGAACATGCTGAAGTAGACGAACCACTTGATCTCGACCGCACCGACGACCGTGCCGTCGACGACGGTGCCGCCGATGTGCTCGAACCCGAAGAACTCGACGATGAGCAGCGCGCCGATGGTCATGATGAAGAACAGGGCGAGCAGCTTGACCTCGGGGTTCTTGTTGATGAAGTCGGACACCGCATCGGCGAAGGCCATCATGAAGACGATCGCGATGACGATGGCGATGGCTGCGATGATCACGTGGTCGACCATGCCGACGGCCGTGATGACCGAGTCGAGGGAGAACACGACATCCATCGCGGCGATGGTGGCGATGGCGGCGGGCAGCGACAGCGGGGGCTTGGGCTTGTGGTCGGGATGGCCGTGGGCCTCGCGCTCCTCGGTGAGCAGGAGCATCTCGCGCGTCTCGGTGATACCCTTGTAGATCAGGTAGATGCCGCCGACGAACAGGATGATGCCCTTGCCGGTGACCTCGACGGGGCCGAGCGTGAAGAGCGCGTTGTTGAGGTGCATGATCCAGCTCAGGGTGAACAGCAGGCAGATGCGCGTAATCATCGCCGCCGCAAGGCCCAGGCGCCGGCCGATGTGCTGTTGGTGGGCCGGCAGGCGGTCGGAGGTGATGGAGATGAAGACGATGTTGTCGATGCCCAGGATGATCTCCAGGAACGCCAACATCAGAAGCTGGACGAACGCTTCCGGGGTTGAGAACGCGGCTACGAGCTCTTGGATCAACGCGGACGCCTCCTTGGGGGCAATCGTGACGGACCGCCGCCGAATCCCCCGGAAACGGACGGCGTCCCCCGGGCGCGGCGTCGGGCGCGCGTGTGCACGTTTCGGTATTCTCCCCCATTCGGAAGGGTCTGAAACGCACGTCGCCTAACTTGGAAAACATACCATAACCGCAGGACGCCCCGTCAGGCGTCGTAGCGCCATCCCCGGTCGGTGAGCACGCGCGCCAGGGCAAGCCCGATGGGGAGGCAGGCGATGACGACCATGGCACGCATCGCCCATCCCATGGCGCTCACCACGTTGAAGTCGCACATGTAGTACATGGCCTGGTAAAGGTAGAGGCCCGGGACCATGATGACGATGCTCGGGACCGTGAGCGAGATGCGGGGCATGCGCATCCGCAGCGCCACGACGGAGGCAATGAGCCCCGCCGCGAGCGCGCCCGCGAGCGCGCCCGCCTCCGGGGGCAGCGACGCCAGGTCGATTAGCTCGAGGCGAAGCGTGTTGGCGACCGCCCCGATGCCGCCGGCCGCGGCGGCCATGCGCGGCGGGGAGTTGAACAGGACCGAGAACCCGAAGACGCCGACGAAGCTCGCCACGACCCTCAGCAGGGCGATCGCCGCCACGGGCAGGTCGGGCGCAACGAGCTCGGCGGGGTGCAGCGTGACGATCTTGGCCACAAACCATGCCGAGAGCGTCGCGACGGCGATGACGCACACTGCGTACGCGAGCCGCTCGAGCCCCGAGGCGAGGTCCATCTTCGCGATGTCGAGCCCCGAGGTGATGAGCGGGAAGCCGGGGATGACGAACAGCATGGCGCCGATATAGCCGCCCTCGTGCAGCTCCATCGCCCCGGGCACGGCGAGCGACACGAGGGCGAGCGAGGCGAGGTAGAGCAGGCAGGCGACGGCGACGGCCGCCATGGTCGTCGCAAACTGGTTGATGTGGCGCTCGAGCATGAACTTGCGCAGCCCCTGGCCGACCCCGGCGCCCACGGCGGCGCACGCCATCTCGACCCACCCGCCGCCGAGCAGGAACACGAAGGCGCCGCAGGCGAGTGCGGAGGCGACCGCGGACTGCAGCACCGAATACCGCCCCGACCGGCGCTCGATGTCGTCGAGCATGCCGTGCACCTCGGCAACGGTCAGGTTGTGCGCATAGCGCTCCAGGTTGCAGACGAACCCCTCGAGCCGCCAGATGCGCTCGGTGTTGACCCCCGTCTTGGTGAGGGAGACGACCTCGGTGAAGGAGGAGGGGCCGTCGGAAACGGTGAGGTCGATGCTCATGAGGGTGACGTCGGCCCGGCACTCCACCCCGAGCGCCGCGCCGACCCGCTCGAGGATCTGCCGGACGCGGTAGCCGCCCGTCCCGCTCGCCAGGGACAGCCGGCCCGCCCGGGCAACGATCGACGATTTGACCGCGAGATCGGCGTCGACGGCGCGAGACGACTCCGCCTTCCCCACCGACTCGTGCCAGTCGGCATGCACCGCCGGCTGCGGCGCCTCCTGGGTGTCGAGGCTCGCGTCGGGCATCGGCGCGTCGGCGTCGTCCGTCAACGTGTGAAGCCCTGCAAAGATCCCGTGCGCGTCCGCCATCGGCAGGCACCGTCCCTTGAAACGAAAAAGGCCGGGCGGGTTCCCCCGTCCGACCTGGATTCTCGATGGTGGGCGTTACAAGATTTGAACTTGTGGCCTCTTCCGTGTCAGGGAAGCGCTCTCCCCCTGAGCTAAACGCCCATCGGCCGATGTCTCAATCGGCGGGAAATCACTTTACCAGATTTTTACGACGGGGCAAGTGCCGCCGCGACGTTCATCAGGTCTCCCCAAATACGTGCCGTGGGGACCGAGGCCCCTCGCCGGCCGGGCGTCCGCGCGCGGGGCGCACGCGCGCGACGCCGCGGCGTGCCGCCCAGAAATATGTGCGGTGCGACGGTGCAGCAAAACGAAAAAGGCCGGGCGGGTTCCCCCGTCCGGCCTGGATTCTCGATGGTGGGCGTTACAAGATTTGAACTTGTGGCCTCTTCCGTGTCAGGGAAGCGCTCTCCCCCTGAGCTAAACGCCCATCGGCCGATGTCTCAATCGGCAGGAATGCATTCTCGCCGAAACCCAGGGTGGAATGCAAGCGGTTGGTGCGCACGATGCCCATCAGAGGGCAGAATCGCACAACTTGCACACATCGGCACCCTCGCCGCGCACCTACCGTGCCGCAAGGGCCGCCTCCACCAGGTCGGCCTCCTCGCCGTCGATGCGGCGGAACACGTAGCGCGTCCTGCGCGTCACCAGCGTGCAGACGTCGCGACCGGCCCCGTCGGCCCGCCCCTCCTGGATCTCGCCGGAGGACGTCCTCAGGATGTCGCGCGTAGCGCGCAGCGATCCGTCGGGCTCGCGGTAGACCAGGCACCGCACCTGGACGACCCACAGGCCCGACCCCATCGCGTCCTCGGCGAAGGTCGCCCGACCATAGGATCCCACGTAGGCCGTGCGCCAATTGGTCGTCCCCAGGGGCGCCCCCTGCGGGTCGGTGAGCTCCTCGATGCGCACGAGGCCCTTCTCGCGCACGCGCCATACCTGGCCGTGCATCAGAACAACGTCATCGTCCACCGGCTTGAACAGTGAAGTCTCATCGCCGTCGACCATACGCCCGTCCTCCTTGCATGCCCCTCCGGGGGCACCGTTGAACGCATCCGGAAGGTGGCGCCGCGACGATCCGGCATCGCCTTCCGAGCTTATCGTGAGGCTATAGTAGCCCACGGGAAGCCGCCTTCCCAACTTTTGGCACGCTTTTCCCCCAGCGGGGCGCCTGCCGTCGCATAAAGCCCGCATATGTGTGCAAAGCATGGACGACTTGCGCGGTGAGGCCGCGTTGCGTATAGTACCTACTCGCACGCGGACATGGCTCAGTTGGTAGAGCACAACCTTGCCAAGGTTGGGGTCGCGGGTTCGAGCCCCGTTGTCCGCTCCATGCCTACTTGAGGGCCGGTCACCACCGGCCCTTTTGCTACGGCGACGTCGCCAAGTGG
>DBEYOB010000018.1:0-2940 GCA_048173955.1 Coriobacteriales bacterium
GCGGTGCGCGCCGCGGCGGCCGAGTTCGCCTCGCGGCTCGTGGCGCCCGCCTCGCGGCGCAGCTCGGAGCGCACGGCGTCGGCGGCCTCGCAGGCGTGGCGGTAGGTGCCCGAGAGCTTGGCGGAGATGGCGATGCACAGCACGTCGTTGCCGGCGGAGGCGAGCCTGCGGAACACCGGCGCGAACGCCTCGGCGCGCACGCCCTCGGTCCCGCCGACGCGCCCCGCGTCCAGCAGCGCGTCGAAATCGCCGTTCTCGCCCATGAACGTCTCCGGGCGGGAGGCGCCGTCGACCACGTAGGTCATGGGGACGAGCTCGACGCCGAGCTGGCGCGCCTCGTCGCGGGTCAGGCAGGCGCTGGAATCGACTACGAGCGCGAGCATATGGTCTGCACCCCCATCGCACGGTACTTTGCGTAGCGTTTGTCGAGCAGCTCTGCGCCGCCCAGGGCCTCGAGCTGGGGGAGCGTGGCGCGCAGGTGCTCCGCGAGCCGCTCGCCCACGGTGCGCGCGCTTCCGTCCCCCTCGTCGATGACGGCGTCGATGATGCCCAGGCGCAGCAGGTCCTGGGCGGTGAGCCCGAGCGCCGCGGCGGCCTCGTCGGCCTTGGAGGCGTCCTTGTAGAGGATGCTCGCGCACCCCTCGGGGCTGATGACCGAGTACACGGCGTTCTCGAGCATCCACACGCGGTCGGCGACGCCCAGCGCGAGTGCGCCGCCGCTGCCGCCCTCGCCGATCACGACGCTCACGATGGGCGTCTTGAGCCCCGCCATGGCGACGAGGTTCTGGGCGATGGCCTGGCCCTGGCCGCGCTCCTCGGCCTCGATGCCGCAGTAGGCGCCCGAGGTGTCGATGAGGCACACCACGGGGCGCCCGAACTTCTCGGCCTGCTCCATGAGGCGCAGGGCTTTGCGGTAGCCCTCGGGGTGCGCGGAGCCGAAGTTACGGGCGACGCGGTCCTTCAGGTTCACGCCGCGCTCGGTCCCGATGACGGTCACGGGGCGCCCGTCGAGGGTCGCGATGCCGCCGACCACGGCGGCGTCGTCCTTGAAGGAGCGGTCGCCGTGCATCTCGACGAAGTCGTCGAACGCCTCGGCGATGAGCGTCGACGCGGTGGGGCGCTTGGTGCTGCGGGCGCTTTTGACGCGCTCGTAGGCGGTCGTGCCGGGGGAGGAGGGGGCGTCGGGGTCGGCACCCTGCTCGGTGTCGGGCTTCGCGACGGCCGCGACGCGCCCCGCGACCGCCTCGGCGGCGCCGTCGATCGCCGCGCGGACGCTTGCGGCGAAGTCCTCTGCCTGCTCCTCGAGCCGCTCGACCCTTCCGGCCGCGCCCGTCGCGGCGCCTTCGGTCCCGTCTGCGCGTGCGGCGCCTGTCCAGCATGCCGCCGCCTCGGGCGAGCCCGCGTGCAGGACGAGCAGGCGCCCGATCTCGCCGCGCAGCTCGGAGCGCCCGACGATGCGGTCGACGAAGCCGTGCTCGAGCTGGAACTCGGCGCTCTGGAAGCCGGCGGGCAGCTTGCGGTGGATGGTCTGCTCGATGACGCGCGGGCCGGCGAAGGCCACGAGCGCGCCGGGCTCTGCCAGGATCACGTCCCCCTCCATGGCGAACGACGCGGTGACGCCGCCCGAGGTGGGGTCGGTGAGCACGGTCAGGTAGAAGCCGCCGGCGTCGCCGAAGCGGCGCACTGCGGCCGACACCTTCGCCATCTGCATGAGCGAGGTGGTGCCCTCCTGCATGCGCGCGCCGCCGCTCACGGTGAAGCCCACCACGGGAAGGCCCTCGCGGCCGGCGTTCTCGAAGCAGCGGGCGATCTTCTCGCCCACGACCGCGCCCATGGAGCCCATCATGAAGTCGCCGTTCATGACGAACAGGGCGCACGGCATCCCCTCGACCGTCGCGCGGCCGCACACCACGGCGTCGACCTCGCCGCTCTTCTCGCGCGCCGCCGCCAGCTTCTCGGTGTAGTGGGGGAAGTTGAGAAAGTCGGTCGCCGCGAGGTCGGCGTCCCACTCCCGGAAGCTGCCCTCGTCGCAGGTCAGCTCGATGCGGCGGCGCGCCGAGAGGCGCATGTGGTGGCCGCAGTGGGGGCAGACGTCCTGGTTGGCGGTGATCTCCTCGATGTCCACGACGCGCTTGCATCCCGGGCACTTCGCGTACAGGCGGCGCTCGGGGACCTCGACGGGGACCTCGGTGACGTTGCTCTCGAGGGTGTTGCGGCTCTTCTTGCCGAACTTAGGAGGTATGAGTGGCATAGAGGTGTCCCATCAGGTCGGTGTGGTAGACCCCGCTCAAGAACTCGGGGTTGTTGAGGATGTCGAGCTGCAGCTCCGAGTTGTTGCTCACACCCTCGATGGCGAGCTCGCCGAGCGCCGAGCGCATCTTGCGCACCGCCTCTTCGCGCGTGGGGGCGTGCACGATGAGCTTGCCGAGCAGCGAGTCGTAGTAGGGCGGCACGGTGCAGCCCTGGTAGAGGCACGAGTCGAAGCGTACCCACGGCCCGTTGGGGACGTGCAGCATCGAGATCCTGCCGCTCGAGGGGAGGAAGTCGCGCGTCTCGGCGTTGATGCGGCACTCGATGGCGTGGCCGCTCATGTGCACGTCGTCCTGCCCGAAGGGCAGCTCGGTGTCGGCGGCGCAGCGCATCTGCCACTTGACGAGGTCGAGGCCGGTGACCATCTCGGTCACGGGGTGCTCCACCTGCAGGCGCGTGTTCATCTCCATGAAGTAGAACTTGCCCTCGTCGGTGTAGAGGAACTCGATGGTCCCCACGCCGGTGTAGCCGACCTGCCGGGCGAGGCGCACCGCCGACGCCCACAGCTCCGTGCGGACCTCGGGCTTGAGGCAGGGGCAGGGGCTCTCCTCGAGGAGCTTCTGGTTGCGGCGCTGCACCGAGCACTCGCGCTCGCCGATGGCCAGCGCGTGGCCGTGGGCGTCGCACAGG
>DBEYOB010000019.1:0-3592 GCA_048173955.1 Coriobacteriales bacterium
CCCCAACCCGTCCCACTCGAAAACCGCCTGGTAATTTTATTTAGATATTTATATTTTAAAAATAATCAAAGTTTGAATGACTTTCCGCTTACTCAACAAGGGGACTTTTTAGCAAGTGCTCCCCCGTTTTCGGGAAGGCGCCGCGCCAAAAACCCCGAAACGCCGCGCGCCGCATCGCGTGCCGCGCGCCTCGCACGCTGCACGCCGCACCCTTGTGGAGTTCTCCCCCAAAGCCCCCTCGCCCCAACGCGAGCAGTGCAGTTTTGGGTATTCGGAAAACATCTGGCGCACGTTCCCTTGCAAAGTGCGGCGCCACTGCGCACAATAATCCGACAGCGCCTCGTCGCGCACAACCGCATGCTGCCGGAAACGCGCGGACCGGGAAGAGGGACCGACGGCCCCAGCGGCCTGAGATAGGGAAGGACGGCCATCCATGGCTGAGCAAACCAAACTGCGCGCCGCGGGCGAGAAGGCGACCTCGTTCGTGCGCGCCATCGGGCACGACCCCAACCTGTGCCTGCGCATGACCAACGCCAAGTCGACCTGCAACGCCTGCGTCGACATCTGCCCCGGCAAGGCGGTGCGCCTGCCCAAGGCGACCGACACCGCCGGCGGCGTCAAGCTGACCATCAGCAAAGGCTTCTGCGTCGACTGCGGCCTGTGCTGCTCCGCCTGCCCCACCTCCTCCATGGTCGTGCTCGAACCCACGCCGCGCTATCTGCGCCATCTGCTCAAGCGCGCCCAGGCGGCGGCCGGCGGCTCGGCGCACCAAATCTACCTGACCTGCATCGAGACCGGCCTTGCCAAAGAGGACCCCTCGGTCGTGGAAATCCCCTGTCTGGGCGCCCTCACCTGGGAGGTCTGGACGTCGCTCATGCTCGACTTCCCCAACCTGGCCGTCTATCTGCCGGGCGATTTGTGCCCGCGCTGCAAGGCGAAGGCGGCGGAGGAGATTATTGTCAACGAGGTCGTCAAGGCTCAGGAGGTCGTCGGGCGCGACCTGACCCTCGTGGAGCTGCGCAAAGAGCTCGCGTTCACCGATTCGAAGGGCAACCTGCTCTCGCAGAGCGACGAGCTCTTCGGCGACATCACGAGCGGCTTTGGCGACATCGTGAAGGACTTCACCCAGGGCGAGGACAACATGACCGAGGAGGAGCGCTGCAACTCGGACATGAAGAAGACCCGTATCCGCGTGCGCAAGGAGCTCGCGGTGGCGGAGGGCGAGACGACCCCGGGCATGAAGGGGGCCGACGGCCTGACGGGAACCCTGACCGTTGCACGGGCGACCCTGCTCGACGCCGTCATGCGCTTCCCGGAGATCGCCCCGCGCGCGACGCTCGAGGGCGTGACGGTCGACGAGTCGTGCACGTGCGTCGACGAGCTCGTCGCGGCGTGCCCGCTCGGCGCCATCCACAAGGACGAGGCGGGCCGCGCGCAGGTCGAGCCAATCGTGTGCGTACGCTGCGGCCTGTGCAAGGAGATCTGCCCCGACGCGGTGCACGACGCGGACACCTGCTGCGCCGACCTGCTGCTTAACGAGCCGGCACCGGCCGCGGCGGAGTAACTAACCACCTGCGAAGCGGCCGCCTGCCGACAGAGAGGCCGGCCGGCGGTGGTCGGCGATACCAGCGGTGGTACCGACGCCGCACTTCAGCGAGAAACGATGTGGAGCGGGACGTGCCCGGCGGCGCGCCCCGCTTTTCGTACCGCACAGCCGACGGCTGTGCGGGTTGCCGACGGCTGTGCGGGTTGCCGACGGCCGTGCGGGCTGCCGACGGTTATGCGGGCTGACGGGTGTCTAATTTCTGAAAGCACGGGGTTCCGAGCGGCAAAACGCCTGGTCACAATAATCATACTTGGAACTATTTCAGAAAGTTAACACCTGTCAGCCCGCACAGCCGATCGCAGCCGAACACAACCGGCCGCCCACCTGCACGCAGCCCCGACCGTACGGCCAAACACAGCCGATCGCAGCCGGACACCGGGCCGTCCGGCGCAACTTATGTGCTTTCTCCGTTGCACTCTTTAACCAACTTGTCAAGACCCCAATTCGCCGATTATTCTAGTTTAGTTTGCTTCCATGCGCCCACATATTCTCTTGGGTCTCCCACCTACCCATGCGAATCTGCTCCGTGGCCAAGCACGTGCGCATGAAGCAACGGCACGCCACGTCCGAAGCGTGCACCAACGGCATAGAGACAGATTTCGAAGGAGTAGCATGACCACCGAGTATACGGGAGCAAACGAAGAGACCATGGACATCGAGGGGCAGGAAGCCCCCGCGACTGAAGACATCGCAACCGAAGAGACCGCGGCCGAGCAGGTCGAGCTCGAGGTCGAGCCCGAAGCCTCCGGGGAGGACGAGGCGGCGGAGGCCGCTGAGGCCGAGCACGTCGTGACGTTCGACGACTTCGACCTCAACGACGACGTCATGGCGGCCATCCGCCAAATGGGCTACACCACGCCCACGCCCGTCCAGGCCCAGGCGATCCCGCTGATCCTCGAGGGGCACGACGTCATCGCCGCCGCCCAGACCGGCACCGGCAAGACCGCCGCGTTCACCCTGCCCGTCCTGAACAACCTCGGCCACTACAAGCGCGGCCGCGGCCCGCTCGCCCTGATCGTGACCCCCACCCGCGAGCTCGCCCAGCAGATCGACAACGTGGCGCGCACCGTGGGCAAGAAGACCGGCCACTACGTGCTCACCGTCGTCGGCGGCGTGAGCTACAACCCGCAGATCAACGGCCTGCGCCGCGGCGTCGACGTGCTCGTCGCCACCCCCGGCCGCCTGCTCGATCTCTACGACCGCATGGCCCTGCAGCTCGACGACATCGAGGTGCTCGTGCTCGACGAGGCCGACCGCATGCTCGACATGGGCTTCTGGCCCGACGTCAAGCAGATCATCGACTGCCTGCCGCAGGACCGCCAGACCCTGCTGTTCTCGGCCACCATCGACGATTCGGTCATGAAGACCATCGGCGGCGAGGTCAAGGATCCCAAGTTCGTCGAGATCGCCCACAAGGGTACCGCGGCCGAGACGGTCGAGCAGTTCGTGATCCCGGTGTCGCAGAACCAGAAGACCGAGCTCCTCGAGTACGTGCTCGACGAGAAGGGCGCCGACCGCGTCATCGTCTTCACCCGCACCAAGTCGCGCGCCGAGGTTCTGGCCGAGCGCCTGAACCGCGAGGGCTTCAGCGCCGAGGCCATCCACGGCGACCGCTCCCAGGGCCAGCGCAGCCGCGCGCTGCGCATGTTCCGCGAGGGCCGCGTGGGCGTCCTGGTGGCGACCGACGTCCTTGCCCGCGGCATCGACGTGAGCGACGTCGACCACGTCATCAACTACGACGTGCCGATGGACCCGGAGGACTACATCCACCGCATCGGCCGCACGGGCCGCGCCGGCGAGGAGGGCTTCTCGATCACGTTCGTGACCAACGAGGAGCTCTACGACCTGTACGACATCGAATATCTGATGCAGAAGACCGTCGACGAGATGGATCTGCCGGAGTTCGACTTCGACGACAGGCGTCCCGAGCTCGATCCCGACCGCGACCCCACCGTCCGTCCCCGCCGTGGCGGCAAGGGCCGCGGG
>DBEYOB010000020.1:0-48129 GCA_048173955.1 Coriobacteriales bacterium
AGCTTGAAGTCAAGTGGTCGGCGGGCCCTTCCGGGCCCGCCCGCTCGCCTGTCTAGTAACTCCCCTGCGTCTCTCCGCAGTATCCGGCTCTCAAGGTCCTCCGCCGCACCCGGGGGCGCGGCGCGAGGGAGTACTATACGCCCGGCCCGCGCCCGAGGCAAGGGGGTTTCGGGGGTTCACAGGACGGGCACAAACGGGAACGGACCGGGCGCGTTGCCGCGCCCTATCTACGCCGTGGCCGTCCTCCCTCGCGGAGCATCTTAATAAGGGGGGTCAAGAACGAGCGGATCTCCCCCTCTTGGGCCTCCGCCTCGCTTACCGCCGCTCCAAGCCGTTGGTACTGCTCCGGTGCGATGTGCGCCATGAGTTCGGTAAGCAGGCTCTGCTCCGTCGGCGTGAGCGCGTATTCGAACGACACGTTTGCGAACACGCTTCCGAACAACCGCTCGTAGATGCGTTCCCTAGGCTCCACGAACATGTCTTTCACCATGGAGAACGCCTCCATGCCCGCCTTGCCGCACACCTGGCCCAGCGCGAGGCTCGCAACAAACGCGAGGGGTCCCGTGGCCGCGCCCACCGCAGTCATGAGCACGCGTGCGCCGGTTGCACCCACCGCGAAGCTCGCCTGCGACGCCGCGTTGGTCGCGACCATCTTGCCGAGCTTCTTCCCCATCGCCTGCCCTTTCGGCGCTGCGTGCTCCTCTTGGACAAGCGCACCGGCGGCGAGGGCCTGGCTCACGCCCTCCTGCACCATCAGGGCACGCTCCCCTTCTTCCTCGGCCGCCGACTGGTCGCATATCCCCCGTGCAAACGCCTCGCGCGCCCGAAGCCAGGTGCTGAGCCAATGGCCCAGCCCCTTGGGGTCGCGGCAGACGACCGAACCCGTTTGCCCGCGATATTCCGTATGCGGGACCGTTCCCGTTTTTGCCATGTTGACTGCCTGGGCGCGCGTGTACCAGCCGCACCGCACCAACACGCCTGCATAGTTCGGGTCGTCGAGCGGCCAGATGCACCCTCCCTCGATCTTCTTGCGCATTCGTTGCAGCGCCGCGTCGTACTGGTCGAACGGCACCTCCATCGCGACCGGGAGCCCATCGTCGTCGACAAACTTGTACTCGCCGTCTTTGTCGAAGCAAAACGAAACCGAAGCCGCCGCCGTCGAACGACATACCGACCGCACCGGCCCATCGGGTGCGAAGAGCCCTTCGGAGCGCGCCAGACGCCGGCCCGCATTGCGCATCCGGACGCGGCGGTTGTTGATCCGCACGCACGCCATGGCGAAACTTTTGAACGGTCGTCCGTCGAGAAACCTGGCCTTGTCAAGCGTCGGCGCCCCGTCGACGTGGCTCACGCGCGCAACGTCGAAGCTCTCCCAATGCACATAGGAGAACCCGAGTCCGTCGACCTCGATCCCCGCCGCATCCCCAGAGTCATCGGCGTCCCCGTCGTCGGACGGGCCGTCTTTGAGAAAGACCCCCGCATCGGTGAGCGCGAGACCGTGGGTCCTGGTGCCGAACTCCACGTCCGCCCACACGACCTCCTGTTCGACCGGTATCGGAAACGACCGCTTGATGCGCCGCACTGTCCATTCCGAAAGGTCGGTGGGAGAGGCGCCCACGTCGGCCAGGATCTGGGCAAGGACGTAGGGGCGAACCGGAGGGGACCCGGCCGGCAACAGGTTCGGCCGACCCTGGACGCGCCCGTTTGCACCGGCAACCATGGTCCCGATCACGCCTCGCGCATGCCGGGAAGCCAGACGCGCTCCTCGCAGCGATAGCCGTGGTAGTCCTCCGTGAGCTCGGAAAGGTCGAAGGGCGTCATCTGATAGACGTAGTTGAGCCAGTTGCGGTACAGCAGGTTGGCATGGCTCCGCCACGAGAACACGGGCTCGGCCGACGCGTCGTCCTCGGGGAAGTAGTTGCGGGGCAGCTCGATGGGCTTGCCCGCGTCCAAGTCGCGGCGGTACTCCTCGGCAAGCGTCATCTTTCCATATTCGAGGTGCCCTGTCACGAAAATCTGCCGCATGTCGAGGCTCGCGATCAGGCTCGGACCGGTCACCGGGCTCGTGCCGAGCACGTGGAGGTCGCGTCCGATGTGCGGCTCGAGCTGCGCGAGGTCAATGCCCGCATGCCGCGAATGGGGCATGAGAAACTTCTCGTCGAAGCCGTTGGTCAGGAAATTGTACTCGTCGCACAGCTTGGTCCAGAACACGCCGAACAGCTTGCTCGGCAGGGCGACCTTGCCCACGCCGAAGTTGTGCTGGAGCGCGGCGAGGGCACCCCAGCATATCGAAAGCGTCGAGTACACGTGGCTGCGCGCCCAGTCGAACACCTCGCAAAGCTCGTCCCAGTAGTCGACGGCCCCGAAGGGGAGGTGTTCGACCGGCGCGCCCGTCACGATAAGGCCGTCGTAGCTGCGGCTGCGCAGGTCGTCAAAGGTTTCGTAGAACTTCACCAGATGGTCGTGCGGCGTGTTGCGGCTCTCATGCGTGCTCATGCACATGAAGTCGAGGTTCACCTGCAGGGGCGACTTGGAAATGAGGCGCAGTATCTGGGTCTCGGTCTCGATCTTCTTCGGCATGAGGTTGAGCAGCAGCACGTTGAGCGGACGGATGTCCTGGCGCTGTGCGACGTTCTCCTCCAACGCGAAGGTGCGCTCGCTGTCGAGAATGGCCTTTGCGGGAAGGCCGTCGGGGACGATGATGGGCACGGGCGTTCCTTTCGGTTTGACCTTCGCGATGCGCTGGGGCGAGGCGTTGGAGGTACGGGGCTATTCGGCGATGGCGTCGAGAGCCTGGGCAAGATCGGCGATAATGTCGTCGGCGTTCTCAAGACCGCACGACAGGCGCACCATTCCCGGATCGATGCCGCACGCCACCAGCTGCTCGTCGGTGAGCTGACGATGCGTGGAGCTCGCCGGGTGGAGCACACAGGTGCAGATGTCGGCAACATGGACCTCGCAGCGGATGAGCTTGAGGTGGTCGATGAACGACGCGGCACGCTCGCGCCCTCCGGAAACTTCGAGCGCCATGACGCCCGAGCAGCCTTTGGGCAGATACTTCTGCTGCAGCGCATGGTACGGGTCGTTCTCGAGGCCGGGATAGGCGACGCGGGCGATCTCAGGGCGCGAGGCGAGGTACGAGGCGACCTTCATGCCGTTCTCGCATACACGGTCCATGCGGACCGGCAGGGTCTCGAGGCCCATGTTGAGCAGGAATGCGGTGAACGCGGGGGGATAGCACCCCAGATCGCGCATCAGCTGGGTGCGGGCCTTGGTGATGTAGGCGGCCTTGCCGAACTGCTCGGTGTACACGACGCCGTGGTAGCTCTCGTCGGGCGTGGTGAGACCGGGGAAGCGCTCGGCCTGTGCCGCCCAGTCGAAATTGCCGGAATCGACGATCACGCCGCCGACGGTCTGGGCGTGGCCGTCGAGATACTTCGTGGTCGAATGGACCACGACATCGGCGCCCCATTCGAACGGGCGGCACAGATACGGCGTCGCAAAGGTGTTGTCGACGATGAACGGCACGCCGTGCGCGTGGGCAACGGACGCGAACTTCTCGATATCGAGAACGTTCATGGCGGGATTGGCCATCGTCTCGCCGAACAGCAGCTTGGTGTTGGGGCGGAAGGCGGCGGCGATCTCGTCGGTAGAGGCGTCGGGGTCGACGTAGCTCACCTCGATGCCGAGTTTCTTGAGGGTGACCGAGAACAGGTTCACCGTCCCGCCGTAGATGGTCGCCGCGCTCACAAAATGGTCCCCCGCTTCGAGCAGGTTGAGCAGCGAGATGAGCGTGGCGCTCTGGCCGCTCGTGGTGCACAGGGCCCCCACGCCGCCCTCGAGCGCAGAAATCTTCTGCTCGACGAAGGCGACGGTCGGGTTGGAGATGCGCGAGTACATGTGCCCGTCGGCAGTGAGGTCGAACAGGGCGGCAACCGCATCCGTCGAATCGTACTTGTACGTGGTGCTCTGATAGATGGGCAAGGCGCAGGGCTCGCCGTTGCCAGGCTGGTATCCGGTATGGAGGCAGGCAGTCTCGAACTGCATAGAAGTTGCTCCCTTCGATGGGCGGCCCGCATGGGGCGCACCCGTGCGGCACTCGAGCCGCGTCGCAATGAAATCGCACGTTCCGTCGCTATTGTGTGCGAGGAGGCCCGTCCCGCAAGGGGACGTTAGGGAGCCTTAACAGCATCGGCACACAACGGACACCGCCGTACCCGTTGCACGCCGAATCCGACGCCGCAGTCAGCGGGCGTCGTTCACGCGAACAATCTGAATGGAGCGCACGTAGCCCGGCTCGAGCACGATGCGCGCAACGCTCGGACCCTTCCCGTCGCGAGGCCGGCTGACGGAGCCCGGGTTCACGATGATCGTCGCACCGCACTGTTCGACTTTAGGGATGTGGGTGTGGCCGCAAATGGCGATGCGCGCCAGCGGAACGCCGAGTCGACTGGGTATGTGCGCAACCGCGAAGTCGACACCGGAACACTCGAACTCCGCGCGAGCGGTGACACGGGGACCGTACTCGCCAGGATAGTCGTTGTTTCCCAACACGGCAACGACGGGCGCGATCATCTCAAGCCGCGGGATGATGTCGTCGCCGCAGATATCCCCGGCATGCACGATGAGCGACGGGTCCATGGAGGCCAGCGTCTGGAACGCCTCCGGAGAAAGATAGCCATGGGTATCGGAAAGGACACCCACCACCGTCGTGGTACGGGCGTCCATCTGTGCATCTCCGAACTGATGTTCCACGTGAAACATCCCCCGCGTTAAAGGCCTACAGCTTCAGAACCTTCTTGAGAGGGGCGACGCGGCGGCGCGACACCGGGATCTTCTCCCCGTCGTCGCGCATCGTGAGCAGCAGGGTGCCGCCCGGGACGCTCTCGACCTCGCTAACATGGGAGAGGTTGACGATGTAGCGGCGGTGTACGCGGAAGAAGTTCGCGTCGGCCAGACGAACCTCGAGCTGGGCGAGGCTAATCGTCGAAAGATAGTGGTCGTCCTCAGTGTACAGGCAGGAATAGTCGTCCTTAGCCATGATGTAGCGAATCTTGTCGGTGGGGACGAGGACCTTTTTGCCGCCCTTCTCCACCGGGATGCGTTCGGCGTTGTTCTTCTTGGCGACCTGGCCGATCTGGCTGCAGACCTTGTCGACAGCCTGCTTCAGGCGGTCCGTCTCGACCGGCTTCACCAGATAGTCGACGGCGTTCACCCCGAAAGCGTCAGCCCCGTATTCGCTATAGGCAGTCACGAACACGATTGCCGGCGGGTTCTTGAGTTTGCCCAAAGCCTCGGCGAACTGCATGCCGTTGACGCCGGGCATGTTGATGTCGAGGAACATGACGTCGCAGCGGTGCTCCTTCAGGCCCTCGATCGCCTTGCGGACGTTGTCCGCCTCAACAACGACCTCGACGCCGCCGACCTCGTCGAGCAGGAACTTCAGTTCGGAACGCGCCGGAGCCTCGTCGTCGACGATCATTGCCTTCAGCATGGCGGTACGCTCCCTCTCTCGTCGGCACGCACGGTGCCCTCAACGGTATACCAGATAGACCAGCAGCGGAGCGTGCCGCAAAAGCAGCACGGCGCCTCCGATTGTTTGCTGCTGCTATTGTAGCCAAAACCGGCTACCCTGCATCGCTCGCATCCGGAGCCGCCCCGACTAGATGCAAGGTTACCACAGTGCCGACGCCGGTTTTGGAGTCAACCTCAACCCCGGATCCCGGTCCGAACGCCGCATGCAGGCGACCGTCGACGTTGCGCAGCGCGATGCCCGTCCCCTTGGCGGAGGGACCCGCATCGCGGACCAGGTTGCGCGCCTGCTCTTGGCTCATCCCTATGCCGTCGTCGGATATCGCAATCTCAACGTCGGGTCCGTGCACATGAACCCCGATGGAAAGGTGCAGCATGCCTTCGGGACGCATCGCGTGGTTGACCGAATTCTCGACAACCGGCTGGATGATGAACGAGGGGACGCGCACCTCTTCGAGCCCGGGATCGACTTCGATGGAGATCCCGATGCGCTCGTTTCCGAAACGGGCGATCTCGAATCCCAGGTAGCGCTGCGTCTGTTGAATCTCCCGTTCCAGCGGGATAAGGTCGCTGGAGTTCTCAAGCGTCTGGCGGTAGAAGACCGCGAACTCGCGCAGCAGGCCCCGCGCGCGCACGGGGTCCGTGCGAATCAGGGACGCGATGGTGTTGATGGTGTTGAAGAGGAAGTGAGGGTTAATCTGGGACTGCAGCGCCTGCAGCTGGGCCTTGGTGGCCAGCTCGACCTGGCGGTCGAGCTCGGCGATGGAAAGCTGGGTCGAGAGCAGCTCGGCCAGCCCCTCCGCGATGGCGCGCTGGGTCTCGTCGATCAGGTGCGGCGCATCGTAGTAAAGCTTGAGGGTCCCGACCGAGATCCCGCGCACGACGAGCGGCGCCACGATGCCGGCGGGGATGAACGAGTTCACCGGCGCGCCGATCTCGACCACCTGGTCGGGCGACCAGACGTGCTTGAGGGCCGTCTCCTGTGCCTCCCTCATCGCCGGCGTCATCGGAAGCCGCTTGCGCGGGGTCGAACGCTGGACCTCCGGCGGGATCTTCACGCCCAGGGCGCCCGAGCCGTTGAACACCTCGAGCTTCTGCGACTCGAGCACGCGGTGGGTCGCGGCGGTGTGGATAGGGCTGCCGATGGGGAACGCGTCCGCATACTCGCCCGCATAGCCCAGCACGACTTTGTTGTCGGTCATGGCGACAGCCATGGCCTGGGTCTCGGGCAGAAGGATGCTGCACACCTCCTGGCAGTTTTCAGGAGACAGGCCGCCGCGCATGTAGGCGAGCGTGCGCGAGGCCAGGCTCAGCGTGCGCTTCGTCTGCACGGCGCGCAGGCGGTCGGGCGAAAGCGTGTATCTGATGGTGGCAAACGCGACGGTGACGAGGCCGGCGAGCGCAACCGACGTGATGAACAGGTTCCCATGCTCGCTGATCAGCGAATAGAGCAGCACGAGCACGAGCAGGGCGACGATGGTGGTGATGATCGTCTCGGAGAGGGCGTTGCGCCGGTAGTCGAAAAGGCCGGACGAATCCCCCTCGTCGTCCCCGTGGCTGCGCCCGCGCGCCAGGAGGGACGAGAACCAGCCCGAATCGGACGGCCCGTCGGCATGCGAATCGGCGGGCCGGCCCGCCCGCCCCTCGGCATCTTCCCGTACGGCCTGCTCGTCGTAGCTCATAGGCAATCCATTCGCACCGCAACCGCAAAGGGGCGCCGGCGTCGGGTCGCCCCCGCGCAACCCTACCCCAAAAACTCCTGCACCGCAAGGATGACGCCCGAAGCGACGAGAACGACCCCGAACAGCGCCGTGAGCAGACGGTCGTTGACCTTCTTGACGACAAGAGCCCCGATCTTGGTGCCCGCAATCGATCCGACGATGAGCAGCAGCCCCAGCAGCCATACGACGTTGCCGAGCACAGCATGCGTTATGAAGCTCGGAACGGCAAGGATACCCACCGTCACCAGCGAGGTCCCCGTCGCCTGCTTCATCGTGAACCCGAACAGCGCCTGCAGCAGCGGAACGATGAGAAACCCGCCACCCAGGCCGAGATATCCGCTCAGGAAGCCGACGACCATGCCGATGAGCGCCGCGCTGCCGTACAGTTTGGCGCCCGACGCCGTCTCGAGGGGAGCGGGGCGCCGGGCCGGGCCGGCTGAGCCAGAAGCCCGCGCGGCTTCCTCGGCGGCGAGGGCCGCGGGACGGGAGCGCCATACGCGCTTGAACATGTTGTACGCCGTGAACAGGATGAAGCACGCCGTAAGCACCATGGCGTAGAGCCCCGGCAGCGTGCTCGCCGCAACGGCCCCCAACGGCGAGAAGCACGCCCCCGCCAGACCGGCCGCGATGCCGACGGGGAAGCGGATGGTGCCATCGTGGAGGCGCGCCAGCATGCCGGAAAGGGACGTCGGCAGGATGGCGAACAGCGACGTGCCCGATGCGACCGCC
Source organism: Coriobacteriales bacterium (assembly GCA_048173955.1). Lineage (GTDB taxonomy): Bacteria > Actinomycetota > Coriobacteriia > Coriobacteriales > UMGS124 > CAZUFB01. The sequence goes on from DBEYOB010000020.1 coordinate 7,983, forward strand.
GCAGGCTGGCCGAACACCAGGTGGATGAGCGGAACCATCACGATGCCGCCGCCGATGCCGAACATGGCGGACAAGACGCCGACCCCGACGCCGCACAGCGCGATGACGATACCCGTCAGAACCGTGATCTCCATGCGCTATGCGCCGGCCGTCTCATGGTCGTCGTATGCGGGGGCGACGGGGGCGACGGGCGGGTTCGCCTGGTTCGAGTCGTCGATGCCCGTATCGCTCGCCATCACCGGCACGGCGGGGCCGCCGTTGCGTTCCGCCATGCGGGCGGCCACGGCGGGATTGAGCATACCCTCCCCGCGCAGCAGGCGGTACATGCCCTCGTTTTGCCACGAACGCGAGGCGATGACCGGCCAGTGCGCCTGGAAGTTGAGGTACTTCGTACAGTTGTCCTCGGCATAGGCGACGGCATCCTTGCGTCCGCGCCGGTAGATTTTGAAATAGGCGCCCTTCTCGTGCGTCATGAGCGCGCGCAGAAGCGACGTCTTGCGGATGCGCGCCGGCAGCTCGGAGCTGATCCAAGGCCCCGGGTAGGGCATGAGCTGCTCCGGAGCGATCTTGTGAAGGTCGATGTTGCCGTTGCACACCTCGATCTTGCGGCGCTCATACGTCCAGCGGTACACGTCCTGCAGGAAGCGGAAGGCCGTATCCTTGATGCGCGGCGGGGTGTGGCGGACGCGCCAGCGGTTGTCGAACCAGACGTCCATCCCGTAGAGCTTGAGGTTGAACAGGTAGTCCATGTCCTCGCCGCGGGTGATCCACGGGTCGAACGCCACGCGCGTGAACGCCTCGGCATGCACGGCAAAGCAGCCTCCGCACAGCGTGTTGCTGCGGGAGATGCGCGGACCGGCGAGCGCCTGGGTCATCCATTCGTTGAACTCGGCGCGCTTGGCCCAGTGCTTGTCGCAGTAGCGGACCTTGCGGCGATCGGCCAGCGCCGAGTTGCGCCGGTCGAGGAAATAGCCCGATTTGGCAACGACCGGCATGCCCTGGCGGGGCTGGGCGCCCAAGCCGTACACCGCGGTCGTCAGGAAGTCGGGGTCGAGCACCACCTCGTCGTCGTCCAGAAACACCGCCACGTCGCACCCCAGGGCACAGCAGGCGATCAGGCCCATGTTGCGGATGGCCCCGTAGCCGCGCAGCCCGACCGGCTCGCCGCCGACCTCGTTCACCTCGTCCTGGAACATGTCGGTGATGCCAAGCGCCTTGAAGCTGTCGACGATGACGACGTCGGGAAGGTTGTGGCGCGCGCAGATGTCGTGCACCCGATGGACAGCTCGCTCCTCCACGGCGGGAGGGGCCACAACCAGAACGACGACCGTCCCCAGACCGACCACCTGCTCGAGCGACGCGACGCAGTCCTCGAGCTCGGCATGGGCGGCGTCGATGGGCGTCGCATGGTCGTAGCAGGCGGTGCTGCCCGGCATGCCGAAGCGCTCGCTCTGCGCCCAGTACGTGGGAATGACGATGGCAGGGTTCATTGCGACCCCATTTCTACGGCACGACCCGGGCGAGACGCCGCGCAGCAGACGACTCGTTTGCCCGGTACGACGCGCCCGACTCAAATCGAACGGACAGATACTGCACTATAGGATACTAGCGCAGATGAGGTGCATCGGGAAAGATGCAGCGTGCGGCCAAAAGCTCCATCAGGCAGAAGTTGGGGATACGGACGTATCGGGCGGCGCAGGGGCAAAGGCGTCGAGCCGGCCCACCAGGTCGATCAGCTCCTGCTGGCTGTGCACGCCGAGCTTTGCGTAGACGTTCTTTGCATGGTACTTCACCGTATTGCGGCCTATGCCCAACTCATCCTGTATTCGGGCGGAATCTCGCCCGTGGGCAAGCATGCGCATGACCTCACCCTCACGCGTGGTGAGACCGAAACGGGCAACGGCGACATCGCAGCATTCGTCGAGCCTGTCCACATAGCGCACATCGACTCGAGGGGCAACGGGATCGGGAGCGATGCCGTCGATAGTCTCGTCAAACGAGAACGATCTCCTCGTCAGCAGCGTGTAGAGGACAAGTGCCGAAAGGACGACCACAACGACGATCCCCTGGAGCAGCGGGACGTCAAGCACGGGGTTCCCCTTCAGAATCGGTTCCAGCAGCAGATTGGGAACTATCCAGAGGCCTGCGCCGACGCAAATGCCAACATACCCGATTGCCGTTCCCCAGCATATCGTCGGAATGGCATCGACGGTGTTGCGGGCCGCAGCCCCGCATATGGCAAACCAAACAACCAGCTCGAAACAGGTGTAGCCGGCAACGAGCAGCGCCGAAGAGACGGCGTCAATCCGCTCGTCGCTCAGCAGGACCAGCATGAAACCGACGGTCACGACAAAAAACGAGGCCACGAACAGGGCGTCGACGCTCAGGGCATTCCTTGCCCGAATGGCATACGCGCTCACGCACACCGTCGAGACGAACGTCACCGCTGATATAACCTCCGGACTCTCGACGCCCTTGCAGCGCAGCGCAAAACCATAGGCGAGACTGAAGGCAAAAATGTATACGTAAAATGCATGGCCAAACGGGATGAACGCCTGAGGGCGGACAATCTGCTGTTCCGCGGGAATACCAAGCGAAGCCAGCCTGGAAAAGAACGGTCCCGTGATGGGAAAGCACAGAAGGGGAATCGCAGCCGACGCAGTTGCAGAGATAACGCTGATTGCAGCATAGGGGGCCCACATGTTGACCATGTACGCGAACGGGAGCGAAACGAGTCCCGACGCCGCCAGGCACAGGCAGGCACGGCGACGTTCGAGCATCGCGCACGCAAGCAGCCAGATCACAATGCCCCATGCATCCGCAGCGCCCATACATGCCGATCCAGCAACAATCGCCACCTCAGACGAACAGGACACGCCCCAGAAGCACAAGAAGTGGCCTGCCACTCCAATCGCGATGGAAGCCACGGTAAACACGCGGGGGCGAATCTTCCTGGGCCGCCAAAGCGCCACGACGAGAAGCCCCATAAGCGCGGCGGCTGCGACAAGAGTCGACTCATCGCGCGACCAGGCGAAAACGCCCTCGTGAGCGGAGAAGAGGGGGCCGTTGAACAGCAGCGTCACAAACATGGTGAGCGCTCCCGCGGCAAAGCAACGCGCGAATGCCGGATTTGCAGACGACGTGTCTTGGCAGAGGTCGGCTTCGCCACCGGTTTGGAAAGGGTGTTCCGGGCAAGCTTTCGTTGACTTCCTGTCGAAACCCGCCCGCCCCTTCATGACAACCCCTTTCGCGCGTTTGAAAAAACGCGGCATCTACCATGCGGAACAGCACATCCCACCCAGGCGGTGTAGGGCGCTTTTGCCTTGGCGCAACTACATTATGGACTCGTTGGGGCTTCCGTGCATTGGCTTTTTCAGCTCGCGGTCGGTCGCCCATATCCCCTTGGGCAACCGAGACCGGCCCGTGAAATCGCCTCCGCATAGGCCAGCATGCAAACACGAGAGGAAAGGACCATCCATGGGCATGAACCGACGTTCGTTCGTAAAGGGTTCGGCGCTCGGCCTGGCGGCGGTCGCCGCGTCGTCCGCCGTTGCCGCCAACGCGTTGGCAGACGAAACCGAAGCCGCGACGGCGACTGCCGAAGAGGCTCCGACCGAGGCCGCCGCATCGCCCGCCGCCCCGTCGTGGTTGGGCGAGGAGCCCTCCGTCGACCCCGCCTCGATCTCCGCAACCTACGAAACCGACATCCTCATCGTAGGCATGGGATGCTCAGGCTCCGCAGCCGCTGCAACCGCCGCCGAGCTGGGACTGAACTGCATCTGCGTCGAACGCGGCGCGGGCGTTCCCGAAACGCGCGAGTATCTGGCCGGCGTCAACACCACCTTCACGCTCGAAAGCGGCAATGAGACCGACCCCGGCAAGCTGCTCAACGAGATCAGCCGCTACGCAAGCGGCAAGTGCGACCGCGACCTCGTCAAGCTGTGGGTCGACAACTCGGCCGAGACGATCGAGTGGGTCGACGGGATTCTGACGGCCGCGGGCAAGGAGATCGCCATCGACGTGCCGTCCGAGCATCCCACCGGCGGTACCGACTACTACCTGCCGACCGTGCAGCACAGCTGGAATCCTTCCTACACCTACCCGATGCGCAACGACCTCTTCGCCCAGGCCGCCCAAGATGCCGGCAACGCCGTCCTCTTCAACTGCAAGCTCGTCAAACTCCTGCACGACGGCGGCGCGGTGACCGGCGGCATCTGCGCGTACGACGGGGGCTACATCCAGATCAACGCCCCGTACACGATCATCGCGACCGGCGGCTATGCCGGCAACCCGGAGATGATGAAGGCCCTGCAGCCTGACACCGTGCGCTGCGTGAGCGTCTCGAGCTACCACTCGTTCGACGACGGCTCTGGCATCAAGGCAGGCATCTGGGCAGGCGCCGCCAAGGAGAGCGACCCCACACCCATGATTTTCGACCGCGGTTCGATCTCGCCTGACCAAACCTCGGGCTACGTGGTCTGCGACGACGGTGTCGAGCGCTTTCCCGGCAAGAACTACCAGCTCAACATCGGTAGCCAACCGTTCCTCAAGGTCAACCGCCGCGGTGAGCGCTTTGCCAACGAGTCGACCCCCTACGACAACATGCTCTTCGCCGCAGGGCGCCAGCCCGGAGGCGTGTTCTGCCAGGTGTTCGACGGTAACTGCGACGCAGACATCATCCGCTTTGCGACCATCGGCTGTGCCTCGTACACTCGCGCCATGGTGGAATACGCCGGCATGACCGCCGAGGAGTTCATCGCCATGGACGGCGGTTCGGAGACCTTCTTCAAGGCCGACACCCTCGACGAGCTGGCGGACATGCTCGGCTTCGCCGGCGAAGACAAGGACACGTTCCTTGCCACCTGCGAGCATTACAACGAACTGTTCGACGCCCAGGAGGACACCGACTACGGCAAGGAGGCCTACCGTCTCTCGGAGCTGCGCACCCCGCCCTTCTACGGCTGCTGGTTCGGCGGCAGCCTGCTGGGCACACTCGACGGCCTGCGCATCAACGCCAGGATGCAGGTGCTCGACGCCGACTACAACGTGGTTCCCGGCCTGTTCGCCGTGGGCGACGCATCGGGAGGTTTCTTCAACACGAACTATCCCGAGTACATCCCCGGCCTGGCAGCAAGCCGATCGGTGACCGAAGGCCGCCAGTGCGTGAAGATGATCGCCGAGGATCCCGCGTTCGCCCCGACCGAACGCAGCTATGCGATTGCCGAACGCACCCCTCTGCCGACCGTGCTGGCCGACGGCACCTACACGGGCACCGGCGAGGGCATCGGCGGACAGATCAACGTCACGCTTGAAATCGCCAACGGCACAATCAGCGTGGTCGAAATCGGACCGAACTACGAGACGCCGCGTTATCCGGGCTATATCGGCATCGAGAACGGCACGTTCGCCGAGCAGATCGAGGCGGCGCAGGGTCCTGAGATTGACGGCATCACTATGGCAACGCTCACGACCGGCGCCATCAAGGAGGCTGTGCGCGACGCTCTGATGCAGGCTGGCGCATAGCCGCAGAAGCACAAGGCAGGCAGAAGCATCAGACAGGTAGACGGGGGCCGTTCCCGGGAAGGGGGCGGCCCCCGCAGCGTTATCCATCGTTGCGCAGGTACTCAACTCTCTAAATTTAGAGAGCTGTTTAGAGAGCCGTTAAGAGAGCCGTTACGCCCATCAGCGAGCAAGACGGTACTTGCGCTGGGGACTGTTGGTCGGTGCCGTTGCCACCACCAGGCCGCCATCGACCAGCTTCTTCATGTGATACCGAACAGTCGGAAGGTTCCGGTCGATGCGAAGGGCAATTTCCCGAACGCCCAACGGCTCTTCCCGAGACAAGATGCCCAATATACTCTCGTCTATGGGCTGGCCTCGGCGGAAGTCGGCGCCCACCATGCGATATTCGTCCACGCCGACCCGTTCAAGATAGCCACGGTCTACGAGACGTGCGCACAACTCGCGAATATCGTCGGAATCGATGCGCAGCAAGGAGCGTATTCCATGAACGGTAACGACCCCCTTGTCGCGAGCCATAACGAGCACCGCCTCTTCGTGCCGATCAAAGGCGTCGCCCGCAATGCCCTGAATCCAAGAACGGTTCTCTTCGACCTCAACCCCTCCGCGTCCTAAAACAACCTTGAAGCAGTCGAGCTCAGCCTCGAAGTGGGGGGGTTCGAGCGCACGAGACTGCATCTCGCGCACCATGAGGGCGATTCCGGAACCCTGCCCTTCCGCAGGAATGCCCGACCCATCAGAAAGGGGGACGGACGACATGAGTTTCATCAAAGTCTCGTTACGACAGCGTGACGACCCGTCTTGAATGGTTTCGAGCGTCTTGCCTCCCCAAAGACCACCGGGATTCATAATGACAACGCGGTCCGAGAAAATGTCGACAGAAACCGATTGGCCAGTGAAGTACGGGCCGTATTCCCGGTGGACGACCGCGTTGACAATGGCCTCGCGCAACACCTCTTCAGGTATTTCAGGCTCATCGCGCCTACCCGTGCCCTGGACAACGGAGACTGTGCGAAGATTTTTGATGATGGCGTGAACCGCCTCCTGTACAACCTCCCCCAACGGCCCCTCGCACTGCACTCGATCGAGGAATCGAGGCTGGCCGGGCTCAGCCTTGTCCGCACCCGCATGAACGGCAACATCGACCACGAGCTTGGGGAAGTACTGCTGGGGGTATATCCCCGCCACCAGCAGCCCGGCGAGACGGACCTCACCCCGGCCGTTTGTAACGTTGAGACGGCTCAGCTGTTCTTCGCGTGTATGCACGCCGCGCAGGGACTTCGCGTTGCGTCTCTGCTCCCGGGCAATCAGGGAGTCAAGGATGACACCGTCAAGATCGGTCAGACTTGCTTCAGAAACCGCCTCGCGATCGGCAGTCGAAGGGATCAGAATGTTTTGCAGCTCATAAAGTTCCGTTGGGGACAGCCTGATGTCCTTGTCGTCAACACGCTTGTAGCTCCCGTTCGCAATGCCCCTGCGCGTGATAAAGCAAGGCTTGAGACGTACATCGAGCTCGGCAATTTCAATGACGAGAACCTGACATCCCTCAAACGGCAAACGATGCAGCTCATAGTGCGGGGGATTGGTGAGGGCGGCATTATCGGCGCCTCCATCCCCAATGCCCGAAACGAAAGCATCCCTGACAGCTTCGAAGGCAACCGAAGGTACTGGGGCGAAACCGGACTGTTCCTCAAGACCAAGAATGATAGTCCCCCCGTGGGTATTGGCAAAGGCGCTGACGCTTTCCCAGACATCGTTGCTCAGCTTGGCGGCACACTTCTTTACCTCGACCGCATCGTCGTCTGTCCCCTGCTCTCGAAGCCTGGCAACAATCTGCTCGAGTTCGTTGGCATCCATGGCAAACTCCCAAACCCGCACTGGCATAAACACCCGCATATTCGGAGTTTACCGGTAGCCAGCGAACACTCTCAAGACTCTCTAAAGAACTCTCTAACTCTCTAAACAGCTCTCTAAATTTAGAGAGCTGTTTAGAGAGCCGTCGGCCATCTTCCGGCATTTCGGTGGCAACAAAGCTCCGGAGGTCACTGCACCGAAAAGCGCCCTCACCTTCTCGCACCGCATCGTATCTTGATACCGAAGTGATACCGAGATGATAAAGAGAAGGCAAAGAGAATTCTCCAGTCGGTCGCGAGTGGAAACGGCATCGCCGCAGGTCGGAGGGGCATGTCCTTGTCAGTGTTCCTGAGAATGGCGCCGGATTGTTCCTGAGCGATAAAGAGAAAAATCCCATCGCAATCAGAATGCCCCGTCGCAACGGCGCACAAAAAGCGGGACGTCCGCCCGGACGCCCCGCTTTCGCCCCTCGAACCCGGCATGTCGACTGGATGCCACAACGAGCGCCCGGCGCAGCCGCACCTTCCCGACGCACCGACCCCTGACGGCCACCGCGCCGCAGCGTCCCTGGCGCTCCACTACTCCTTGGGCAACAAAAGCTGCGCGATCATCACAGCGTTGAGGGCGGCGCCGCGCAGCAGCTGGTCGGCGACGACCCACAGGGCCAGACCGCGGTCGTCGGGCACGGTGGGGTCGCGGCGCACGCGGCCCACGAAGGTGTCGAACGAGCCGGCATGCAGCGCAGGCATGGGATACACGTTGCCCGCCGGGTCGTCCTCGAGCACCACGTGCTCGCCCGCCGCCAGGGCGGCTTTGGCGTCCTCGACCGACACCGGACGGTCGAACTCGAGGTTGATGCTCTCGGAGTGGCAGCGCAGCACGGGCACGCGCACGCAGGTGGGGGCCACCTGGACGGTGTCGTCGCCCATGATCTTCTTGGTCTCGACGACCATCTTCCACTCTTCTTTGGTGTAGCCGTCGTCCATGAACACGTCGATGTGCGGGATGCAGTTGAACGCAATCTGATGGGCGAACGCCTTGGGCTCGAACGGCTCGCCGGCGAGCACCGCCGCCGTCTGCTCCTGCAGCTCGGCCATGCCCTTGGCGCCGGCGCCCGAGCTCGACTGGTAGCTCGACACCACGATGCGGTCGATGTGGCCCAGGGCGCGCAGCGGCTGCAGGGCCACGACCATCTGGATGGTGGTGCAGTTGGGGTTGGCGATGACGCCGTTGTGCTTGAGCGCCTCGGCCCCGTTGACCTCGGGCACCACGAGCGGCACGCCGTCTTCCATGCGGAAGGCGCTCGAGTTGTCGATCATCACGGCGCCGGCCGCGGTCACCGCCTCGCGCATGGCACGCGACACCGAGGCCCCGGCGCTGAACAGGGCAATGTCCACGCCTTCGAACGCCTCGGGGGTCATCTCCCGCACCGTGAGCTCGCCGCCGCGAAACGGCAGCTTCTTGCCGACCGAGCGGGCCGAGGCGAGGGCGCGCACCTCCCTTGCGGGGAAGTCGAGCGCCTCGAGGCACCTGAGCATCTCGACGCCCACCGCGCCGGTGGCCCCGGCGACGGCGACAACGGGTTTTGCGGGCATGGGTTTGGTCCACGGCATGGCTAGCGCACCACCTTCACGACGTCGTCCCCCGACTCGTCGTCCATGTCGAACGCGGTATGGAGCACCTGGACGGCCTTGGCGCACTGGTCGGCGTCGATGACGGTCGAGATGCAGATGGGCGACGTCGAGATCATCGAGATGTTGATGTCGTTGTCGGCCAGGGTGCGGAACATCTTGGCCGCCACGCCGGGGTAGCTCTTCATGCCGGCGCCCACCAGCGAGACCTTGGCGATGTGGGTGTTGACCTCGACGCCCTCGCCGCCGATCTCGCGGCACAGGTTGCCCACCACCGTGGAGATGCGCTCGACGTCGTGGATCGGGGTAGTGAAGGAGATGTCCGTGAGGCCGTCGTGGCTGACGTCCTGGATGATGATGTCCACGTTCACGCCCAGGTCGCTCAACCCCGTGAAGAGCTGCGAGGCGATGCCGGCGCGGTCGGGCACGTGGCGCATGGTGATCTTGGCCTGCGAAAGGTCGTGCGCAATGCCCGCGAAAACCGGGCCCTCGCTGTAGTTGGCGTCCATACGGTCCAGTGCCTCCTCGATGACGGTTCCCTTGGAATCGGGCAGAAACGACGAGCGGGCATGGATGACCACGCCGTATTTGCTGGCAAACTCGACGGCGCGCAGCTGCAGCACGCCGGCGCCGTTCGCCGAGAGCTCGAGCATCTCGTCGTAGGAAAGGCGGTCGACGCGGTGCGCCTTGGGGCAGATGCGCGGGTCGGCGGTGTAGACGCCGTCCACGTCGGAATAGATCTCGCAGCGGTCGGCGTCGATCGCCGCCGCCAGGGCGACGGCCGTGGTGTCGGAGCCGCCGCGGCCGAGCGTGGTGATCTCGCCGGCGGCGTTGACGCCCTGGAACCCGGCCACGATGACGATGTTTCCCTCGTCGAGATCGCGCTTGAGGCGGTCCATGCCCACGATGCGGTCGATCTTGGCGCTCGTGTGGGTGGGATCGGTCACGATGCCCACCTGCGCGCCGGTGTGGCTGATGGCGGGCACGCCGAGCGCCTGCACCGCCATGGCGAGCACCGCGACCGACACCTGTTCGCCCGTGGAGAGGAGCATGTCCATCTCGCGGGCCGGCGGGTCGGGGTTCACGGAGTGGGCGAGGTCGAGCAGGTGGTCGGTGTTGTCCCCCATGGCGGAGACCACAGCAACCACCTGGTTGCCCGCGTTGTGACGCCTCACCAGGCGCGCGGCGACGTTCTTGATGCGCTCGGGCGTGGCAACCGAGCTGCCGCCGAATTTAGCAACGACAAGTGCCATGCAGGTGCCTTCCTGAACACGGGCGCACGGCGACGCCCTGGGATGAACGCACGTTCGGCGGCGCCCGGACCCGCCGTATGCATGCGGCGGGCGTGCGGATCTGAAACCGAATGGTTCACAGTATAGCCGCGCAGGTTACAAGCTGTTTGCGGGAATGGGAAACGCGTCGGACGGCAAGGCGGACGGCACGCAAAGGGGCACGGCAAACGGCAAGGGGGCGAGGCCCGATCAGCGGCCCGGTATCGCATCCTCCTCGACCGGAACGCACAGCAGCACGTGGAAGCCGTGGTCCGAAGGGAGCGAGTAGGGGCAGAACGGCCTGCCGGCGCTGCGCAGGCCGTGCTCTTCGAGATAGCGTCCGATGCGTTCGATCTCGTCCCCGGCATGCTCGGCAAAGATGTCGTCGTCGTAGGTCACCGAGCACACGCACCGGCATCCTCCCATCGGTTCGAGACCGCAGGTGCACAGGCCGTCGATGAGGTGGGCGAACCGGGCAGCGACGGTCCTCCCCCACCGGGCCTTGGTCCCGGGGTCGAACAGGTCGGCCGTGTAGCGGTTCCCCAAACCCCCGATAGGCAGGTTCTGCAAAAGCGATATGAGCGCCTCGTCGTCGGGAAACTCGTGGTAGCCCGTCTCGGCGCGGTCGTAGCTTATGTAATAGGGCTCGATATAGCGCTCGTCGATCGTCCCGACCTCGTCTACGAGCGAAACCAGTGCGTCCATGCATTCGCGCTGGGCATGGCAGTAGGCGATGTGGCGTTCGATGCGGTCGTGGTACTCTTCGATGTGCTCTGAAGAGAACGGCCGGTCGTCGAGATGACGACCGAGGTCTTTGGGCGCGATGCCGGCGTTCTTGAGGATGATGCCCTGCATGAGGCGGAAGATGTCGTTGGGGGTATACCAGCGGTAACCGGTTTCGTCGTCGTGCTCGGGGTCGACGATGCCAAGATCCTCGTAGTACAGAAGCGTGCGGCGCGAGATGTTGAGCGTCGTCGCCAGGTCGCGGACCGAGTAGAGGCGCTGACGGGAATGCTCGGGGACGACGCGCTTGGCTGCAGCCATGGGTACCTGCTTTCTCTTGCCGAATGGTTGCCGGGCGTTCCGTACGCGCTACCGCGCCAGCGTATAGTATGTCCCCCGGCCGGCCCCGTGGGAATCGAGAATTCCCTCATCTCGAAGGGACACGAGCAACCGCTTCGCCTTCGTCTCCCCCATGTCGAGCTTGTGCTGCACGTCGGAACGCGAAATGCGATGCTCCGCAACAAGCAGGCGTATCAGACGCTCCCTGTCGCTCTCCCCCGGCAGCACGACCGGAACAAGGCTGACCGTGCTACCTTGGCCCCGCGGCTCCCCACGGCGCACGGATGGGTGCCCCTTGGACCACAGCGCACGATTGTCGTCGTCGGGAACCATAAACAACGTCAGCTTCGTCCGATCCGGGTTGTGTCCCTCAGACAGGACGGGGCGCGGAAGGCCGTTGCGCTCGCTCGTCACCCGGATGTACTCGAGGCCGCTCCCCGCACGCTCGCCCGCACCTATCAGCGAGAACATGCGGGCTATCGCCGCGTTCCGGGCATCGGTTATCCCTCCCGCAAAAGCGACGTCAATCCCTATGCGCATGCCGCCCGGATTCGCAAACTCGATACGGTCGGCATACCTCACCACTACGACGCCGCGCCGTCCCTGATAATCGGCATGGACCAGCGTGTTGGCCAGCGCTTCGCGAACCGCTTTGTGCAGGGGGGTATCGTCGACGCGACGCATCTCGCCGTCAAGTTCGAACGGCGTTTTGAGGTCTTCCGTCAAATGGGGGAGCACCTTGGCCCAAAAGTCGAACACGTTGCCGCTCCACGCACCGTCGCTCGACACGATGCGGTCATCCCACCGGCGTCCCGAGGACACCTCCCGATAATCCAGCAGATAGTCGGGGAACTCGTCGAGAATGGCGTATTCATACCCGAACATGAGCAGGCCCGCCCGCGTCGGCCGTATGACGGAGGCACCTTGGTCAAGCGATGCGGCTTTGAGCCTAATCAGGAAATCCTGGTTGGGCAGACGGCACCACGGATGGGTGGGACGCAGCGACGCGAACATGTTGCGATAGGCGGCGACGGAGTCCGGGCACAGCTCGTCGATGGTCGCATGAAAGGCGACGAGCTCGTCGAGGCTTGACGGGTTCGCATCGCGCATCATGGCACGCACCTCGTCCTCAGAACAGCGGTAGTCCCCCTCGCCGTTCCGCCGATACGTCCCCGTCAACGGATTGCCTCCCACGTACACGGGTCGCTGGAGACGGTCTGCACGGGGAATGCCAATCGCAACCACGGATACATCCCCCACCTCCCTGATTGAGACATCGGAACCCGCGAGCAGGCAAGCGCTTACCTTGTTGGGATTGTGCACCGTGTTCCAGAACGACGAAACGAGCCCGTGGGGATCCGCGACCCCGCACGCTTCCAAAGATCCGTCGTCGCATTCTTTCACGCCGAGAACGATGGTTCCCCCGTCGTTATTGGCAAAAGCCGAGTACGTCTCCCAGAGGCTCCTGGGCAACCCTCCTTGCGCTACCTTGTACTCGAGTCTCTCGTTCTCACGACGCCACCTTGCATCGTCAGTCCGAAGCGCCATCGGGTCTCCTTTCGGGTCAATTGACCCGATTGTAACATAATCGGGTCATATCGGGTCATATATCGGGTCACAAAGTCCGTTATTCAACCCGATGCATGGCCCGATTGACTCAAGGCCCACGAGAATCTACGACGAAAAGACCCGACCGCGTGCAATCTGCGGCCGGGTCTTCTTGCCACGTCGACAGTCCTCGAGCGCAACCGTTGACGCGTCTCTTCTATTACACCCTACGGACCAGCATGTCCTACAGACCCAGCGCCTGCTTCACGGCGTCCTTGAGGGCGTTGCTCGTGATGGTCGCGCCGGACACGCCGTCGAGCGCGTCGATCTCCTCGGCGGTGGAGAGGCCCACGAACTGCTCGGGCAGCTGCTCGATGGCGTTGGAGCCGATGCCCTGGGTCTCGGAGTTGTCGCCGACCTCGACGGAAGCGATCTTGCCGTCGGCGTCGAGGGTCACCGTCACCGGCACGTCGCCGCCGATGCCCTTGCCCACGCCGGTGAGCTCGCCGGAAGCGGCCGCGCCGTCGTCGCCCTCGGCAGCCGGCTCCTCTGCGGCGGCGTCGGCGGCCGCGTCGGAAGCGCCCAGGTCGGTTTCAGCGCCCAGCGTCGCCGGGGTGCACTCGACCTTGGGAAGCGCGGTGTAGGCGGGCAGCGGGTCCTTGGCGGCGGCGGCGTTGGCACCGGCCAGCTGGCCGAAGATGAAGCACTCGGCGACGTTGGTGCCGCCCTGGTACATGCAGGAGGTGATGCCGCCCATCTCGCCGGCGGAATACAGGTGCGGGATGGGGTTGCCGTCCTGGTCGAGGATCTCGGCGTTCTCGTTGCGCTCGGGGCCACCCTGGGTGTTGAGGATGAGGTTCTTCATCGGCATGACGTAGTAGGCCTCGCCGTCGAAGGCGCGCAGCGTCTCAGCCGGACGGTTGAACTCATAGTCCTTGCCCTGCTCGCAGTAGAAGTTGAAGTCGTCGATGGTCTCCTGCAGGTTGGTCTCGTCGCAGCCGATGACGGCGGCGGCGTCGGCGATGGTGGCGCACTCGGTCACGGTGTCGACGAAGTTGGCGTTCATGAGCTCGGCAGCCGTGAGAGCCTCGTACTGGGTCTTGTCCCAGATGGCGAAGATCTTCTCGGGATAGTGCGGGTTCTCCCAGATGCCGTTGCCGGTGGGCATGTGGCCGTGGCGCACCTCGAAGGACTCGTCGCCGAAGCGCTTGCCCCAGGTGCCCACGATCACGACGGCGCCGGTGTTCATGTCGTTCTTCACGAGCGTGGTGCACATGATAGCGTTGAGGCCGGGCTCGGTGTAATAGCCGCAGCCGTTCATGCCGAAGGCGCCCTCGTAGGCCTTCATGTGCCACAGGCGCGCGCCGGCGTCCATGCACATCTTGATGCCGTCGCCGGTGTTGAACAGGCCGCCGATGGGGGCATAGTCGATGACGCCCAGGTAGTCCTGGACCATCTTGGCGTCGTCCTCGAAACCGCCGGTGCACACGCACACGCCGTTGTTGGCGCGGACGTTGCGGGTCTCGCCCTTGCGGTCGACCGTCACGCCCACGACGGTCTTGGTCTCGGGATCCTGGATGAGCGCGGTCGCGGGGGTCTCGAACCAAACGTCGATCTTGTCGGCGTAGTTGTCGGTGAGGCGAGCCTTGATCGACTGGTAGAGATAGGAGTCGGAAACGCCCTGGTGCGTCGCCCAGAGGTGGATGCCGTCAGCACCCGGAAGCTCGGGGTACTCGGGGGACATCTGTCCACCGAAGGCCTCGGTGCAGTCCATGAACTCGTCGGCGTTCATGCCGAACTTCTCGCTCATCGTGGTGGCCATACCGGCAACGCCGTCGGCGATGGTCTTGAGCATAGCCTCGGGAACCTCGCGGCTGGCGGCAAGCGCGGTGTAGTAGGTCAGCGCATTGTCAGGATCGTCGAAACCGTAGGCGAACATCTGGCCGCAGACGCGAGAGTTGCCGCCGGCCTCGCCCTCGGGGCACTTCTCGCACAGCAGGACGGTCGCACCGGCGTCAGCGGCCTCCATGGCAGAGATCATGCCCGAGAAACCCATGCCGAGAACCACGACGTCGTAGGCTGCCTGCCACTCGACGGTCTCGGCAAAGGTGTACTCGCCGGCAGCCTCGTCAGCCACGGCGGTGCCGGCGAAGGCCGACAGGCCCGCAGCGGCAACGGCAGTTGCGCCGGCACCCTTGATGAGGTTGCGGCGGGACACAGCAAAATCGGTCATACCAATTACCCCTTTCGATCGACTTGGCACAAGGGTGTTCCACGTGAAACACTTCCGATTTGGAATTCCCCCCCGTGCGTTGTGCTGCGTTTCCCCTTATTGAAACGCCGAGAGCATGGTAAGCCCGACCAACATGGTCAGCTCAAGAGCTTTTTTCGCCGTTGGGTGCATTGTTTGCGATGTCGTCACCAACGCGATTCCTAAAAGTGCGAACGGGCATACGATGGCCGAACTACACAACCACGAGCCAAGCTTTTCGGCCACATATCGATACGAGAGAAGGCTCCATGACAGACGACACCTCGACGCGCAAGTTCACCGACATGGACGCCATGCGGCTCAAGGACTCCATGGCGCGGTTCGAAGGCGTGTGCGTCGTGGCGACGGTCAACCCCGACGGCACGCCGGACGCCTCCATCTTCATGCCGGCCATGCCCGACCCTGAGCATGTGATTCTCATCCTCGCCGACAACCACACGCGTGCAAACATTGAACGCACGGGCAAGGCACGCCTGGTATACGACGTTCCCAACCCCCACGCCGAAGATAAGGCGGGACGCCACGCCGGTGCTCGGATAGAGCTTTCCCTCGTGCGGCCGGAGGGCGACTCCGCAGAAGAGTTCCAGCGAGTTGCGCAAGGCGTTCCGCACATGAACCCCGCCGTCATGGTGCTGCGCATCGAACGGCTGCTGCCCGTCGGATAGCAGCGGTCGGATAACGACGGTCGGGTAACGGCGTCGGCGGTTCCGCCGCCCCATCGTCAGTCGCCGGGCGCACCAAGGGCCGAGGCGTCGTCGAAACGAAAAAGGTCCCATCGAGGCCGGCATGACGCCATCTCGATGGGACCTTTGCTGTGCGGGCCGTCTCACGACCGCGCGTGCTCTGCACCGCGCTCTCTGCAGAACCGTTCCGCTATAAACCTACGCCACCGTAAGCCACGGACGGCTGCCGACCGCCATGAACGACGAGCTGTGCGCCTCACGGCTAAACAGGCAGTAGACCACGCGGTCGAACAGCGCGTGCAGGCCGTCCGACACGCGCGAGACACCGGACGCCCGCTCCTCGCCGCTCTCCGCAACGTCGACATCCGCCATGCGCGAGACCGATGCGCCGGCGCCGTAGCCCAGGTTGCCGGGAATGTTCACGGCGGCGATGTCCTGACCAAACAAGTTCATTGCTGCTCCCCTCACGGTTCTTGTTGTTACCGTGAACTTTATCGCCTTTTAGTGTTAATTGCATGCCGTTCAGAGGAATTAACAATACGGATACAAATAGTGTGCTACACAGTGCTGGAGTGCATATTACGCAGCTCATTTTGGTTCATTTTGCCGTATTTCAGTGCGATACTGCATATCTCGCTGCGGTAACACCTCGAATTTTTGTTACCGAGGGCATATAGTACGCGCATACGGCATCCGTTCGACCCGCCACCGTCTCGCTCGCACCTCCATCCCGCAGACCAGCGGGCGGCGGCCCGCATGTCGCAGCATGCCACAGACCGCATGCCGACAACGCTTCGCTTCTCGTGATGGGTACCCCCGCGGGCACAAGGGCCCGTCGCGCGCGGTACAATAGCCGCATCAAGCGGCGCAAGGCCGCAGCGGGTGGGAGCCGGCAGAAGGCGCCAGCCATCGGCGGCAGCCCCCGTTACCGAGACGCGACCACCTACAGGACCTACAGGAAAGCAAAAGGGGCAAGCATGCCAAGGGACGACAGGCGTTCAAACTACAGCTCGTCGCGCGGTTCGGGCAACCGCCGCTCCGACGGCGGCCGGGGTTACGGGGACCGGGGATACGGCAACAGCGGTCGAGACCGCGGCGACCGGCGCGGATACGGCAGCCGCACCCGTGACGACCGCGGCTACAGCGACAGCCGTGGGTACGGCGACCGGGATCGCAGCCGAGACGACCGGAGCCATGGGAGCCGGGGGTATCGAGATCGGGACGACCGCCGCGAGCGCCGGGACGGGCGCGGGTACCGCGACGAGGAGCGGCCGAGTCGCGACCGCCGCGAGCAGTACGGCGACTTCGACCGTAGAGACCAGCGGCGCGAACGATCCTACGACGGGTTCGACGACTACGACGGCTATGAGGCGTACGACGACGCGTACGGGGAGTTCGGCTACGACGGCGAGACGTTCGACGACGCCCGTCCCGAAGACCCCAACGAGCGCCGCGTCGAGGTGCGCTGCCCCGTCGCCAAACGCTGCGGCGGCTGCGAATGGCTCGCCATGCCCTACGACGAACAGCTCGACCGCAAGCAGGACTACATCGAAGAGCTGTTCTCGAACTACAAGTGCGAGCCCGACCCCATTCTCGGCATGAACGACCCGTGGCACTTCCGCAACAAGATCCAGCTCCCCTTCGCCCCGGGCCGTCCCGGCCGCGACGGCCGCACCACCGCGCGCTGGGGCATCTTCGAGCGTGGGTCGCACAACATCGTCCCCTGCACCGAGTGCCTTGTCGAAGACGGGCGCGCCCGTCCCATCATCGCCACGATCGCCAGCCTGCTCCCGCGCTTCAACATCCAGCCCTACGACGAGAAGACCGGCGAGGGACTGCTGCGCTACGCCCTCGTGAGGACCGCCTATGTGACCGACCAGGTCATGCTCACCCTAGTGTGCAACGGGACCCGCATCCCGAGCTCCCAGGTGTTCATCGACCGGCTGCTCGAGGCCCATCCCGAGATCACGACCATCGTGCTCAACGTGAACCGCGAGCGCACGAGCGTGATCTTGGGCAGCGAGGAGAAGGTGCTCTACGGCCCGGGCTACATCGAAGACGAGCTGTGCGGCTGCCGCTTCCGCATCAGCAGCTCGTCCTTCTACCAGACCAACCCCGTCGCCGCCGAAGCGCTCTACGAACTCGCGGTCGAACTCGCCGACATCAAGCCGAGCGACCGCATCGGCGACGCCTACTGCGGTACCGGGACGATCGGCATCGTGGCGGCCAAGCAGAGCGGCGCCCAGCTGCTCGGCGTCGAGCGCAACGGCGAAGCCGTCGACGACGCGCGCGAGAACGCCCGCATCAACGGTATCGAGAACGCCGAGTTCGTGGTCGGCGACGCCGGCAGCGTGTTCGCGCGCATGGCACGCGCCGGCGAAGAGCTCGACGTCGTGTTCATGGACCCGCCGCGCTCCGGTTCGAGCCAGGCGTTCCTGGCCAACCTGAGCCGGCTGGGACCGACCCGCGTGGTCTACATCAGCTGCGAGCCGCGCACCCAGCACCACGACATCGCCGCGCTCGTGAAGAACGGCTATCGCGTGAAGCGCATCTGCCCGGTCGACATGTTCCCCCACACCGACCACGTGGAGAACATCGTGCTGCTCGAACGGCCGAGGCGCAAGACGCTCGGCCACCGCAACGCATACAAAGACAAGGTGGCGCGCGGCGGTTCGCGCGAGCTTGAGGGATCCGGCGAATTCGAAGAGTTCGACGAGGGCTTTGACGACGAGCGGTAACGAACCAGGCGCGGCATGGCGCCGGTTCCCATCGACTGCCTGCGCGGGGGCGGATCGGGGCCATGCCCCATCCGCCCCCGCGGCGTTTCGGCCTCGCTCGGCCTCGCCGCGCCTCCGTCCCCGCGGCGTGCTAGAACAGATGCCCCTGCCGGTCGTCCCGCGCCTTGCCCCGGGACCCGTCGCCGCGCTCGAAAAGGTCCCCCGAACTCGCGGGTTCGGGATAGCCCACGATGCGGGGGCGGAAGCCGTTCTTCGCGTCGAGCTCGACGAAGGCCGTGAACTTCTCGCCCGTACGCCGGGAGACGAGGCCCTTGACGACGGCCGTCTTTCCCGCCAGCAGCGCGGCGACGTCGGTCTTGGTGAGCTTCTTGCCGCAGTATTCGCGATAGAGCCTGAAGTCGCAGGACGGAGGCGTGTCCTGGGACACTCCCTCCCCGGTGGGGGCGACGTCCGGCCCGCTTGACCCGTCGGACTGCCGACCGCCGGGCCGCGCGCGCTGCGCGTGCTCGCACAGAAACGGCACGCGGTCGTTGCCCACGTCGAGCACCCGGCCGCCGCACTTGGGGCAGGTACCCACCCTGACGCTCTGATCAGCCGCGATGCGGGGGCGGTAATCGTGCTCGGGGTCGAGGCACACCTGGCGGTCGATTGACGCGCCGTCTTTGAGGCGCAGCCCCTTGAGCATGACCGGTTTGCCCGCCAGCAGCTTCTTGGCCGCGGCGGCGCTTATCGGAGCCCCCATGAACTCGCGGAAGAGTCTGAACGTGCAGATCCCCACCTCAACGAAGGTCGTGGCGCCGTCCGGGGCGACGCGACGCTCGCGACGGGTGTTCTCGCACATGAACGGGGCCTTCTCGTTGCCGGTGTCGACCACCTGGCCCCCGCACAACGGGCAGCGCCCCACCTGCTCGCCCGTGGGGCGCGGGGTGCGGTAGGCGCGGGCGGTCTGCTCCCTGACGATCGCCTCGACCATGCCGACCACCCCGCCGAGGAAGGCGTTGGGGTCGGCGCCGTCGCGCTCGATCGCCGTGAGGTCGCGCTCCATGCGGGCGGTGAGCTCGGCGCTCTTGAGGCGCGGGTCGACCTCGTCGACCAGGGCGCGCCCCTCCTGCGTCGAGATGAGCGTCGAGCCCTTGCGCTGCAGGTAGCCGCGTCCCACGAGCGAGGCGATGATGCCGGCGCGCGTCGCCGGGGTGCCGATGCCGCCCGAATGCGACGTCGAGTCCTTGATGGCGGCCTTGAGCTCCTCTTCCTTGACGAAGCGGTCGGCGTGCTCCATCGCGGCGAGCAGCGTGGCGTCGGTGTAGCGCTTGGGCGGCTGCGTGCGACCGCGCCTGACCTCCCCGCCGACGACGCCCCTGTCGCAAGGCGCCGCCAAATCGTCGGGAATCCTGGTGGGCGGTTCCTTTTCGCCTGCCTCGGCGCCGTCGGCGCCCGAAGGGCCTCCCGAACCCCCGTCCGCCGCGCCCGCACGCAGGCGCTTCCAACCGGGGTCGACGTCGGTGCTCGTGCTGGCGGTGTAGGGATGGCCCTGGCAGGTCGCCTTGACCGAGACCTTGTCATAGACGCGGTCGGGCGAGATGGCCGCGAGCAGGGACTCGCAGAGCAGCTGCGCCACCGCGCGCTCGTCCCCCTCGAGCGCGGCCATGCGCTGCGCCGTCAGCTGGTGGGTGGGCAGGAGCGCCCCGTGGCCTTCGACCTTGGCGTCGTCGACCACCTTGGACACGTCGTGCTCCATGCGGGCGAACGCCTTGGCGACCCGCGCGTCGACGTGCGCGTCGTCGGCGACCAGGGCGACGAGCGACTCGAGGCCCGCGCCGTCCTCGGCGTTCACATAGCGCGAGTCGGTACGCGGGTAGGTGGCGAGCTTCTTCTCGTAGAGGGACTGCAGGGCGCGGTCCACGGTGTCGGGCGCCATGCCGAGCCGCTCGCTCGCGAGCTTCTGCGCACCCGTGGTGTTGAGCAGGGTCGGCGACCCCTCGCGGCTGCGCCTGCGCTCGACCTCGTCGATATGGCACGCCTGCCCCTGCGCGGCCGTAAGGCGCGCCCGCGCCTCGGGCTCGTTGGGGCACGGCTCGCCGGTCACCGCAAACCCCTCGCCCAAATCGAGGCGCACCCTGAAGGTGTCCTTGCCGCTGAAGGCGTCGATGAGGCGGTCGCGCTCCACGACCAGGGCGAGCGTCGGCGTGCGCACGCGCCCCACGCTCTGCGCCGAGCGCATCGACGAGGAGTAGAGGCGGCTGGCGTTGAGGCCCACGAGCCAGTCTGCCTTCGAGCGGGCGACAGCCGACTGGTAGAGGCCGCGGTAGGCGGAATCGGGCTTCATGCGGGCGAACGCCTTGGCGAGCGCGGCGTCCTCAAGCGACGAGCACCACAGACGGTCGACCGGCAGCGCGCACCCCAGATGCTCGAGCACCAGGTCGGCGATGCACTGGCCCTCGCGGTCGGGGTCGCACGCGTTGACCACGCGGGCGTAGGCACCGCTGCCCAGCAGCGAGGCGACCACCCCGTACTGGGCGTCCGCACCGCGTTCGCGCGACACCTGCCAGCGCCACTCGTCGACCGCCGGGACGAGCGGGAGCGCCGCCGTGCCGCGCTCGCGCCATGCCGGGCGGCCCTCGTACTCCTCGGGCATGAGCAAGCGCAGCAGATGGCCTTGGGCCCACGTGACGTCGTACCGCGCGCCCCCGATCCAGCCTCCGTGGTCGGAGCCGCACCCGAGAAACTGGGCGAGCGTGCGTCCCACGCTGCGCTTCTCGGCGATGACGAGGGTTTTGCCGGGAGCGTCGGCCGGCGCGACGGCGACCGGGGCCGACGGGGCGGCAGGGTTGCCGGGTGCGGAAGGACGAACGGATGGGGAAGAGCTGTCGACCATGACCAAACGGACCTCCTTGCTGGCAAACGTTTCGGCGGCAGAGCGGCGGGCGATTCTCGACGGCAGGAGCGGCAGGCGGCCTCGGCCGGCAGGACCGCTCCGATGCGCCGGGACCCCCGGCATGGACCGGAAACCCCGGCACGGAAGCTTGGGGGAAGCCCGTGTCAGGGAAAACGGCGACTCGCGGCCAAAAACCTCGATCGTGAAGAGCATCCGGGGGTTGGCAAGCCCCGTTTCGTCAGCCGACAAGCCTTGGAACGGGGACAGACGCAAGACGGCGGCTCATTGCCTTCGCCACCACCTGGGCAAATGATTCTCCGCAGCCCCCGTAAGGCCGACAGAAAGGCTTGGTACTCTTCACGATCGGGCTTTTGGTCAGCGGACGGCACTTTCGTTGACACGACCGCGCCTCTCCTGCAAAACAAAGGGCGACAGGTCGTCCCTTCGACCCGCCGCCCGCACAATCGGCCGTCTTTTCGACGGGCCGTACGCTACTTCCCGCCGACTTCCCGCGGCGGGTCGATGCGCACCGTGTTGTCGCCCATCACATGCACGCGCCCCTCGGCCAGAAGCTGCAGCGTCTCGGGATAGAGCGCATGCTCCGTCTCGTGGATGCGCGCTTCGAGCTCGTCGAGGCTCATGCCCTCGTCCACCACCACCGCCCGCTGGGCGATGATGGGGCCGCAGTCGTAGTCGGCGTTGGCGAAGTGCACGGTGACGCCCGTCACCTTCACGCCGCGCGTCCAGGCGTCGGAGATGGCGTGGGCCCCCTTGAAGGCGGGCAGCAGCGCCGGGTGCAGGTTCACGATACGGTTGGGGAACGCCGCGAGCAGCGGTTCGCGCACCATGCGCATGTAACCCGCCATGACGACGTAGTCGACCCCGTGGTGCAGCAGGGTGCTCGCAATCACCTCGTCGGCGGCGATGGCGTCGGCGGCATAGAGGTCGGGCGTCATGGAGAGCGTCTGGATGCCGGCGTCGGCCGCACGCTTCAGACCGTAGGCGCTCGGGCGGCTCGAGATGACGATGGGCACCTCGGCGTCGAGCGTGCCGGCGGCGATGGCGTCGACGATGGCCTGCAGGTTCGTTCCGCTGCCCGAAATGAGGACTCCCAGCTTGATGGTCACGGCGCGCTCCTTTGCACGACGGATGCACAATGCGACGACTTGCGACGGCTATATGGCGCAGCCGGCCGTCCGGACGAAGCCGCGCGAGGCGACCCACCCGGACGACCGCGGCGCCCTGCGTTGCTATCGGTAGACGACCTCGCCCTTGCCCGGCACGATCGACCCGATGGTGTAGACCTTCTCGCCGGCGGCGGCGAAGTGGGCCGCCACCTCCTCCGCTGCGGCGGCGTCGCAGATGATGGCCATGCCAATGCCCATGTTGAACGTGCGGTAGGCCTCTTCGTCGGAGAGGTGCGCCTTCTCGACGGCGAGCCTGACGATCGGCGGCACGTCCCAGGTGCCGGCGTCCACCGCGGCGTCGAGGGTGGGGGGCAGCACGCGGTTGAGGTTCTCGGTGATGCCGCCGCCGGTGATGTGGGCGACCCCGTGGACGGGCAGGCCCGCCTCCAGGGCGGAGAGCACCGGCTTCACGTAGATGCGCGTCGGCTTGAGCAGCGCGTCGGCCAGGCTCTCGCCGCCGAGCTCCTCCACCGGCTCGAAGTACTCGTCGATCGGGCGGGCGTCGAGGAACACGCGGCGGGCGAGCGAGTAGCCGTTGGAGTGCAGGCCGCTCGACGCGAGGCCGAGCACGACGTCGCCCTCCTTGACCATCTCGGGCAGCAGCATCTTCGAGCGCTCGACCACGCCCACGCAGAACCCGCCGAGGTCGTAGTCGTCGACCGCCATGACGCCGGGGTGCTCGGCGGTCTCGCCGCCGATGAGCGAGCAGCCCGCCTGCAGGCAGCCCTGCGCGATGCCGCCCACGATGGTGGCCACGTGCTCGGCCTCGATGTGGCCGATGGCGATGTAGTCGAGGAAGAACAGCGGTTCGGCGCCCGAGGCGAGCAGGTCGTTGGCGCACATGGCGACCAGGTCGATGCCCACGGTGTCGTGCCTGTCGAAGATCTGGGCGAGCTTGAGCTTCGTGCCCACGCCGTCGGTCCCCGACACGAGGACCGGGTCGTCCATCTTCTTGATGGAGGCCGCCGAGAACAGGCCGCCGAAACCGCCCAGGCCGCCGATGACCTCGGGGCGGTTCGTCGCGGCGACGCTCGCCTTCATCAGGTCGACGGCGCGGGCCCCCTCGGCCGTGTCGACGCCGGCGTCGCGATAGGTTACCTGCTTCATGCCGTTCGTTGCTGCATCGCTCACTGCTGGTACTCCTTTTCGATTTCCTCGGCGATTTCGCTCACCAGGCGCTGGCTCGTGACCGAGGCCGCCTGAAGGTTGTTGGGGGTGTAGCCTTCGAGAAACTTGCCGCGCGAGAACGCCGGCGGGATCTCGACGGGATAGCGGCCGTCGAAGCACGAGCAGCAGTAGCCGCCCGGCCGCACGCACGAGAGCAGCCCCTCGATCGAGAGGAACCCGAGGGAGTCGGCCCCGATCCACGCGCGCACCTCGTCGACCGACTTGTTGGCCGAGATGAGCTGGCTCTGGACGTCGGTGTCGATGCCGTAGAAGCACGGCCACTTGACCTCGGGCGAGGCGATGCGCATGTGCACCTCGGTCGCCCCGGCCTCGCGCAGCATCCTCACGATCTGGCGCGACGTGGTGCCGCGCACGATGGAGTCGTCCATCACCACGACCCGCTTGCCGGCGATGACGCGCGCGAGCGGGTTGAGCTTGAGGCGCACGCCAGCCTCGCGCATCTCCTGCGTCGGCTGGATGAACGTGCGCGCGACGTAGCGGTTGCGCACGAAGCCCGACCCGAAGGGGATGCCGCTCGCCCGCGCGAACCCCTCGGCCGAGGGCAGGCCCGAGTCGGGCACGCCGATGACAACGTCGGCCTCGACGGGCGCCTCGCGGAACAGCTGCTCTCCCATGCGGAAGCGGGCCTCGTAGATCGAGTCCCCCTCCATGACCGAGTCGGGGCGGGCGAAGTAGACATGCTCGAAGATGCACAGCGCCCGCTCGCGCGCAGGGACGGCCTGCTCGCTCACCAGACCCTCGCGGTTGATGCGCAGCACCTCGCCGGGACGTACGTCGCGCACGAAGCGCGCGCCGACGATGTCGAGCGCGCACGTCTCGCTCGCCACGCACCAGCCCGCCCCGTCGGGCAGCTCGCCCAGCACGAGCGGCCGGATGCCGTTGGGGTCGCGGAACGCGTAGAGCGACTCGTCGTTGATGAGCACCATCGCGTAGGCGCCCTCGAGCAGCTCCATCGTGTTGCGGATGCCCTCGCGGATGTGGCTCGTGTTCTGGGTGAAGTAGCCGATGAGGCGGCAGGCGACCTCGGAGTCGGTGTTCGAGAGGAACGGGACCCCCAGGTCGATGAGCTGGCGGCGCAGGTCGTCCGAGTTGACGAGCGTGCCGTTGTGCGCCAGGGCGATGATCACGTCGCCGATGGTCGACAGGTGCGGCTGCGCGCCGCGCCATCCCTTCGAGCCCGAGGTTCCGTAGCGCACGTGGCCGATGGCGAGCTCGCCCTCGAGGGCCTCGATGTCGGCGTCGGAGAAGACCTGGCTCACCAGGCCCTCGTCCTTGCGCACGAGCACCGTCGAGCCGTCGCCCACGGCGATGCCGGCCGACTCCTGGCCGCGGTGCTGCAGGGCGCACAGCGCGAAGTGCGTGATGCGCGCCACGTCCTTGCCCGGGGCCCACACGCCGAAGACGCCGCACTCCTCCTCGGGATGGTCGGGCGACGTCGGGGCGCAACCGTGCGAGGCGCCGCAGGATCGGGCGCATGCGCGGGCGCCGGGGTCGTCGCAGCCGAGACAGGTGTGGTCGAATACGTCGGACATGCGCGCTAGACCTCCGCAGGTGTGTCGGTGATGCCGGCCGCCTGGTCGGCGGCCGCCTGGATGTCGTTCATGCTCTGGCTGGCGTCGACCACCGGGCCGTTCGAGCCGTTCAGGTCGACGCACACCAGGATGGTGCGGTCGTTCTCCTGCGCGTAGCTGCAGGTTGAAAGCATATAGATGTGGTTCACGCCCGCGGCGGTCGCCGTGGACGAGCGCGCGCTCGACCGATTGATGAGCGACTGGACGTAGCTCTCGAACGACGCCTGGTCGGCGAAGTCGAACTGGATGGAGTCGACGTCGTAGCCGTTCACGACCATGCAGCACAGCGGCACGAGCACGTGGACCACGCCGTCGGAGCTGACGTAGTAGAGGTTCTGCAGCGTGTCGAACTCGGCCTGGTCGGAGTAGTCGGCAACGCGGGCGAACATGTTGCCGTTCTGCAGATGGTGGCCGTACATGACCGTGTTCCAGCCCGACAGGTTCGATGCGCTGCGATAGTCCATGAACACCGAACCGAACTCGTCGTAGCGGTCGAGGAACGAGTGGTTGAGATAGTAGTCGTTGTCGGCATGCTGGACGACGGGGTAGTTCACCACCGTGCCGGGAATCTGAATCCACCCGACGATCTCGGGGTTCTGCAGCTGCAGGGCGGCGAAGTCGACCACCGGGCGGCCGGTCGAGGTGTCCTCGGTGACGTTGGCCTCGGCGAGTTCGGTGTACTCCTGCTCGTTGGCCCCGTAGGCGCGCTGGCTGTTGATGAACACAACCGCCGCGCCGATGAGCAGCGCAAGGCCCACCACGAGCAGGACGATGGCCACGACAAGGCCGGCGTTGCCCTTCTTGCGGGGACGGTCGTCCGGCAGACCTCCCCCGGGGCCGTAGTGGCCGCCACCCCCGCCGTGGCTGCCGCGGTAGACGTTCTGCATACGCTGGTAGCCGGGGGCACCCTGCTGGCCCGCGTAGGCCTGCTGGCCGTAGGCATAGCGGCTGTGGGCGCCCGCCGCCGGAGGGGTCTGCCGGGTCGGCTGGTAGGCGTACGGGTCCTGCTGGTAGGCATACCCCTGGGCATATGGATCCTGCTGGAAGTGGCCGCCTTGGCGGGCATAGCCCTGCTGGGAGTAGCCCTGCTGGGAGAACAGCCCCTCGTCGCCGTAATCGGCGTAGGAGCCGTATCCGCCGGGCTGACCCCCCGACGCCGGGGCGCCGCCGTAGTGAGCGCCGGCGGCACCCGACGGGAACTGCTGGTATTGACTGTCGCGACTGTCGCGCAGCGCCATGTCCATCACATCCAACCAATGCGGGTTGCCGGCCGTCCCTCCGCCTTCTTGCCGACCAGGGCTTCGACGGGGTGGGTATGGCTCCCCATGATAGCACGGTCGCTTTGCCGCACCGGGGTTCCACCGGGGGTTCCAGGAATGCCCACGGGCGCAGGGCCAGCGGTCCTCAGGCGGTCGTTTTCGGCTCGAATGCGTGCCTTCCGGAAAATGTTGGTCATTTCGCCAGCGAGTGCGTGCCCCGGGGCGGCCCTGGCGCCCGCATCCGCACCCCGGTCGAATACCCTCTTCGCACTGCACGCCATCTACCAGGCATTTTACGCAAGTGGTGCGGAGCGAAAGGGCGCACGCCATCCCGAACGGCACGCACTCGCTGGCTTTTTGACCGGCATTTTCCCAGAAACACGCACTCGGCGCGAAAACGGCCACCTCGCCCATCCAACATCATGGCACAACCCGCGCGCGGGGCACGGCGAGGTGCGACAGGGCGGCAACCCGCATGCAAGGACAGCGGCAAGGGCAGCGCCCCGCGCGCGGAGGCGGCGGGTGCGGCGACCCGCATGCGGATTCCGCCCCGCCATCCCCCGCACAACCCGCCGCCTTACTTACAGCCCATAGAGCGCCGAGAACTTCCGCTGCAGGTAGCGCGTGTAGTACGTCGGGTTGAACGGCTCGCCGCACGCCTGCTCGATGAGGTCGTTCGGGTCGAGGCTCTTGCCGTGGCGCCACACGCGCTCCTTGAGCCAGCCGGTGAGCGGGGTCAGGTCGCCGGAGGCTATCGCCGCGTCGACGTCGCCCGCATACGCGGCGCGCGCATGGTGCTCGAACTGCGCGGCGTAGGCATTGCCCAGCGCATAGCCGGTGAAGTAGCCCACGAAGTCGCTCGCCCAATGCATGTCCTGCAGGCATCCCTGCGCGTCGTTGGGAACCTCGACGCCGAGAAGCTCGAGCATCAGGTCGTGCCACAGCGCGGGGACGTCGGAGACGGACAGCTCGCCGCGGACCAGGCGCTTCTCGCACTCGTAGCGGACCATGATGTGGAGGGGGTAGGTGAGCTCGTCGGCCTGGGTGCGGATCAGGCTCGGGCGCACGACGTTGCAGGCCGCGTAGAGATCGTCCTCGGACACGCCGCCGTACACCGCGGGGACATGCTTGCGCAGCAGCGGCAGCAACACGTGCATGAAAGGACGGCTGCGCCCGACGTTGTTCTCCATGAAGCGGCTCTGGCTCTCGTGGATGCCGGCCTCGAGGCCGCCGTGCAGGCAGGTTCCCGTGTAGAGGGGGTCGACGTTCTGCATGTAGAGCGCGTGGCCCCCCTCGTGGCAGGTCGTCGCGGCGCACTCGAGGGCGTTGTGCTCGTAGTAGTGGTGCGCGATGCGCACGTCGTTGCATCCCATGTCGTACGAGCAGGGGTGGGCGGTGAGGCCGAAGATGAGACGGTCGCAGTCGAGCCCGATCGCGCGGGCGATGTCCCAGGCGAGGTCCTGCTGCACGGCGGCCGGCACGAACTCGTGGGCGAAGGGGTAGTCACGCCGGGGCTGCTCGGAAATGGCACGAACAAGCGGCGCCACCGTCTGGGACACCTCGGCGAAGAAGCGGTCGCACACCGCGGTCGAGTTGCCGCGCTGCCACCGGTCGAGCAGCACGTCGTAGGGGTCGGCGTCGGGATCGAGGCAGGCGGCCTGGGCGCGCAGCAGCTCGAAGACGCGGCCGAGGTAGGGGGCGAAGGCCGCGAAGTCGTCCGCCTCCCGGGCGGCGCGCCATGCGGGGAACGCCTCGGTCGTGAGCTTGCGGTAATCGGACACCAGGTCGGCCGGGAGGCGGCTCTCCTCATCGTAGGTGCGTGCGAACACGCGCAGCTCGGCGGCGTGCAGCGGGTCGAGCTCGTCAGCGTGCTCCTTGAGGGCCGCAAGCAGCTCGCCGGTCGCGGGCGACGACTCAAGCTCGTGCTGGGCCGCATAGAGCACCGCCTGTGCGGCGCCGGCCTCCGCGGCCCCCGCGGCAGGAGCGATGGTCTGGGCGTCATACTGCATGAGGCTCAGGGCGAGCTCGTAGCCGCAGATGTCCTGCTGGAGGCGGTCGAAGGACTCGAGCAGGTCGGACAGGGTGGGCGCAGGTGATGAGGACGACGGGGAGGGCATGGGGGGTCCTTTCTGGTCGAAGGCGCAGCCGGGGCGGGCGACGCGGCGGTTCTCTCGACCGCCATGCTACTACGCGCCAACGAAGGGGATGCGCGCCTTGCGCGGACGGTCCGCGAACGGAGCCCGAACGGAAGCGAGGATACGCCGACGACGTGAACCGAGGCACGAGAGGCCGCGGGCTGTGAAGTCGCATCGTGTGCGGGTATTTCGTGCGCGTTCCACGTTCGACCGATACTTCTTGCCACATTGTCCGGCTCGGGCTATACTACCCCCTACGCTGATTCGCTCAGCGCATATGCGGGCATCGCCAAGTGGTAAGGCCCCAGCTTCCCAAGCTGGTATTCGCGGGTTCGAATCCCGTTGCCCGCTCCATTGCAATGACGGCCGGCAGCTCTTGAAGAGCTGCCGGCTTTTGTTTTGCGTTCCATCTCAGAGCGTTGCCTTCCATCTTGGAGCCGCCCTCTTGAACGCCGCCCTTTTGAACGATTGTTTCGGCAGAACGCGGAAGATGGGTTCGCGGCGTAGGGATTAAAAATCATTTCTTGAATAGAAACTGCCCTGTTTGATCCTTCTATCCAGGAATCGCGGGGGCACTTGCTAAAAAACCGCCTTAGTGTGCAAGTCAGTCGTCTTTGGATGCCCCTCTTTCAAGGAACGGCGGAGCCGATTGTCCGTCCCTTGCATTGGCTTATTTAAAAGTACCTGGTAGATTGATTAATCAATTACAGAAATTAATGACCAGGCTCGCCTGTCTTTTGGCCAACTTGCTCAGTAAGGGGATTTTTTCGCCATTCACACCCCAAAATCTGGCAAACGTCTGTCTTTGACACGCCTCAAGCGCCACAATGAGGCAATGCGGCCGGCAAAGTAAAGTCCGCAACCGACGTTCGGAGAAAGCGAGTTCCCCATGCTGATTGCAGCCGCCGAGCGAATCTACAACCTGCTTGCACATACCAGCGGGCTCACCGCGTTCGGCGTGACATGCGGCCAGGTCCTGCGGCTGCTGCACGAAGTGCTCGGCGACGACATGGCCGTCTATCCGGACGGACGCATGCTCATCTGGGACATCGCACGTCACGACGGCTACCGCATTCCCGACTATCCCATGGCAGGCTGCGGCGACGTCAAGGAGTTCCTAAGCGACGAGGGCGTCCGCAACGTGCCCGAATGGTACGAGCACCATCTGGGCATGAGCAGGTCGAACTATGACGAGATTTATCGGTACGAGCTTGTGATGGTGCGCAACCGGTCTCTGTGGAGACGTGTGTTCGCGGTGCCGTCCTCGGTCATGGCACAGAAGGACGCAACGGAAGGCCCGCTGCTCGCGGCGGAACTGTCGTGGCTGCAGTTCGCTTTGGGCAGGCAGACCAACCGAGACGACGCGCTGCTGTTCAAGAGGTAACCAGACGGGTAGACGAGCAGAGTATCGTTGGTACCACCGTCTCGCGACCATCTGCGAGAAAGAGTAAATTTGTTTTGATGGATGGGCGCTACTGTCCCAATGTGTCGACCAAAGAGGTCCTTCCCTCGCCCGACCGATCAAACATGCACGGTACCATGCATTTCTCCATGCTGCTCATGCCGCAAGGTAAACATTATGCACAGCGTCTGGTTCACGTTTGAAAACGGCGTCGCCGCCAACTTGGCAAAGCGGAAGGCAAGGAAGTCCTGGGCATTTGCTCAGCACCACCAATGGGGAGCACTGGCAAGGTGGCTCTCATTCCTAAGACATGCCCGTTCGAAAGACGAATCTGCTTTCTATTCCACGATCCACGTTCCGCGACGGTGTATGGGCGCATTAGTTCCACCATCCGGAGCGGTGCTGAGTCCACTGTTGGAATCAGCACCGCCCCGACATCCTATTCCATGACAACTGTTGCTATCCGCATAATTGCAGGATAGAACCCCAAATGAGCCCCTTCGTCAACACGCTTGGCGCACGCGCCCACCCAGCGACTGAGATGTTCCTCTATAAATCTCTCGAATGCTTCACGAACTTCAAGTGCTCGATTTTCCAAACCAGCAGACCAGGCATTAGCCTCGTCGCGAGCCAACAAGGCAAGGAAATCGAGTTCAATGGCGATGTGGTCGGGAAGGTCGATGAAGGCATCAGGCATAGAATAACCGCCGGCACGATACGCTCGTACGACCGACCGCTCGTCGCTCGTACGCAAACGGCCGCCCTTTCCGTCGGGCCCCATACTAGCGTAATAGCTTTCATACGGCGGAGCTATAAGTTTCCCCGGCCCGACGAAAAGCCGATTGTATTCGACCTCCAACCCCAAGCGAACTTCTTCGCTGGATTTTGCGGCGCAGTCGTTGCAATAACCCCGCAGCACACCCATTGCGGCGATCAGCAGAGGGTCCGACTCCGCATCAACGACACTCTCGAACGCGGCGAGATAGGAGCCGTCGATCAGCGCGCCAGCAAGGTCAAGAGTCGGCCGAAGCAAGCTTCGAGACAACAGCCCCGCTAAGACGGACATGGATTCGGCATACTTAACATTGCATTCTATATCGCGTTCGACCATGATCACCATCTCGCAAAACGTGTCGCCGCGTCGATTGACGAACGCGGCGACACGTCAGTCATATATTCCTATAACGTCTGCTTCTCCACGGAGCTGTAGTAGTACACCTGCGGAGCAGTCCCTTGTTCCTCAAGATAGTGGGTGGTCTCATAGTCGGCAAGAATTTGCGCGATATCCGACGACGGATCTTCCATATCACCCACGGTGATTGCCCGGTTGGGGCAGGTAATCTGGCATATCGTCGTTCCCACCCCTGCGTCCAGACGGTGGGCGCACAGCGAGCACTTCTGCACAATCTGCGCCACGGGATCGAGCTGGCGGGCACCATAAGGACAGACGTCCACGCAAGTCCCGCACCCGATACAGACATCTTCGTCCACCATCACGATGCCATCGTCGCGCTTGAACGTCGCACCTGTCGGACAGACAGAGACGCAGGGGGCATTGTCGCAATGCTGGCACGGAACCGGTCGCCACGCGAAGGAGACGCTCGGATAATCTCCGGCCGGTACGTCATACGTCGTGGTTCCGGAATCGTTCAGAACACGCATCCTCTGGATGCCTTCGGCCAGATGGTGCTCCATCTTGCACGCAACGGTGCAGGTTCGGCAACCGATGCAGCGATGGAGGTTGATGGCAAAGCCGTACTTGGTCATCGGTCCCCTCCTTTATGCCTTTTCGACTTCGACGAGGTTGTCATAGGGCGCATAGTTCGTCTCCATGACGGCTTCTTGCCCCGGGTTGATTTCCATGTGGAGCAGTGTGCTGTAATGCTCGCCGCCCGGGAAGTCCTCGGGCCACCAACCTTGCCGCTGGTTGAGACACCCGGGCTTGATTTCCGGCGTCACAAGAGCCTTAACGTGATATTCCCCTCGGTCGTTATACACGCGGACGACATCGCCGGTCGCGATACCGCGTGCAGCCGCGTCATCGGGCGCCATTTCAAGCCAAGGTTCGGGGGCGACCTCGCGAATCCACGGCAGGCGCACGTGCTGCGAATGCGTCGTATACACCGTCCGGCAGTTCATAAATGTCAGAGGATAGCGCGAGGCTTTCTCGTTGCGGTTGCCCTCGAGCGGTTCATAATAGCAGGCAAGCTGCTCTCCCACGTCGACAAGGGAATCGACGTAGAGCTCAATTTTTCCACTCGGCGTCGCAAACCGCATGCTTTCAAAAGCAACATAATCTTCCTTGAAGTTGGCACGCGCCACGCCCTTTTCGAGCAGTTCGTCAAAGTCCATCGTCTGGAACTCGGGGCTCACGTTCTCGCCGATGATATGCTTGCGAGCGAACTCCACACAGTCGAGCTTCCACTCGGTCTCTTCGAGGATCCCGAACTTGTCCGCAAGCGCCTGGCCAATTTCGTAGTCGGTCTTAACCTCCCACATCGGTTTGATGGCCTGCTTGCGTGCTTGGAGGTACATGTTCGACCATGCGGGAACGATTTCAAACGGCTCCTCGTAATACGTTGTCACCGGAAGCACAAGGTCGGCGTACATCGCACCGGGCGTCATAATCTGTTCCGAAACGACAATGAGATCGAGTTGCGGAAGCGCCTCGTTGACAACGCGGTTCCAATCGGGTCCCTGGGTGCCCCATCCGTAGTTCTGCGTCCAGAGCATCTTGACAGGATAGGGCTGCTGACTTGCGACAATGTCAATCCATTGGGTTCCGGGAAGCGTTGAGCACGTGTGCCCTTCGCGCGGATGGGTTGTAGAGGCTGACAGAGAGAACAGCATGCGCATCAGCGTACCGCCAGCCCAGTTGATATTAGCGTGAGGTTTGCCGATGTTGCCAGTTATGGCCGCCATTTGGATAAGGGCACGTGTAGGAAGATGTCCGTTCCAATAACGGTTGGTTCCCTGGCTTACGCGCAGGCTGCACGGGGCATCAAGCGTGTAGATGTCGGCAAGCTTGACGATGTCGGCAGCGGGAACCTCGCACACCTCGCTGGCCGCTTCCGGAGTCCATGGAGCCAGAGAGTCTACCAACAGCTGGAACGCCGGCTTTACCGTCATCTGCGCGCCGTCGACTTCAATCTGATGTTCGCCATACAGTGCCGCGCCCTGAGGAACCGCACATTCCTGGGGAACCTCGCCATGGACTTCGACAGACGGGTATACGGGCTTGGTCTCTTCGGGCAGAGGGGCCACCGGAGCGGGAACTCCCGCCTCCTCGTCCCAAACCAGATAGTCCGAACCGTTCATGGCAAACTTGCCGGTGGCAACATCGACGAGGAACGAGGCGTTCGTGTACGTCCTGATGTAGCCTTCGTCGATGCGTCCCTGTTCCACGATGTAGTTCATCATACCGAGGACAAGCGCGGCATCGGTTCCCGGGCGAATCGGCACCCACCAGTCCGCCTTTGCCGCCGTACGAGAGAAACGCGGGTCGACAACGACCAGCTTTGCACCGGCCTCTTGCGCGTCAAAGATGAAATGCATCTCCTGCATGTTCGTTTCGGCATAGTTGCACCCGAACATCAGGATGCTCTTGCTGCCCAGCAAATCCTCCCAGGTGTTGGAGTCCTGCTGCACGCCCAGGGTCGGAATAAAGCCGAGGTTCACGCCGAAATCGCCCATGATGCCGAAGTTGGTGAGCTGCGTGCCATCGTACGTGTTGGCGAGCATGCCATTCACCGTCTGGGGAATCACACCGTAGTTTCCCGTCATGCCGATAAAGGCGTTCGAGGCGGGCCCGTACGTATCGATATTGTGCTGCATGGTATCGCGGATAAGCTCGAGCGCTTCGTCCCAGCTTATGCGTTCAAACTCGCCACTGCCGCGCTCGCCAACCCTCTTCATGGGATATTTGACCCGATCGGGGGAGTAGACGCGCTGCATGGCGTTGGAAATACCCCTCAAGCAGATGCGATGGTATGAATTATCCGGAAATTCACCCGGCTCGACTTTTACCAACACGTCGTCTTTAACATATGCATTGATGGCGCAGCTGCCCACACAGTTCGGGGCGCACACAGTCCGCACGATGGAATCGTATTCCGGTTGGCCATCAATAAACTCGGGCCTGCTGGAAAGATCTGGTGCTAAATCCCCTTCCTGCTCGACCTGCCCCTCGTCCGCGCTGGCAATCGGAGTCAACACCGAGGGTATCGCCGAAGCCGCCGCCACACCTGCGGACAGTTTGAGAAAACGCCGACGAGTAAGCGCTGAGTCGTTCCCCGATATCGTTGCCCGACCGTTCACAAGGTCTCCCTCCTCCTATCCGACCGACAAAAGGGCGGCGGGTCTGGAATCTGCAGCTTCCCCAACGAGCTAGCCGCCAACCCTGTTCATAGACAAGAATAGGTTGCCGGAACACCATATGGACAAGCTTGCGGAAATTGGGCAAACCTGGAACGTGTAGTCGAATCACCCAAGATTGGAACTGATGGAATTTCGCGCAACCGGCGCATGCGGCATAAGTTCCCGTTCGAGTCGCTCCAACACATCGACAGCTTCGACAGCGGAATAGATCCCCTCTCTCCGCAGTCCTTCACCAGACGAGACTATGCCGGCACTTTCCAGCTTGAGCAGCGCATCGTTGACAGCCGACACGCTTTTTCCGATAAGGTTGGCCGCCTGGCGAACCGTAAGAACAGGATGCCCCACCAACAGGTTAATAAGAGCTTCTAACGCCGACCCTTTATTTGGCCTGCCAAATCTCTCAATCCATGAGTCCCGCAGCTCAAGAATCGCATTGAGAAAAATGTCGGCAACACGCACAGATACCTCGGCAGAATACGCACAGAAATCCGTCCATCTGTCTACCGCTTTTATAAGCTCCTCTTGTCCGAATGACGAGCTAAACCTATAAGGCAACAATAGATGAGCATGCGCCTTTGTATCAATCGCAGGTTCAAGGCCTATCGGAGCAATCAAGTGCCGCATGAGCCCCCTTCGGTGAATTACGGCATGCGAGAGAAGGCGCCCACTCTTATCGAGACCCGATTTGAACGGCTTGATGCTTTCGAATTGAAAATGCGCCACCGCAGTCTGCGTTATGGGGGAATACAGATCTTGATTGATGAAGTTGCATAAGTCGTCTAGCAACAGGGCGATTTCATGTGGACACGGCGGGATATAGGGGCATTGATCCGAAATGTCCTCGAGATAAAAGGGCTTATTGCGCGGGCGAATACCGGATCGTGCCGCTGTTTTCCCGCAACGCGACAGCGAATGAATATCGATCAGGGTCTGGGGGGTCACGGCGGATTCCCATCCCTCGGTGCGGTATATCCGCTCTGCCGCGACCTCGAAATGCAAGACATCAAACGTCGTCAACCGTTCTTCTTCATTGGAAAAGTCGAACAAATCGAGCCTGTGGAGGCGATGCAGTTCGTCATCCTCTCCGAAATCGAGAAGCGACTCAGCCTTAAGAATGCTGCATAGCTCCGGACGCTTCCCCTCAATCCGAACAGACGATATGGCTTCAAGCCTCGTGAGAATACGATGCAGAGCCATTCGGACGTCGCAGTTCTGCGCGCGGTCTTCAAGGCGTACAAGCATCCGTTCAGCTCGAGAGACAGTTGCCTGGGTCTGCGGGGTGAATAAAAATTGCCTGCCCGAAAGCACGGCAGGCGTATATACCGACCGAGACAGAACAGCCATCCCTGTTCACCTCTCCTGATGCAAATGCTCCCCTGCCCTCTGTAAACCATCATACGCTTTCGACGATTACGCGTCATCTTATCTACCCACCCAGCAGTGTAGTAGCCAAAGGGCTTCGAGGTTGGCGGCGAGCATCATCTTCTGACGGACCCAGATTAACCTTGTAAAGGTCACTATGACCCCACGAGTACCCAGAAAGAAAAGGACGTTATTTAGTGAAAGCAGCCGATCGTCAATCGACACGGTATCTGCGATGGGATAAAATGCGGTTTTGCATCATGCGATGGGTCGTTAGCTCAGTTGGTAGAGCAGGGGACTTTTAATCCCAAGGTCGCGGGTTCGACCCCCGCACGACCCACCATTGAAATTCCTGTTCAGTCATGCAGTCAAATTTGCCGCATATGCATGATTTCCCGCTCATCCGAAAACTTACGCGAAACCCTGACACGGTTTTGCCGGAAAAAGCGTGCCAAGGTTTCGCGTAAGTTTTTCGACGCACGCACGAACGCCGTTTTTGGTCAGTCCGCCGGGCCCAGACGCCCATTAGTCTAACGGACTGCTTCTGACTCCCGACGGGACGCGAGCGACGGAGCCCCATGCTGAGCATACCTCCATTTATTCCGTCCCCCCGTCGGGCGCCATCGGGTCGAAGGTGTAGGGGTCGTAGTAGACGGTCTCCGTCGCCTCGCCGGGGAGCTGGGCGCCCTCGGGGCGCACCGCATGGCCCGAGACGACCCACTCGGGGAACGTCCCGCAGGCCGCCAGCAGCTCGTTCATCGTCACGAGCTCGTAGCCGTACGACCGGTAGGCCTCGATGAGCCCGGGCAGGGCGGCCACGTCGCGGTCGCGGTTGCCGCCCGAGTCGTGCATGAGGACGATCGCGCCGTTGTAGCTGTCGGCGGTGAGGCCCACCGTGCAGTTGGCTATGATCTGCTGCGCCCCGTCCTCGACGCCCGAGCCGTTCGTGGCGACGCGCCAGTCCTCCGAGTCGACGCCCCAGTAGGCCGAGTAGGCGATGTCGCCGCCCGCCTTGAGGTACTCCAGGAACGTGCTCCCGTAGAAGTTGCCGTAGGGCGGGCGCATGACGTTGGTGGGCACGCCCGTGGCCTCGGAGACCGCGGCAAAGGCGCGGTCGAGGTCATCCCTCACCCCCTCGGCCGACTGCTTGACCAGGTCGAGGTGGCCGTAGGTGTGGCTCGCCACCTGGTGGCCCTCCTCGGCGCAGCGCCTGGAGAGCGCAGCGTACTCGGGGCCGGCCTCGACCGCCGAGCCCAGGTTGAAGAAGGTCGCCTTGGCGCCGTGCTGGGCGAGGATGTCGAGGTACTGCGGGGTGTAGTCGGGGTCGGGGCCGTCGTCGAAGGTGAGCGCGACGAGCCGCCGGCCGTCCGAGGGGCTGATGTGCTCGGCGCAGGCAATGACGAAGTCCTGCGGCTCCCGGGTGACGCCGCGGTCGTAGGTGCGGCCCGACACCGCGCCCGTCTCGACCGTCGAGACGCCGGGCAGGCCCCATTGCGCCACGTAGCCCACCTTCACCAGGAAGCTGCCGTCCTGGGGGATGTACGCCTTGAAGGGGATCTCGGTGTTCTGCTGCACGACCTCCTCGGTCACGTCGGCGCCGTCGGCGAACTCGAGCACGTCGCCGTCGGAGAGCCTGTAGGTCGCGGGGTCGACCTGCCCGCCGTTGACGGTGAGGGTGTAGGGGTCGCCCCCGCCCGCCTCGAGGACCTCGACGTCGCCGTTCTCGTCGGGGATGGAGACCAGGTCGCCCGCCGAGGGGGCGGCGTAGCCGCGCTTGACGAGGTCGGCCGCGGTCGAGCCGCGGGGCGCCTCGCGCGGGGAGCCGTTGACGGTGCAGGCGACGGCGCGATGGGTCAGCCACATCCCCCCGACAACGCCCAGTGCCGCAACGACCGCGACCCCTCCCGCCGCGGCGATGAAGGCGCGCCTATTCATGCGGGGACCTCCACCTCGACCGCCCCTGCCTCCCCCGCTATACGGGCTCGTGGCACCCCCGCGAAAACCGGCATCGCCGTAGGGGCCGCTGCCATGGTGGAGGTCGGCGCCACGGCCGTAGGGGCTGGCGCTGCGTTGGGCGGCGTCAAACCGGGATGTGCTGCGGTCACCTTGCGAACGATTATAGGCGCGACCGTATGGGGTGCCGTATGGATCGCCTTGCGAACGACCGTACAAGCCGCCCGAAGAATCGCGCTCCCGCCGTTCGACCATGCCGCACCCCTTTAATTAGCCTTATGGCATCCGACATTCGCCAACCAGTGTATCAAGGGTACTACATTTGTCAAATACAATCGAACTTGCAGGGATTTACACCTACAGGTCGAGCAGGGTGCGCCGCGCCTCGTCCTCATACTCGCTGCGCGTGCAGAACAGCACGGTGTCGCCGGGCATGAGCACGGTGCGGCCGTTGACGGTGTCGAACTCGTCACCGCGGGCAAGCGCCACGAGCACGGTCGACGGGGGCAGGTCGAGGTCACTCACCAGGCGCCCGCCGTCGGCGCGCAGCGTCGCGGAGTTGGGTATCTCGACCTCGAGCATCGAGAACTCGCCGTGCTTGAGCGACAGGACCGCGCGCGAGGTGGTAGAGACAATCTCCTGCTCGATGGTGCGGGCGACCACGACGGTGGAGCTCACCACCTGGATGCCCAAGCTCGCGAAGATGCGCTCGTTGCGCGGGTCGTTGACGCGCGCAACGGTGCGGGGCACGTCGAACAGGGTCGTCGAGATCTCGCAGGCGGCGAGGTTGGTGTCGTCCTGACCGGTGAGCGCGCACAGGAAGTCGGCGTCCTCGATGCCGGCCTCGCGCAGCGACCCGGCGTCGCAGCAGTCGCCCTTCACGACCAGCAAGCGCCCCTTGAGGACGCGGGCAAGCTGGTTCGAGCGCTCCTCGCTGCGCTCGATGATGGCGACCTCGTGCCCCGAAGAGAGGAGCGTGCGCGCGACGATCTCCCCCACCTTGCCGCCGCCGCCGAGAACGAAGTACATCTACGACACCCTGCCCTTCACGTCCTGCCCCTTCATGTACGGCTCGAGTGCCCCGAGGGCGTTTTCGCGCGCGACGACGAGCACGGTGTCGCCGTCGTGCAAAAACATACCGGGCGTCGCCATGAACGCCTCGCCGTCGTGCTCGAACAACGACACGTCGATCTCGCCCAGCGCCTCGAGGTCGCGGACGTGGATCACGCCCCCTTGGAGCTCGAGGGTGAAGGTGAGCACCTCGTAGTCGCCAAACATGTCCATGTGGTGGGCGCGCCGGGCGCGGATCTTCGCCGAAATACTCTCGGCGACCAGCTCCGTGTCGCACACGTAGTCCAGACCGAGCAGCTGGTAGAGCTCGAGGCGCTTGGGGTTGATGAGGCGCGTGACGACGTGGGGAACGTCGTGCAGGCGGCGGGCGACCTCCGACGCCATGAGGTTGGCGTCGTCCGAGCTGGTGACCGCCGCAAAGGCGTCGCACACGTCGATGCCCGCCTCGAGGAGCACGGACTCGTCGAAGCCCTGCCCGACCACGGTGCGGCCCTGGAACTCGCCTCCCAGATGGGCGAAGGCGACCGGGTTGACGTCGACGACCGCCACCTCGTTGTCGGGGGTGTCGAGCACCTTGGCCAGGCTCGCCCCCACCCGTCCGCAACCAACGATTACGATGTTCACGCCTCCACCCTTCCGATATGCCTGCGCCCCACCGCGACGTGCTCGGCAGGGCGCAGGATTGCTCGCATGGCGACCGTGCGGACCTTACGCGTTCTTGATGACCTCGACGAGGATGTCGACCAGGTCGTCGATCATGGCAGGGTTCACCTTTTCGGGCGTGTCGCCCGTCCAACGGGCGTTGGCGGGAACGTCGCCCTCGACACCGGCCACCGTGACGGCGCGGCACCCCTGGCGCAGAAGCGGCGTCGCCTCGGTGTCGCGCCAGTTCATGCGCGTCAGCTCGAGCGGGCGGTTGATGTTGAGCGACGCAGACCCGAACAGGTTCACCAGGCGGCGGTCGGCCTTGACGCGACGGCGCTCGCCCTCCTCGAGCACGAGCGCCTGCCTGCCGGCGCCCACGCACTCGAGGTTGATGAAGTAGGCGCCGCGCAGATCGGAGCGGTACGTCTTGAGGAAGTCCTCGACGCCGGCGTGGTCGGCCTCGCTGGCGCCGGTCAGGACGAACCAGATCTCGTGCGAGATGAGCTCGCGGTCGCCCAGCGTCATCGCGGCGCGACGCACCTC
>DBEYOB010000021.1:0-5536 GCA_048173955.1 Coriobacteriales bacterium
CCAGAAACGCAAAAAGGCCCCGAGGGGCCCTCTCGTGCGAAACGCGCCCTCCGGGCGGGCGGCGCCCTACTCTCCCGCGGGGCCTCCCCCGCAGTACCCTCGGCGCTGGCGGGCTTAACTTCCGGGTTCGGTACGGGACCGGGTGTGCCCCCGCCGCCCCGGCCGCCGGCCCGCGGGCCGCGCGTCCAAGGCAGCATGCGGAGGGCCCCGAGGGGCCCTTTTCGCGTTTATAGCCTTTTTTCTCTGTTAAATATTCCTACTGAATCACTGGCATTTGCGGCAAACTGTTTTATAATGCCGTTCGGTGCGGTAGCATACCGCACGTTTGCTCACGTGTACAGGAGGAGGAGCGATGCTCGAGCTCAAGAACATCGCGTTCAAGGCTCCGGCGGCCGAGGGGACGGTTCAGACCTCGAGCCAGGCCGGCAGGACCATCATCAACGATGTGTCGCTCTGCCTTGAACAGGGAAAAATCACCGTTATCACCGGCCCCAACGGCGGCGGCAAATCGACGCTCGCCCGCCTGATCATGGGAATCGAAAAGCCCACTTCGGGTAGCATTTTCCTCGACGGGGTCGATATTACCGACAAGCCCGTCGACGAGCGTGCCCGCATGGGCATCGGCTATGGGTTCCAGGCCCCCGCTCGCTTCAAGGGCATGAAGGTGCGCAAGCTCATCACACTTGCCTCGGGCAAGAAGATTTCGGCTAAGGAGTGCAACGAGTATCTGAGCGCCGTCGGTTTGTGCTCGAGCAACTACCTTATGCGCGACGTCGACAAGAGCCTTTCCGGCGGCGAGCTCAAGCGTATCGAGATCGCCACGGTCCTCGCGCGCAACCCGCGCGTCGCCATCTTCGACGAACCTGAGGCCGGTATCGACCTCTGGAGCTTCGACCGCCTCATCGAGACGTTCAAGAAGTTCCACAGCGAGCAGCCCGACCATGCCCTGGTCATCATCTCACACCAGGAGCGCATCATGAACATCGCTGACACGATCGTCGTCATCAAGGACGGTGCGGTCGACCGCCTCGGCCCGCGCGAGGAGATGTTCCCGACCCTGATCCGCAAGAACATGCTCAACCCGTCGTGCGGCATGGCCGCCGTCGAGACGGAGCTCGGCGACTGGAGCCTGAACGAGGAGGACGCGCGATGAGCGAGGAGAAGCAGACCGGCACGCTGAGCGCGGCCGAGATCGACGACATCACCAAGGACATGCTCGCCATCATCGCCGACATGAAGGCTGACGAGACCGCGGGTGCGGTCAACATCCGCAAGGACGGTCATCTCGCCGCGCGTCAGAACTCCGACAACATCGTCATCACGACGAAGGAGGATCTCCCCGGCATCGACATCAACGTCGCTCCCGGCACCAAGGGCGAACAGGTGCACATTCCCGTCGTGCTGACCGAGTCGGGCCTCAATGACAAGGTGTACAACGACTTCTATATCGGCGAAGGGGCCGACGTCTACATCGTCGCCGGCTGCGGTATCCACAACGACGGCTGCGAGACCTCCGAGCACGACGGCATTCACCGGTTCTTTCTCGGCAAGGGGAGCCGCGTCGTCTATCTCGAGAAGCACTACGGCGAAGGCGAGGGTACGGGCGGCCGCATCCTGAACCCGGTCACCGAGGTCCATATGGACGACGGTTCGACCATGGAGATGGTCACCGTCCAGATCAAGGGCGTCTCGAGCACCGTGCGCGACACGAACTGCTACATGGCTGCGGACTGCAAGCTTACGCTGACCGAGAAGCTCATGACGACCGGTACGCAGGAGGCAACGAGCAACATGCTCGTCGAGATGAACGGGGAGGGCTCCTCCGTCCAGGTCATCAGCCGCTCCGTCGCCCAGGACGACTCCGTCCAGATCTTCAACCCGCTCGTCGTGGGCAAGGCGGCTTGCCGCGGCCACGTTCAATGCGATGCCATCATCATGGGCAACGCTAAGGTGCGCGCCATCCCGGGCATCGAGGCGGACAGCGAGGACGCGCAGCTCGTCCACGAGGCCGCCATCGGCAAGATCGCCGGAGACCAGATCGTCAAGCTCATGACGCTCGGGCTGTCCGAGGAGGAGGCCGAGGAGCAGATTCTCGAGGACTTCCTGAGCTAACGGCACTGCGAGGAGGAATCTGTGAACGACGATACGAAGCTTTTGGAACAGATCGACGCCTACGTCGACGAGGTGTGGCCCGCCGTGCTCGAGGACATCGCCGCCCTCGTCGCGATACCGAGCGTCGCCGACGCGTCGAAGGCGGAGGACGGTGCCCCCCACGGCCCCGAGGCCAAGCGTGCCCTGACCTG
Source organism: Coriobacteriales bacterium (assembly GCA_048173955.1). Lineage (GTDB taxonomy): Bacteria > Actinomycetota > Coriobacteriia > Coriobacteriales > UMGS124 > CAZUFB01. The sequence continues at coordinate 2,304 of DBEYOB010000021.1, forward strand.
CGCCCTCGATATGTGCCGCAAGCTCGGCCTCGAGCCGCACGACCTTGACGGCTGGATGGGTTACGCCGACCTCAAGGGCGCGAGCGACACGCAGATCGCGACCATCGCCCATGTCGACGTGGTGCCGGCGGGCACGGGCTGGACGCAGGACCCCTTCACGATGACGCGTCGCGACGGCTACCTCATCGGCCGCGGCGTCATCGACGACAAGGGCCCGTTCGTGCTCACCGCCTACATGGCCCACTATTTCGCACGTCAGGGCGTCGAGCTTCCCTACACCGTCCGCGTGATGGTGGGCAGCGACGAAGAGGTCTCGATGAGCGATGTCGAGCACTACCAGAAGCTCTTCGACGACCCTGCCTTCCTGTTCACGCCCGACGCCGAGTTCCCGGTATGCTGCGGGGAGAAGGGCCGTGTGGGCGGCACGTTCGTCTCTCCGACGTTCGAGGACGGGCGCATCGTCGCATTCGACGGCGGTACCGTCTCGAACGCCGTCCCGAGCCTCGCGAGCGTCTCGCTCAAGGCGAACGCTGCGGAGCTTCCCGCGGCCGAGGGCATCGACGTCGATGATGCGGGCGACGGCGTCGCCCGGCTGACCGCCCACGGCATCGGCGGGCATGCGTCCCTGCCCGCGGGCACGAAGAACGCGATCGGGATGCTGGTGGACTATCTCCTGGCCAACGGCCTCGTCTCCGGCGAGGAGCGCCGCTTCCTCGACCTGCTCGCCAAAGTGTTCGCCTCGACGGACGGCTCCACGCTCGGCATCGACGCGACCGACGACCTGTTCGACCCGCTGACCTGCATCGGCGGCACCATCCACCTGGTCGACGGGCATCTCGAGCAGACCATCGACTCGCGCTATCCCAAGTCGATCGCCGGGTCCGAGATTGCCGAGCGCCTGAGCGCGCTTGCCGAGGACTACGGGGCGACGTTCGTGCTCGGCTCCGATGCCGTCCCGTTCTATATCGACCCCGCCAACCCTGCGGTCTCTGCGCTTGTGGACGCCTACAACGAGTTCACCGGCAAGCAGGCCAAGCCGTTCACCATCGGCGGCGGCACCTACGCGCGGCACTTCAAGAACGCCGTGAGCTTCGGACCCGAGGAGCCCGGCGAGCCCGTGCCCGACTGGGTGGGCCCGATGCACGGCGCGGACGAGGGCGTGAGCGAGGAGCTTTTGAAGCGCTCGCTCAAGATCTACATCTACGCGCTCCAGAAGCTCATGAGGCTGCAGCTCTAAGGGCGCAAGGATCGCATGCGGCTGCGGGTGCGTGCGACCTCAGGCGATCGTTTCGACGACAGGGCCCCGTCGCGGCTGTACGCCGCGGCGGGGCTTATGCATAGGCGCCCAGCGCGGCGACGATGCCGGGGACAGCCCCGGGCTCGCCTTCGCGCGGCAGATCCACCGCTATGTCGAAGTCGCGCTCCACGCACAGCGCCATGAGGTCGAGCATGGCGTCGTAGTACTCGACGACGCCCAGCGATGCCTTCCCGGCGTTTTCGCGCCAGCGGGGAGTCTCGGTGGTGCGTATCACGCGCACCTCCTCGACGCCCATCGCGTCGAGGAGCTCGACGGTCGCGGGCATGGCGTCGAGGTTGCCGCGATGGACGTTGGTCTGCGCCCTGACCCGGAAACCCCGCCCGTGAGCGAGGCGCATGGCGTCGAGGGCGTCGCCCTCCGCACCGGCGACCCCACGCAACCAGTCATGGTGGCCCACCCCGTCGAAGCTCACCTTGATCTCGGGATCCATGCCCAGCTTGCGGAGCTCGTCGAGCATCGCGGGGGTGAGCAGGCTGCCGTTGGTGTTGATCTCGCCCACGCAGATGCGCCGCCGGGCGCATTCCCGCACGATATCCATGAAGTCGGGGTGCAGCATCGGCTCTCCGCCGGTGAGCGTGACGGTCTGGATGCCGCAACGTTCGCACTCGTCGAGCAGGGAGACGCACTCCTCCCATGAGAACTGCCCGAGCATGGGGCCGCTGCCGTCGGCCATGAAGCAGTGGCGGCATCGATAGTTGCAACGGCCGGTGACGGCCCAGTTGAGGCTGTGGAACAGGCGGTTTCCGTAGCTGCACGGCGCGCTCCAGGCATCCCATGTCTCGCCCGGCGCGGCGGGATGGGCCATGTTCGCCGAGACGAGTTTGCCGAGCAGGGGCGAGGGCTCGAGGTCGTGCTCCCCGTCGCAGAGTGCGAGCAGCTCGAACGCGTCGCGCTCGAGGCGGCGGGGAATCGGGTCGCCCCATCGGTAGCACGCCCACGGAATCCGCTCCCACGAACGAAGGGCGACGTCTCTGTCGAGTACGTATCTCATGGAACCTCCCGGTCAGGGCGTGCGCAACGCATGCGATTATGGGGGTATCGCGCACCCTGGGCAACCGCCGTGCACGAACGGCGCCATTCTGGCCGCAACCGCCCGGACGCCCTAGACGGCAAGGCGCGCCGTGACCCGCGCGCCGCCCCCGTCGCCGTTGGCGAGCTCGAGCGACCCGCCGTGCTTCTCGCAGAGCAGCCGCGCGATGCTGAGCCCGAGACCGAAGCCGCCGGCCGACCTGTCCTCGCTGAAGAAGGGGAGGCATCCGTCGCGCAGGGCGCGGGCGGAGAAGCCCGGCCCGTCGTCGGAGACGACGAGGACGAGCTGGGCGGGATTCGGCGTCCCCGCGTCTCCGGGGCCGCTCGGCCGGGGCCTTTCGACGGTCAGGTGAATGCAGACCTTCGCGGCAGCGTGGCGCGCCGCGTTTCCCACGAGGTTTTCCGCAACCTCGCTGGCGATGCCGCGGTCGACGGACACGACTGCGTCGTCCCCGCCGCCCGCATGGGATTCGCCCATCTCGAAGGCGACACCCGCCTTGCCGCACAGCGCGCTTCCGACCGCGCCAAGGTCCGCGACGAGTTCGGGGACGGGGACGGGTGCGGGCGCGGCCGTGCGGTCCTCGAGGCGCTGGATGCCCGCCATGGCCTCCACGTAGCGCTCGATGCGCTCGATCTGGCGCGCGAGCGCCGCGCAGTCGGCGGCGAGGCGGCCGGGGTCCTCCGAGCCCGCATCGGCGCGCGCGGACATCATCTCCACGGTGCCGTGCAACACGGTGAGCGGGGTCCGTGTTAGCGCTAATGTAAAACCCGCCGATTCCGCAAACGCATACCCGCCAGTTGCGCCAACGCAGATGTGCCAATCCCGCCAACGTTCTTCCGCCGGTTTCGCCAACGGCGCCGCTAGTCTCTTGGGCGTCGTACCGGA
>DBEYOB010000022.1:0-72490 GCA_048173955.1 Coriobacteriales bacterium
GGGTGCGAGCCTTGCGTCAGGATGTTGGGACATGAGATGGCCCCCTCTTCCGTAAGCGTAAACAACCCACAGCATGCGGGAGCCATCCCTATTTGCCATCCCCGGGGCGTAAACAACGTCTTGGCATTGAACACTTTGTCGCACGTTTTTTGTGGAGTAAGAAGCGGACGGGGACGATGACCTCGCCTCCTGAACCGACACGCATCCTACATCTTCGGCCCGTGTCGGTCAACCACCTCCCTGACTATCTCGGAGGCGCGCCTGCATGCAGCCTCGACGCGGGCGGCTCCGACTCCGAGGTCGGCTCCAGGGCCCTGGCGGCCGACGCCTTGGAGAAGGCGAGCTGCGAGGTCCAGCAACCCTCCTCGCCCATCAGCACCGCGCAAGTCAGTTGCGCATCGACGCCCCCGAGGGAAGCAGCATGGCGCGCGGTAACGGCACTCGATCTCCCCGTTCGCCCTCTACGGGACGTTATTAATGTGGATCTTGCACCAGTTTTCTCGGGAAAGGACGCGGAGGTCAAGGTCGTCCTCGCGGGCGGAGGCGAAGCACTCACCGACCACCCCGGACAGCAGCAAGACCTAGGGGTTCGCGCCGCCCGACCGCGGCGCACACCAGGTCGGTCTGCAACCCCCCCCCTTGCCGGCCAGGCTACGCAGTGGCCCTTGACATTCCGCTGCAGACGGGTCGCACAGCCCTGCCGGCAGCAACCGCTGAGCGCCTCCGAGACTGTCCCGACGAGGCCCGCGTGGTCGTCGGAAACGACGGGCCGCACGCCCCGAAGTCACGGGTGCGCAGCCCCAGTAGGAACCTCTTCCAGCCCTCGTAGGACTCAGTGTCGATGTGGGCGCCGAGAAACTCCTTGTGGCAGTCCTCAACCAGCCCGATGGCGGCGACTGCGTCCCGGGCTGCGTAACACCCGGCGACCCTGCGCTTCATGCAGATGGCGTCGAACCACACGTAGGGGTGTGAGCCGGGACCCAGCAGCCTGGAGCGGAACGCCTCGGCCTTCTTTGCCCAGGGAGGACCACAGCAAGCTGCTCGGCGGCCCTCTCGACTTTGAGGGTCGAGAGGGCCGCAACGTACATCCCCCTGGCCAGGGTGACCATCGACGTTTTAACGCGGGCACGGCGCTCCGGCAGGGCCTCAGGGCAGTACGTGCTCCGGCGCAGCTTGGGCGCACGCAGCCTCGGCTCGCCTGCGGACGTCCTGAGCACCCTGCCCCTGTAGCCGTTGCGGCTGTTGGAGCGCGCGTCGACGTCTATCATCGCGTTTATCGCGCATCCGAGGACCCTGCAGCCGAACTCGCGCAGATCCGTGCGCTCGGTGAAGGCCGTCATGGCCGTCTCCCCCTGCTCGGGGGTAAGTTGCAGTACGATGTCATTGCGGGCCATCGCCCTGTTCTTTCGACGGAAGCCCAAGGCAACCGGCGATTCTAGGCGATGGCCCTCGTTGTCACGCGTTTCGTTGCGACTCTCATACACCACGCCTGCGTGCGCTACCGGTACTACCAGGCGACATCAGTGGAGGCAATCATTTCAGGTACGAGCGCGGCGTATGTGGGGTCGTTTGGCCAGTATGTAATTCCTACTTGTCCAAACTGGCCATCGTTAAGAATCAGGTGCACATAGGTAGTTCTCACGCCTGCGGCATCATCGAATGTGAGGACGTAGGAAGGCTGTCCGCTCGGTGTGGTTGACGGGTACGACTCTATGAGCGTATAACCTGCATTTGCCATTTGATTACCCGCATACTGGATGGATAAGTAGTCCGTCTCCAAGTCACCCGAACTATACATGCCCGTACAGTTCATATAGACCATCATGTCAGGTGGGTTTTGTGAAGTAGCGTAGAACACGGTTCCATTATTTTCCTGATAAAATGCCATTTCCGCGGGCGCGCTTATTTGCATACCGTTGAACTGGAGCACCTGCATTTCTGGCCCCTGGGGGACTTCCTCGGTTGCTGGCGCTGCCTGGGTGCTTTCTTCCGCTGTCATGCCGAGCAAACTGAGCGCCACCTCATCGACCTCGCCTTGGCCAGTTGTTCCGAGGCAAGCTAGCAACGATGCGATGATGTCGTGATTGGCCTGCGTCATCGAGGCTGGCCAGGAGATGCGTACATGGACGTTTCGACCATCGGATGTGGTGCAATCGGCGATGTAGAACGTGAGGGAGTCATTGCCGGATGGCATGTTGAAAACTCGGGCGGTACCAGCGATCGATCCGTCTGCCCCATACAGGTTAAAGGTGCCAGACACCTGACCGATTGCGCCCACTTCAACGAGACCGGCAATGGGGTCGCCTGCGGGAAGAGAAATGATGCCGGCGTCGATGACGATGCCGCTGCTGACGGAATATGCGCGTGCGCCCCCATCGTATGAGAGGCTTTCAAATCCGGCGGGAAGAACCAACTGTATGCCGGCTATATCTACAGTCTGGGGTATTTGCGACTCCGACGCCTCTTCTGTGTTTTCGGCCGAAGCTTCATCTGCCGGGCTTTCAGTTTCGCTTCCTGCGGGCTGCGCTTGGGCTTTGCTTGCCGCCTCGGTCAGACAGCTGTTAACGGCGGAAAGTATTGCTTGAGAGGTTACGCTTGCTCCAGCAACGGCGTCTACGCCTTCTGTGCCATTTGCGGCAATAATGGCTGGAGGCAGCTGTTCAATTGCCTGCGAACCGATACCTGGAGTTTCGCTGTTTTCCCCAATTGTTACGCTGGCTACAACTCCGCCCTCAATGACAACTGTGACTGGTACTTGGCCACCCATACCTTCACCGGCCGCTCCATAGGAACCGTCGGCATATTGACCGCCACCTTGCTAGGCTTCTTCGGCCAGTGCAATGGAAGTGGAGTTGAATAGCTCGAGCCCGGCTGGAGCGGGCGATCCGAGACATATTCCCGCGAGGGACAGTGATACGGTCGCTACCGCTGCACGGTGCCAGTTGCGTGTGGTAATCATGGCCGGTCTCCATTCATCTGATGGCGAATGAGGTGGGGCAGGAACGGGGCTATCTACTACAGTAAATCGAGATGAGGGACGCGTCAAGCATCATCTTGTCTACTTCGCCAGTTTGGCAATCAAGGCGCTTGTGTCGCATTTCGACTTCATCATGAGGTAGTTGACATCCGGGTTCCGGAGGTACACGATATCCGCAGCTGAAAAACCTCTTGGTTTTGTAAGGGTGTGTCCGCGAAAGCGGATGCGTCCTAGTTTTATTCAGGCTTTGCTTTCCATTCCAAGTGCAACAACCCCCGTTGGGGTGGCCCGCGGCGCCCCGATGCGATGACGCCTGCGACGACAACATCATCAGAAGGCAGCCATGGGTGGCGGCGCGCCCACCTTGCCATCGAGGGGCGCGAGTACGCCATGTGCCTCCGCAAGCATGGGAAGGGCGTGGGCGAGACCGCCGGGTCAATCGGCAGGGACCGTGCCCAGGGAGCTTGCGCGCAGCCCCTGCACCCGCCTCTACTGCGCGTTGACCGCCCAGCGGGGCCGTCGGCGCGCCTTCTTCCAGGTCTTCGCCGACGCCTACGAGAGGCAGAGCGTGGTGATCACGACCAACCTCGAGTTCTCGCGCTGGGGAGGGGTGTTCGGCGACGACCAGATGGCGGCGGCGGTCATCGACCGCGTTGTCCACCACGGCAGGCTCGTCCAGTTCCGGGGCGAGTCATACCGCGTGAGGCACGCGCTCATGCAGGAGGGGCAGGTGCTCAAAATCCTCTGCTCGGATCGCTTGCGCAACCTGGTCAATTTCTGATGCGCATTCTGTTCAAAACCACTTGACTAAACAACCCATGCCGTGCGGTGGCTGATGTGGCGCACCCCCCTCCGCGACGGCGGCGGACGGCAGGTCGGCCTCGCCGGCGGGCGGGCCGCCGGCGAGGCCCGGGCAGGGGTTCGCGCGCTTCATGGCGGCGTCTTCCCGTCCGCCCGAACGCCCGACCGGAGGGAATTGTCGCCGAGCAGAGAACCGGGCGGGCGCTCGGGCTGACTCTCCGTTTGGCACGCATAAGGATGGCACAGCGCCGGCCGTCGCGCCATCTATCCCTTATCTGGGTGATTGTTAGAACCAAGTTCTATATTCCATGCCATCTACGGGAGTAGACATCATCTTTGCCGATTGGCTCAAATAAAATAAAGATGTAAGTGTATCTTTGTCCTATGTGAGAAGACGGGCGTTTAGAAGTCTCCATTTGCTTAGCGTGTCTACTATAACGAGAAGGGGGAAACATGAAACTTGCAAGCATCTCTTTGAGAGCGACTTTAGCAACAACCGTGCTTTCTGTGGCAGTTGCAGGACTTGGAATCATCGCCCCACCCGCTTTAGCGGCATCGGACGGCTCTCTGCAGGACATCATCGACAGCGCTCGGTCGTCAGTGGATGCAGAGGGTAACCAAGCGCTTGGTTTGACATTCCAGGTTCCAGATGGCTTTGATTGCACAATAGAAAAACAAGAGGCTGATAAGATTTATTATGCATTTTCTTCGGAGACATGCAACTTTGTTGCCGGCTTCACAGACGCTGAAGCCATTTTTACTAGCGATGAAGTAGACCTGATAATAAATAGTTACGATTCCGATTCCGTTGGCGAGCTCCTCGCGGAAAGCATGGGGCAAACGTACATCGATTGCCTTTCCTACAGCAACAATAATACATTCTTTACGGTGTTCTTTTTTGGGCCCTCCGACGACGATTCCGGTTTAATGATGTCGCTTGCCATTGTTAACGGAACTCAGCCTGTTACTGTTTCTACGGTATTTGCACCCTACGAAATTGAGGCCGTTCTTCCAGCTATTGACGAGTTTTACAGCTCCATCGAGCCGGCGGGTGATACGGGCGCTTCTGCCGAAAGTCCCTCCGCCGGCCGAATTGAGTCCTCACCAGATTTAGGTGATTGGAATATCAAATACTATGTTGATGAGTTTGACCGGCCTACAGATGAGGCCTATCTGTCTATTGCGGGGGAAGGAACGTTTAGCAATAGCGCGACCACGGATGATGAACTTGAGTTTAGGGTTCTCTTCGATAACGAAAGCTTTGCCGTAACGCTAGATGAGTATGGGTCTCATCGAGTGAAGGGCTATATGACGATTGGGTACGATGCAAAGGTATTAGATTCAAACGGCGAGGTCTACGAGATGCCCGCCTATCTGTATGAAGGTTCTGATCGAGTGTACTTCTCCGACTATGAGTTGATACGTGACATACTCTCTCGCGGGGGAACCGTGCGTTTCAACCTCGTGGAAAGTGACGACCCCATCAATGAGTACAATTTCGCAATAGACGCCACGGGTTTTAATGCTGCGCTTGGGTCTCTGTACCCGGGAATGTCATCGACAGACCCTGGAGCAGATGCCGATTTCTCGTCTTACTCGGGGGATGGCAAGGGTGCCGTGGCCGCCGGCTCCTACGCCGACGGCACCTACGAGGGCACCGGCAAGGGCATCGGCGGCGACGTGCCCGTGACCGTCACCGTCGAGGGCGGCAAGATCGCCTCCGTCGAGGTCGGCGACAACTCCGAGACCCAGGGCATCGGCACCAACGCCATCGAGCAGCTGCCCGCCCTCATCGTCGAGGCCGGCGGTACCGAGGGCGTCGAGGGCGTCTCCGGCGCCACCGTCACCTCCAACGCCATCCTCGACGCGGTCGAGACCGCCCTCGAGGGGGCTTCGAGGTAACGCGCATCGATTGTCGCGGTTACGCTAGGCGCTTTTGCGCAAAGCACAAAAGCGCGGTAATACCGAGGGTCGCCCAACGATGGCGGCCCTCCGTCTTTTACCAGGACAATCGGCAGCTTTTCCGGCTCTTCGAGCTTCTAGTGGGTAGCACATCCGGAGGCGAGCTGCGCGGAGAAATCCAGACGGCCCAGCCTGAGGAATATCATGGTGGTGAAGTGGCCGACGTTCCTGAAGCCCCGCGAGGCCCGCTTGAGCGACTGGATGATCGAGTTCATGCCCTCGAGGAAGCCGTTCGTGGCCCGCACGGAGAACCAGTTGAGCACGCCCTCGCGCTCGTCCCGGATCGTCCTCGCCGCGACCTTCATCAGGGGGACGTTGGAGTGCATGATCCACGAAAGGGCCCGGTCGAGCTCGGCGGAGGCCTCCTCCCTCGTGGCGCACGAGTAGACCGCGCGCACGGCCTCGACCATCGCGCAGGCCCGCGCCGTGAGCAGGTGCTCCGATGCGAGCGACGCCCTCTTGGCCGCCTGCCGCTCGGTGAGGTTCTCCGGGCGCTTGAGCCACACGTACTTGGTGCCCCCGAGCAGGCGCCCCTTCTCCTCCCACGACTTCGCCTCGGCGCACCTGGTCTTGTCCAGGGCCTTGGTGAGCAGCTGCATGACGTGGAAGCGGTCCACGGTCTGGGCGGCGCCCGGCATCGCCTCGGCGACCGCGCGCCCGAGCATCGCCCATATCCGGGAGTCCGACTCCCCGACCTGCGCCGAGATCGCCTTGACCGTCATGCCGGACATCGCCATCACGAGGACCTGCGCCTCGAAGAGGGCGGTGAAGTGGGAGTTCGGGCGCAGCTCCCACGGCATGCGGACGGTCCGGGGCCCGTGCTCGGGGCAGTCGGCGCGCGGCGCCCGGCAGTGCACGACCGTGCGGAACTGCCATATGTCGAGGTGGCGCCAGGCGCGCTCGCGGGCGTCGTAGACGCCGCAGCGGGCTCCGCACTCCGGGCACGACACGGCGTTGCCGGGCGCCCTGCCAACCCTTATGTGCAGCTCCTCGTCGCCGGTCTCCGGCGACTCGAACCACACGTCCTCGACCCGCCATTCCGGGCCGAGCCCCATCGAGTGCTCGAAGAGCCTCGCCAGCATCCCCGCCTGCGCGTCCATCGCGGAGCCTCCAGTCGCCGCCCGTCGGGGAAATGGTACCGCTGGCGGGCCACGGGGTCATGGGCTCACCTTGGTGCTACCCACCAGAAGTTTCGATGCGAAAGAATCGAGGTTGTGCACGGCACTCTGCCTGACGGATGAATGTTGATTGCCCGGATTCTAAAATGCAGTTTCCAATTTGGAAATATATCGATTTTTCTGCCTGCCGGATGTCGTACACAAGTTCGATTTTTCCCCAGCGCGGCCCGCCCCCCGGCTCGGCCCGTTTCACGATACGCGGGCGGCTTGCGCGACGACGCCTAGTTCCAGTAGGACGTCCCGCCACACCGGGTGCACGGTGTCCCGTCGGGACGTCGCCGCGCGCAATTTCGCGCCGCCTACTTCGCGTATGCCCCGAACAGCTCCTTGGGGTCCTTCACCGGCTCGTAGTCCTCGGGCTTGAAGTGTCCATCGACCGTGAACGGCGAAGGTTTGCGCGTATAGGGTGCGCCGGTGTCGGGAATCTTGCCGGCGGCCTCCATCGCGGCCTCCACGTCGGTCATGCCCAGCCGCTCGTAGGTCTCGCGCGTGGGCCAGCCGGTCGCGCGGTCCCAGCCCAGGCGCTCGTAGTACAGGTCGATGGCGTCGTTCCAAGTTTGCCGTTTCGGTCCTCCCTCTCCGTCATGTTCGACCGATGAACGAGCTGGTTTATGACGCGATATACGGTGGTCGCACCTAAATGTCAATACGATTTAAATTGATAGTTCGCCACAAATGGGCGCATACTATCAACGATTGCCAGCAAGGGTGGCAAACGTCCACACATGTCGGCGAACGGCGGCGGAGGGAGACTGGCCATGACGGGGCGTGGAGACGAGGGAGGTCGCTCGCTTTCGGGCGGGCACCTCCCGGGGCCTGTCGGCACCGACGAGTACATTGCGACGTGGAGCGTGCTTGTGGAACGCCCGCTTTCGTTCGACGAGTTTTCGGACCTCCCGATGCCGCCCGGCTGCACGCCCGTCGAGCTGTGGCGCCACTTCGCCGCGCTGCGTCGGGTTGCCGGCGTGACGATGGGGGTCAAACCGTGGTTCCGGGTCGACCGCGACGTTTCGTGGGCGTTCGTCCCCAAGAGCACCCAGCTCGCGCTCAACCAGATCATGTCCATGTCCTACCCCGATTCGGCGCTCAACGCGTTTGTGCGCCAGGGCGGCCGGGCCGACTATGGGCTGTTGCCGTTTGTGGTCGACGAGGTCTATTCGCTCGCGCGGCGCGACGGGCTCACCGAGCTCAACAAGACCGCCCTGCAGGCGATCTGGACGGGCGAGCGCGCGCCGGAGACTCCCGCCGAACGAATCGTCGCCAACCTGAGCGAGTTGTTCGCCGGCGCGGCGCGTGTTCTTCGTCAAGATCGAACGGCCCGTCCTGTCCTACGTTCCCTTCTCGCGCATGTCGGGCTATCGGACGAACGACTATGCCGGACGCTTCGTGACCGAGCACGCCCATCTGGTACGCGAGGTCGGCTCCGACGAGGGGCTCGACTGCACCTTCGAGTTTTCCGGGGCGGCGGACACCTATCTGAGGGGGCTGCTGCGCATCGCCGACAAGGTGGCCGCCCTCGAAAAGGAGGCCGCGTCGAGTCGCGAGCGCCTCGAGCACGTGGCGGGGCTCAACCGCCGGCAGAAGGATTTCCTGCTCGTCGCCCAACGCAATCCCGCGATGTCGATCAAGCTCAAGCACTACGCCGAACTCTACGGCGTCGTGTACGCCACCGCCCGAGCCGACCTGCTCGACCTGGTCGAGAAGGGCTACCTCTCCTATCGCAAGGAGGGGCGGGCGTTCGTGTTCTCTGGGGTCGCGGGTCGGTTGGGGTAGGACGACGTGCGCCGGTGTACGTTTGGCGCGAGGGGCAAAGGGCGGATACCCTACCGCGCCAGCCGGCGGATGTGCTCCAAAAACGGCAGATGCGCGTTGCACAGGTTCACCAGCTTGCCCACGACGAGCGCCGAGATGACCGTACCCAGGCCGAGGCCCTGGATACCGTGGAAGAACACGAGGCTGAGCACGAGGGCAATCGCCACAAGGGAGAGGTCGAAGCAGATCTTCACCGTGCCGAAGCGTATCTTGCATGCGGCCGCGATGGCGCGCACGGCGCCTTCGCCGGGGACGAGGATGACGTTGGGTGCCACCTCGATGCTGATGCCGAGCGCGAGCACGACGCAGCCCATCGCCACGCATAGCAGCTGCACCGCGATGGAGGTGGGCTCGAAGAAACCGAGCAGGCGCGTGCTCACGTCGATGAACTCGCTGAACACGACGTTCACCACAAGCTGCAACAGCTGCACCGGCTGAAAGTCGCGCCTCAACAGGACGATCTGCAGCGCGATGAACAGCAAGTTCACGATGAACGTCGCCGTGCCGAAGGTCAGCACCGGGAACTGCAGGCTCAGCACGTACGGCGTGCTTGAGATGGGCGAGGTGCCGAGTGCTCCCTTGGTGATGAGCGCGATGCCGAACGAGTTGATGAGCACGCCTGCGACAAACCAGAGGTAGCGGGCCACCAGGTGGTGGGCCGAGTAGCTCGAGGTTTCGACGGGCTTGTCGGACGACGGGTTGCCGGACGGGGCGTTTGCGGGTGTTGTGCTTGCAGGTGCTTCGGTCATAGGTGCTGCATCCTTTTGTACTCGTTTCGTTTGTGCGCGCTTCTTCTGTGTGCGCTTGCGTTTGGGCGCTCTTTGCGGTCTGCCTGCCGCCTGCGTCGTCGTCCTGCCTGTGCTACAGGGCTACTGCGGGATGGGGTTGGGACTCCCCGAAGGCGGCATGTCGTCATCTGCTCCTTCGGCTAACCCCGTCGTTACGTCGAGCGCCTCGTCGTCGAGGCCGACGATATGGCGCAGCGTGCGTATGGTCGCCGCCCGGTCGCTTTCGGGCACGCCCTCGATCGAGCGCGCGTCGATGAGCCGCGCCCCTTCCCGAATGGCGCGCGCCAGCTCCCATCCCTGCTCGGTGAGGTACACGTGGGCCATGCGAGCGTCTTGCCTGCTCGTCTCGCGGCGGACGAGTCCCTGTTCTTCGAGTCGCGGCAGCAGAATCGCCATGGTCGACTTGTCGATGATGCATCCCTGGCAAATGTCGCGCGCGGTGCACCCATCGTGCTCTGATAGGTATTCGAGCACCTTGGGCTGGCCGGGCTTGAGGCCCAGTCCCGCCGTGAAGCGCACCATGGCGCGGTTCGTGCGGTTGTAGGCCTTGCGTATGAGGACGTGCAGCTCGTCATCGAGCACGGCGGATTCCTTTCCGGCGGAGCCGGGGCGCGGCTTAGGGAGAATAGTAGTTTGCATACAAACTAATTGACCGCTATAGAGTACGAGTTCCAAGCGGAGATTGCAAGGGGAGGGGTTTCCAATCCGTGTATGTCGGTCGAATGAGGATGTTAGATTGCCATGGTTGGGGAACTTCGCGATGTCGACAAGCTGATTGCATATTTCCTGCAATGGTTTGCATAGCGATTTGCCGGTACGGGGAGAGCAATCCAGAAATCACCCGAGCACTTGCTAAAAAGTCCTCTTGTTGAGTAAGCGGAGGGGCGGTTTTCGGGCCGCTGCGACATCAGGCGAAGATGAACCAGGGAACGTGGCTTGGGAAAACCGCTGGTCAGATGGCTATGAACCGGTTTGAAAAGAGTGCGTGCTACATTTCGGTTGATACACAACCGCCCAAGGGTCTTCAAGCTTGCTCAGTAAGGCCACTTTTTCGCAAGTGCCCCTCTGTTTTCTGGAAGACAACCCGCAAAGATAGCGCCAAGTCGCGCAACGCTTCCTTTCGAAGGACGGCGCGAAGGGAGTGGTTCGAGAAAAGCGTATTATGGTCCCCATGATCCCGTAAAGAACGTCGCGACGTCGGGTGCGGGGGCGGCGGCCATATGGGGAGGCAGTCATGCGGGTGGCGTGCGCTCGGAATCGCCGACTCGGCCGAACCGCCGCCACGCATTCAAGGACTGCCCTGAAAAGGGCAAGCGCGCAGAGAGGGCGGATGCTCATGATTTTTGCTTTTTCGGGCACTGGCAACAGCAGCTACGTTGCCCGCCGCATTGCGGAGGTTGCCGGACACCAGGTCCGCTCCATCAACGACGCGCTTGCGGGCAGGGGGCTTGCGGCCATGCCTGCCTCGCCGATGGAGCCGCTGGTGTTCGTAGCGCCGACCTATGCCTGGCAGCTGCCCCATGTCGTGCGCGACTGGATTGAGCGCTCCGACTTCGGGGGAAAGGCCAAGACCTCTTCCCGCCGGGGCGAAGAACGCGGTCCGAGTTTGGCGAGCAGGGGCCATGGACCCGTGCGTGCGCAGGACGCGGGCAACTGGCGCGACGCCTACTTTGTCTTGACCTGCGGGGGAGAGATCGGCAACGCACCGGCGTCGATTGCGCGCCTGTGCAGACGCGCTGGCCTTGCGTATCGTGGCTGTGCGCAGATCGTCATGCCCGACAACTACATCGTCATGTTCGATCCTCCGACCGAGGAGGAGTCGCGCCGCATCGTTGCCGACGCCGAACCGGCGATTCTCGAGGTTGCTGAGCGCATCCGCCGGGGCGACGATTTGATTCCGCCTCGCCCCGGGCTGGGCGACATCGTCAAAAGCGGGCCGGTGAACGCCCTGTTCAACGCTGTGTACATCAAGTCGGTGACGCCGTCGGCGACCGATGCGTGCACGGGTTGCGGCGCGTGCGTCAGGCTGTGTCCGCTCGGGAACATCCGTCTTGAGGCGGGCCGACCCGCATGGGGCAAGGCCTGCACGCACTGCATGGCGTGCGTGAGCGGCTGTCCGCAGGGGGCGGTCGAGTGCGGGAAGGGAACGCGGGGGAAGCGCCGGTATCGCTGCCCAGTTGGGTGATGGCGGCGTGATGGGCGGCCGGCGGGCGCCCGTCACGATGGCTGGCGACCGCCGCTGAGACGTCTGTGCGGGCTGACGGCTGTCTAATTTCTGAAAAACTCTTAAGTCCAACATGCGTTGCCTGCAGTTTTGCCGACCAGCCTTCGGCTTGCTCGAAAGTTAGACACGTGTCAGCCCACATAGCCGCAACGACCTGCGCGCAACGGTCCCGCTAGAATATCAACCCACAAAACGTCGGACGAAAGTCACGGTTTGTGGGTCACATTCCGTGACTTTCGTCCGACAACAGCGCGTCAACGGAGGGCCCGTGTCGCCCGATACGGCCTGGCGCGCAGGTCTGCACGTATCCAAACAGGCTGGGGGCGAGTCGACATCGGCCCGCCCCCAGCCATCACGTCCATTCGCCTAGATGTGCCCCTCGGTCACCTGGCGTTATTTTAGATCTCTTCGCCCAGGGCGACCTTGGCGGCAAGCCACCCGAACGTAGCGCTCTTGCCGCCGGCTGCTCCGGCGGTGATGTTGGGATAGGTGTCGCAGAAGTAACGGCCTGCGTCATTGCCCACGCAATACAGGCCGTCGATTACGCTGCCGTCGGGACGCAGCGCCTGGAGCTTGGTGTTTACCACGATGCCGTCGAACGTGCACAGGATGAGGCCCGAGATGTAGGCGCCGTAGAACGGGGGCTGCGTGTAGTCCTGCATGCGGAAGGACTCCTTGCCAAAGTCTTCGTCGACGCCCTTGGCGCACAGCTCGTTGTAACGCTCCACGGTGGCGACCAGGTTTTCGACAGGCAGTCCGAGCTGCTCGGCGAGCTCCTCGATGGTATCGGCGCATGCGAAGCAGTCGGGGTTGTCGATCATGAACTGACCGCGCTGCTCGGTGGTGTCTTCCTTCATGTACTCGACCTCGCCGTCCCACAGGGGCATGGGAACGCTGCGGGAGCAGCCGTCGGTGTCGTAGGCGAGGTTGTGCTCGTGGTAGTTGCCGGGGATGATCTCGACCATCACGCCACCCTTGCCGGCGATGGCGTGCAGGCGGTAGTCGTAGGGGCCGCTCTCGTTGCAGAAGCGCTCGCCGTTGAGGTCCACGGTGAGGAAGGGCTGGCTACCCATCCAGAATAGCTTGCTTGCGTCTTCCTCAAGTGCCTTCTGCACGTCGGTGGTGCCGATGGGCAGCGCCGCGCGCTCGAACAGCATACAGGCCGTCTTGTCGTCCTTGGCTGCCCCTGCCCACAGGCACGCCTTGATGCCGTCGCCCTGGTTGGTGATGGGTGCGCGCTCGCCGGCGTAGACCTTGGCGGCCTGGGGCTGCAGGGCGCGCATCATCTCGCGGTTGTGGGCATAGCCGCCCGTGGCCATGATGACGCCCTTTTCGGCGTTGATGCGGATGTGGTCACCGTCCTCGTTGGTAGCGTACACGCCGAGCACTTTGCCGGTCTCGTCCTGGACGAGTTCGACCATCGAGGTGTTGTAGCGAAACGTGCCGCCGTTCTCTTCGACGTAGGCCTCCACGACCTGGGCGGGGTCGAGGCCGAGATCCTTGTCGGCGAGCACCTCGTTGCACTCGATGAAGCCGGTGTAGCGCGCCTCCTCATGGTTGGCGTAGTTCATGAGGTGCGGGCGCAGTCCGGCCTGCTTGCACAGGTCGTCGTAGAAGTCGAAGATGGCGCCGCTCTTGTCGTACCACAGGTGGACGAGCTTGGGGTCGTTCCAGTAGTTGGAGTAGCGGCCGAAATCCTCGGTGATCTCGTTGCGGTCGATGGCGATGCCGGCGCTCTGCTGAAGTTTCGTGTTGATGGCGCCCATCTGGTAGCGGATGCCCAGGCCCACGGCGGCCTTGTCGATGATGAGCGGGCTCGCGCCGGACTGGACGGCGCTCATGGCGGCAAAGTGACCCGCGGTGCCCGAGCCCACGATGAGCAGCTCGCAGTCGACGACCTCGACGCAGTCCTCGTCGGTGATGACGGGCTTCTCGCCGAGCCAGGAGGGAACCTCGGGAGAGGCGGTGCCGGGGGTCGCAGAGGCGTCCTCGACGGGCGCCGCGGCGCCGGTCGAGGCCTGCTCGAGCGCTGAGGCCATGGCTTTCTTGGCGGCGCCCGAGGTGATGGTGGCGCCGCTCACGCCCTCGATGTCGTCGGAGCCTGCGGCGAGCAGCTGGGCCTGCAGCTCGTCCTGGGCTGCGGCGCCGATCTCGGCGGTCTCGCCCGAGGTGTCAACGACGATGTCGGAGATGACGCCGGAGTCGTCGACGGTGATCGTCACGGTCACGGCGCTCTCGAGACCGTCGGCCGAGCCGGTATAGGTGCCGGGGACCAGTGCCCCGGCGGCCTCGTCGGCAAACGCGTGGGTTCCGGCGGCGGCCATCAGGCCGGTGGCGGCCAGGGCTGCTCCGGCTCCCGCGATGAAGCTTCTGCGCGATACGTTCTCCATGACGTGCTCCTTTCTATCGGAACGTTCGGTCCCTGCGTGACGGACACCACGATGCGCCGCGAAGGCCGTAGACGAAAGGCGGAGCGAGGGGTGAAACCGTAGATGCATGCCGGCGTCTGGGGGGTGTGACAAACCTCACCCCGTCTGCGAGCTGCATGCGCAAGGGCGTTTGCCCCATAATGGGGCGCGGACGCGTGCGAAGCGTTTCGAGGAAGATGGGGGTTGAGATGGGGGAGCAGCTCAGGGAAGGCCCTGGCGGTATGGTGGGCGGGGCGGGGGGCGAGGGCCTGTTCCGCCGTGTTTGCGGACCGTATGTCCCCGCCCTGTTCGGCCTCTGCTTCGCCCTGGCGTTTCCCATCCTGTTCATGGGGCGCACCGCTCTGGGTGCCCGCTCTCTCGGCTCGGCATCGATATACGTGTTTTACACCGTATCGATCGCGGTGCACGTCTGCGTTGCCGTTCGTTCGCGAAGGGGCTTTTCCTTTGCGGGGCGCATGCCGCTCCTCGCTGTGGCGACCGCGGCGTGCGTCACGGGGGCGGTTCTGGTCATGCTGTCCATAGGCCTGCCGGGCAGGGTTGCTGCCGGCGTGCTTTTCCTTGTTGGCACGCCGCTTGCCTCCGCGGGCATCAGCCTGCTTATGCTCGCCTGGTACGAGCAGCTTGCCCGCTTGAGTATCGACTACGCGATGCTCTACTACATTGCGGCCGCGCTCGTTGCCGGGCTGCTGCGCCTTGTCCAGTTCTTTGCCCCTCTTGTCTCGGGGGCGGCCGGCGTCGTTGCGGACGCCTGCATATGCTGCCTGCCCGCCTTTGCCTTCGCCTGTTTCGCCGTCGGCTCGCGCAAGGTGGCCGGCCTGCCCTATGCGGCCGGCGAGCAGGTGAGTCCTCGTTGGGAGTTTCCCCAGCAGCCGGTGCTGCTCCTGGTCGTCTTCTACCTGGCTGCCAAGTTCTCGCTCAACCTGATCAGCGAGGACGACAAAGGCTACAGCGCCGTGGCCAATATCGCGTGTTACGGAATTCTGCTCGCCGTCGTTGTCATGGGGTTCAAGCGGTTCCCCTATCGGGCTATTCGCTATGCCGTGCTGCCACTTATGCTGGCTGGCATGCTGTGCCAGCTCAACGGTCCCGGCATGGCGGTGGCGGGTGCGGTGGCCACGCGTGCGGCGCAGGAGTTGCTGCTGGCGTTTGTGGTGTCGCTTCTGTTCGACCTGTCGTATCGACGTGGTGTCAATGCTCTGTGGGTCTTTGGTCTCACCCTGGCTTGTGGCAATGCGGGCACCTTGGCCGCCAATCTTTTGACGGTGGAACTTGCCGGGTGGCTTGCCGCCGAGGGCGCGACGCGTCTGGCGGTGTCCGTGCTCATCGTGGTGGTGACGGTGGCGTTCATGGCGCTTGCCTCGGAGCGCAACCTTGCAGGCACCTGGGGTATCAAACCGTCCGATGCCCCGAAGGGGAATGCGCACTCTCCGAGCCTTGCCGAGCTTTGCTCGCGCGCGGCACGTCTCTACGACTTGACCCGCCGTGAGGAGGACGTGCTGCTCATGCGTCTTGAGGGAGCCTCGCTCAAAGAGGTGGAGGAGCGGCTTTGCATTGCGCATAACACGGTGAAGAGCCATGTGCGCCACATCTATGCCAAGCTTGGGGTGACGGGCGTCGAGGAGGCACGCGCGGTGGTCGAGGGACGCGAACACAAAACCGAGGTGGCTGACACTAAGTCGACATGCCGTACAGGATGATCGGCTCCCCGTCAGCCCGTTAAATGGCCGTTTGGCTGCCAATTGCACGTTGCCGAAGAATTACCGGTGGTCAAACTTTGCCGCACGAATGACCGGCATTTTCCGTGGATGCGCATTCGACCGAAAGCCGACCGCCTCTCGCGCTTCCGCGTTTCTGCGCACCCCGCGCCGCCGTGTGCGTCCTGCCAGTTTGTCCCTGAAAACCGCGCGGTTTTGGGGAATCGCCCGGACGCGCCGTCTGCCGGCGCTATGGTGACGCTCGCGGTACGCATCGGGCCCGCACGATTCTTGCAACCGTACGGGCCCGACAGCGGGGGCGGCCCGGGACTTCCGGCCCCGCCTCTCCGCCTTTCGCTTTGCGCCTGCGGCGCCTCCTACAGCGCGCGGGCGACGAGGTTCGCGTTGGTCACGGCGCGCTGGATGTTCCAGGGCTCGGCGCAGTCGCCCACGGCGTGCACCTCATAGCCGGCCGCCGTCAGCTCGTCCGCCAGGGCGGTGTTCGCCACGACGTCGCAGCCCTCCACCACGGTGTCGCACGGCACGACGACCTCGGCGCCCGATGCATCGGTGATGGACAGGCCGCCATCCACCACGCCGTTGACCGTGGCGCTGTTGTAGACCTTGACGCCGTTCACCACGAGCTGGGCGAGCGCGTACTTGCGGATCCAGCCGGACTGCTGGGCGTCCAGGTCGTCGAACGTCGACCCGTGCACGAGCGCGACCTGCTTGCCCATGGCCTGCAGGCGCAGGGCCATGTCGGTCGCTTGCAGGCTGCCGCCCAGCAGCGCGACGCTGCCGCCGCAGCGGCACCCCGCTGCGCTCTCGAAGGGGATGACCTGCACGGCGTCGCTGCCTTCGAGCAGGCCTTCCTGGCGCGCGCCGCCGGTCGCCACGACGATGGCGTCGGGCGCGACGGAGGCGACCAGCCCGGCGTCGACCGCGGTGCCCGTCTCCACCGTCACGCCGGCGAGCTCGAGCTGGCGGGTCAGGTAGGCGCGGTAGTCCTCGAGGCGCTCGTGGTCGCCCTTGACGCCCTGGGCGAACGACAGGCTGCGCCCGAGCAGGGGCTGCGCCTCATAGAGGGTCACGCTGTGGCCGCGCTGCGCGGCGATGCGCGCGGCCTCCATGCCGGCGGGGCCGCCGCCAATCACCATGACGTTGCGGGGCGTCTCGGCGGGCACCGGGTCGAAGCCCTCGGGCATCGCCTCGAGGTACGCGTGGCGCCAGGCGGCGCTGACGCGACACGACGAGGTGAACCTGCGGCTCGTGGATATGTTGTCGTGGCAGTGGAAGCAGCGCGTGCAAGGCATGGCCTCGTCGCGGCGGCCCTCCTGCAGCTTGTTGGGCAGCTCGGGGTCGACGTTGAGCGGGCGGTTCATGTAGACCAGGTCGACCTTGCCGTCGGCCACGGCCTGGTTGATGAGGTCGGGCGCGGTGCGTGGGTCCATGTAGCCGGCGCAGCCCACGGGGACGCTCACGGCCTCCTTGATGGCGGTCGCCATGGGGATGAAGGCGCCCACGCCCGAGTGCGTCCCGTCCTCCAGCCCCTCGAAGGCGACGTCATAATCGAACAGGTGGCCGAAGCCGTCGACGCCGTCGGCGTGCCAGGCGAAGTGGTTGGTGTCGGGCGCCCAGCAGTTGGCCTCCTGGCCGGGGGTGCCCACGCGCACCTGGATGGCGTCGGTGCCCGCCGCCTCGAGGATTTGGGCGATCTGACGGGTCTCCTCGATGGAGAGGCAGGTCGGGTCGGTGCCGGGGGCGTTGTCGTACTCCTCGACGGCGTTGATGAGCGTCAGGACGACGAAGTCCTCGCCGCAGGCCTCCTTGACGGCGCGGATCATGTCGGTGAAGAACTTGCAACGGCTCTCGATGGTCTGGGGGCCGTACTCGTCTTCGCGCTGGTTCTTGCGGCGCGAGAGGAACGCGTTGAGGCCGTCCTGCGTGGCACCCTTGATCTCGATGGCGTCGCCGCCGGCCGCCTGGAAGCGCTGGGCAGCCGCCGCGACCTCGGCCACGTGGGCCTGGATGGTCTCGATGCTGTCCTCGTTCACGGTGGGCTCGCCGACCGGGCCGCCGTAGCTCACCTGCAGGCCGACGTAGGCGCCGCCCTGGTGGATGCGGTCGACGAGCGTCGCGGCGGTCGCGATGCCCTCCTCGACCGTCATGCCCTCGGCGGGAACCTCGCCGGGCCCGATGCCCAGGTTGTCGAAGGCGCCGGCAAGCACGATCATGGCCACGCCGCCGTCGGCCATCTTGGCGTACAGGTCGAAGGCAACCGGGTTGATGCCCTCGTACTCGTCGGGCGACCAGGGGCTCGAGCCGGCCGACTTGATGATGCGGTTGCGCAGGGTGAGCGAGCCGATCTGGATGGGCTCGAACAGGGCCGAGTAGTCGGTGGTGCAGGCGTCGTACGACTCGTCCTGCGGGGTGAGGGGCAGGTTGCGGAAGGCGTCCAGGCCGAGCGCCTGGAGCCAGCAGTCCTCGACGCCGTCGACGATGGCCTTGGTGCAAATGCTCGCGCCCGTGACGGCGTCGACTCCCTGGGTTCTGCCGGCCGCGGCGACGGCCTCGCAGTACGCGGCGCACGCGTCGGCAAGGGGGGTGAAGTAGTCGTTGTCCGACGTCTTGACGACCTTGTAGCCCACCGACGTCAGTTTGCCGTCCTCGAACGAGCAGGTGACGACGACGTCGGCGTAGCCGGTGGTCTGGGCGCTCTCGTAGGTGCCCTGCGCCGCCCCGGAGGCTGCCGGCGCGGCCTCGTCGGCCACGGCGCTGTCCGCCCCGGCCGCAAGGGCCGACCCGATGACGCCGAGGGCCGCCGCCTTCACGAGGTTCCTGCGGGTAATCTCTGCAACTGCCATGAACGTTCCCTTTCTCCTGGATGCACGCCGCACGGACGCCCCTGCCCCGCCGCACGGCTGCGCTCGGACGTCCCCATGGTGCCCGCCTCGGCCCGGCGACGTGGTACAGAAAACGGCCTATAGGGGCGGCCGGCGGGTGCCTATTTTTTCTGGTCCGGCATCTACCTGGCATTTTGCGCCCGACCGGTACGAGCCTCCCGTCTGCCTTCGCCGCCCTTCGGCGCGCTCCGGCGCGTTTTGGCGCATCAACCGCTACAATGGCAGGCGTGGGATTCGAGACGCGGGGGGTGCTGTGCATGGCGGGTGACGATGTGTCAAAGACTTGGCGCCTGCCGTCGGTCAAGGTCGTCGGCTCGAGCCTTTCGGTGGCTTTTCTCGGCTATGCGCTTG
This sequence comes from Coriobacteriales bacterium, assembly GCA_048173955.1. Classification (GTDB taxonomy): domain Bacteria; phylum Actinomycetota; class Coriobacteriia; order Coriobacteriales; family UMGS124; genus CAZUFB01. The sequence continues at coordinate 19,120 of DBEYOB010000022.1, forward strand.
TGACGTGCTGGTCGTCGTCGACCAATGGGATCAGCTGCGCGGGCGACCTGTCCGACCCCGCCTCGCTCTTCGCGGTGCTGGTGACGCTCTTCGACGCGCTGGCGCTGGTGTGCGCGGCGTGCCTGAGCTCGCGGATTGGGTCGCTGCGCTCGGGCCGCCGTGTCCCCGCGATTGCCGGGCTTGTGGTGGCCGCCTCGGTGCTCGCCGGGTTGGTCGACGCGGCCCCGGTCCCGGTAGCGGTGCTCGCGGTCGCCGCGCTTGTCACGGGTGCGGCGAAGGCCCTCGCAGTGCTCGTGTGGATGGAGGCGTTCTGTACGCTCAACCTGCGCGGCGCATGCGTCGCCTTCGTCGCTGCCTACCTGTTCAGCAAAGTTCTCGGTGCCGTGCCCCCGTTGACGGGCGATCTCGTCGAGCGCGCGCTCTTTGCCGTCGCCGGGGCGGTGGGCGTGCTGGCGGTGTCGTACGCGACGAGCTCCGACGGGCCGGCGTCCGAGGCGGAGGGGGACGCCGGGGCGCGCCGCTGGAGCTTTCCGCTCCACCCGACCCTGCTCATGGGCGTCTACTCCTTTGCGTACTCGTTTGTGCTCGACGCCGGGTTCGGCCGGATGCCGGGCGCCATCGACCAGGAGTACGCCGGCCTGGCCGTGCGCCTCCTGGTCCTGGCGGCCATGGTGCTGCTGTTTGCACGCTTCGACGTGAAGGTCCTGAGCGTCGCCTCCGCGCCGATCGTGTGCGCCGGCCTGCTCTGTACGACGGGCTCGTTCGGCTGGGCGGCCCCGGCGGCGACGGTCCTGGTGGCCCTCGGGTTCTACTGTATGTCGACCTTTATCTACCTGTTGCTGTTCAACATCTCGTTCCGCTACGGCGTGAACCCCCTGTGGCTGTTCGGGTTCTCACGCGCGGCCCGCGCCGTGAGCACCCTGTGCGCGGGCTTTGCCGTGACCGGCCTGGAGATCGAGGGTCCCGGGCCTGCGTGCGACGTGTTGGCCGGCGTCCTGCTGGTCGTCATTGTCGCCGCGGCGGTGACGCTTGCCGCGGGGAAGGGCTTCGCGACGACGTGGGGCATCCGCCCGATCGAGGACGGGGCCGCGGAGGACGACGCCCCCGCGCGGCAGGGAGGCCGGGGGCGTTCGCTGCTGCTGTCCGGCGAGGCGTTCGACGATCGGCTGTCGTACATCGCCTACGTCTGGGGCCTCACCAAGCGCGAGGAGGAGGTCCTGGGGCTGCTCGCGCGCGGCATGGGCGTGCCCGACATCGAGCGCGAGCTGCTCATCTCGAACGGTACGGTGCGCAACCACGTGCAGCATGTCTACAAGAAGCTCGGCCTGCACTCGCGCGACGACGTGCGGGCGTTCATGGCGGACCCGGACGCGTGGGGCGACAAGGCTTCCGCGGCGGTCGACGGGGCATGAGCCGGCGGAGCCCGGGGCGCCGTCGATGTGCAACGGGTTGACCGGGACGATGCGGGCTTCGCTACCCCTCCAGCCACACCTTGTCGAGCACAGCGGCGTTGTCGGGGCGGAAGTACAGGTTGTGCACGCGGCTCGACGCCACGCAGCTATGCCGGTAGAACAGCAGCGGCACCACGGGGAAATCCTCCGCGAGGATGGCGTTGGCCTGCTGGTAGCCCGCGGTGCGCTCATCGGCGTCGAGCAGCTGCGCGGCGGCCAGGAACGTGTCGTCGAACTCGGGGTTCGAGTAGAACGACCAGTTGCCGCCCGTCCCGGTGCGGAACAGGTCGTTGAAGACGTAGTACGGCGACGGTACGAACCCGACCCAGCCGAGGCGCCCGAACTGGTAGTTGCCGCTCTCGAGCGCGTCGAGGTAGGTGGCCCACTCCTGCGTCTGCACCTGCGCGTCCACGCCGAGGCGCGCCAGGTCGGCCTGCACCATGAGCAGGATTGCCTCGTTCGAGGAGCCGGGGTTGCAGCCCAGCGTGATCGAGAGGCCGCGGCTGCCGTTCTCGTCGGCGGGGTAACCGGCCATGTCGAAATGCTCCGCCGCCTTGGCGTCGTCGTTGGTCGCGGGGCAGTGGGCCCACCCGCCCGCCTCGTAGCCGGGCATGATCGGCGTGAGCATGTTGTCGGCGGGAAGGCGCGTGCCCTGCATCACGGTGTCGCAGATTGCCTGGCGGTTGATGGCGTACGACATGCCGATGCGCACGTCCTTGTTCCCGGCGACCTCGTCGTCGAGGTTGCACAGGATGTAGTAGGTCGAGTTCTCGTCGCCGGTGAACGTCTGCTGTCCGGGGTTGGCGACGTAGCCGTTGTCGCCCGCCTCGCCGAACTGCGCGACGGTCGCCTCGAACAGGCCCGACGGGATGAACGTGTAGTCGAGGTTGCCGGCCTGGAACTCGGTCCAGGCGGTCTGGTCGTCGCTGAACACCTGGAAGTCGACCCCGTCGAGGAACGGCTTGTCGCCCCAGTACCCGTCGAAGCGCTTGACGCGGATGTATTGGCCGTCGACCCACTCGCCGTCCATCATGAACGGGCCGTTGCCGATCGGGGCGATGCGGAAGGCTTGGAAGTCCTCCTCGGTGTCGGTGCATCCGGCGGGGACCGGGGCGGTCACCACGTCGGCGCACACGGCGTCGAACTCGGCGAACGGGAAGGCCAGGTTCACGACGAGCGTGTAGTCGTCGGGACATTCGACGTCGAGCTCGTCCGCCGTGCCCGCCATCATCTCGGTCGCTCCTTTGACCTGCTCGATCTTGTAGCCGACCGCCGAGGGGGCGGGCTTGAAGTCCGCGCGGCAGATGCGCTCCCACGCGTACTTGTAGTCGTGCGAGGTGACCGGCTGCCCGTTGTGGAACGTCGCGTCCTGGCGCAGGTGGAACGTGTACTGCGTGGCGTCCTCGTTGACCTCGTAGCTCTCGCACGCCTGCGGCACGACGCGGTTGTTCGCATAGTCGTAGCGGGTCAGCGTGTCGAAGAGGTTCGAGGCGATCTGGATGCCGTGGTTCTCCTCCGCGCCGAACGGCTCGATGGCGCCGGGGTTGGCGACGTACCACTTGAGGATGCCGCCCGCAACGGCGCCATCGGTGTTCTCGCCATACGGGGCAACCTGGGCGTCCGCGGTGTCGGCGGCATCCGCCCCCGTGGCCTCTTCGGCGGGCTCCGCGTCGGCGAATGCGGATCGGGTGCGCGCCCCAAGGGCGAGGGCCGCTGCGGTTGCGGCAGCGCCGGCGAGGAAGGTTCTGCGGGAAAGGTCGGCACGGGCGAAGCTGGTCGATGCGGACGTGCACATGGCAAACCTCCTTATGTCGCATGATGCGCCCCGGCATGCAATCTTCGGGACCCTTCGCGACGCCGTCGCGGGACGTCCGATGCCGGGTGGTTTGCGCACGTATTATCCGACAACGACCGTTGTCGGCGCCATGGCGCGCCGGATGGGTCCGGGTGAGCGGCATAAAGCGGGCGGCATAAAGGCGCCCGGCGGCAGGGCGGCGCAGATGGCCGTCCCGCCGCCGGGCTTCAGGGGTCGTGCTTCGAGTTGGGCCCGACCGCGCGTGTGATTGGGCCCTGTGGGCCTCCTACATCCCGCTCGACCCGCGGTCGGGCTGGGCGGCGACGAGGATGCCCAGGATGACCGGCGTGGTGAAGAGGCCGATGAACCAGAGCTTGCCGCTGCCGAAGGGGCATCCCTTGGCGCGCGCCGTCTTGACGAGCGAGCTGATGGCCATGAAGTAGGCCACGATGAAGCAGATGAACACCGCAAGACCGATGATCAGGCTCACGATGCCCGCCCCCGCGATGAATCCGCCGAGGACGTCGGCGCCGCTGGAGTCGAAGTTGTAATAGTACTCGTGCATGGTTGCCTCCCGTGCTCGTGTCTGTGGTGGAAACCGACAGCTGATGCCGTCCCGCCGCACAGGGCGGGATACTGCAGATTATAGGGAGGATGGCGATGCTGACGGAGTAGAAAGGCGAATATCTGCCACGGAGTCCCAAATGACAGCGATATACAGGTCAGCCCTTCTCGTCGCGCTCGCGCTCCCTCTCTATCAGGTCGAGAAGTTCTTGGCGACCATGGATTCCCAATGTGGCGTAGAGCGACTTGCGGTACGATCTCACCGTGTTGGGGGAGAGACCTAAAGTGCGTGCAATGTGGTCGACATCTCGTCCTGTTGTCAGGAAGGACATGACCTCGGACTGCCGTTTTGAGAGGCCATAAGCGTGCGCGATGCTGTCGCAGGCTTCTTCAATGCTTGTTTGTGCGGGCTCGCGTGGAGACGGGCTGATTCCAGAAACAGGGCTGTCAATCTGGCCGGAGCCGTCCTTTTGCGCGCTTTCGCCCGAGCGGGCTCGTTTTGCCAGGGGTGCGATGATAAAGAAGGCCGGAATCATCAGGACATACAGCAGGAGAAGGCCTGCGATGTACGGCATTATGTTGAGGGTCCCCTGGTTCACAAGCCTCTCGATGGCAAGGTGTGCCGTGTCGGTCAGATACATGAAGCCTGCAAACGCACCGTAAAGGGGTAGTGCGGCGACGCCCGCCTTTTCGGCACATTCCAGACTGCTTATGACCATGAGAAGCGACACCAGAAAGTAGCAGCCGTTGCCGATGAACAATACGACCCATCCCATGTCTTCGTCCAACAGGAACAATATGAATATGATGCTCGCGAAGATGGGGAGGAAGATTCCATACAGGCGCGGGAGCGGGATGCCCCTGCGCAGCCTGAACCAAACAACGGCCAGAATGACGAGGCAAACAATGTGCGACAGCGCCACAATCGTCTCATGCGAGAGCGGCAGCGAGTCGGATGCGCCAAAAACGGAGCTGGCGATGGGCGTGATGAGCGTCAGCGCCACGCCGCACAGTATGGACAGCGGAAGCCCTTCGGGTATCCGGGCTTTGCTCGGTTCGCTCTCATGCCGAGCGAAGTCGACCGTGCGCGCATTGAGCGCTAGGCATGCCGTTCCCGCAATGCCGCATACGCCGTAGACGACGAGCATCCTCGCGGTTTCGGAAGGCAGCTGGCCGACGCCGAACGTCAGGGCGATATGGGCGAGCGACCCCCAGAGGAGCAGCCGCTTGGCACGAGAGAGCTCGAACGACGCAAGCATGCGGAACCATTGGCAAAACCCGCACGCCTTGCCGAACGCGAGGGCGATCGAGCCGATGTAGAGCGCGGGAGGGGCGTCAAAAGTAAGGCCGCAGCCCACGAGCAACAATGCCGCCACGAGCGAACCGATGGTCGCTGCGGTTAAGGAGCCCCGACCGAGTCTTCCCCTCACCGCCCACCATGCAACGACAAAGAACGAGAGCGCATAACAGAGCGATTGGACGATGCCGATCGGCGTCACGATGCCCGTTCCGTCTGCGAACGGGTATGTCGTAGAGCTCGATGCGGCGAAGGTGAGCCAAACGGCGTTGCCCGCCCAGTAGAGGACGGATGTGCGGTCGAGCGCAAAGTCGGTTATCCGCACGCCGTTCGCCCCCTTGCCAAATCTCGCACGCCGTGTCTGTGTCGACAATTGTACGCGGTATGGTCCGTCGGCATTTAAGAAAATCGGCAACCTGCGCGCCGCATTGCCGCGCTACCCCTTTTGCGGGGGCATTCGGTGGGTGGGCACCATCGGTGGCAACCCCTTGCAGGGGCGTAGCGGCGAGGCCTGCCCCGACCGTATCGTTGGTGCTGTCCGCACGGCAATATACCAATCGGTATCGTGAAAGGGGATGCGCTATGACTATGGATCGCAGGTCGTTTCTCAAGGGGAGTGCCGCGGTGGCAGGCGGCGTAGCGGCCGTCGGTGCAATGGGCGCGACTGCGTTTGCCGACGAGGCTGAGGCCCCGTCGTGGGGCACCGTCGAGGTCGACGAGGACGTCATTGCCGCGGTGGATGCCGAGAAGAGCGACGAGCCCCCCGCGTGGCTTGGCACGCCGCCCGACATCAGCGTCGACGACTGCGTCGAGACAGTCGAGACTGATATCGTGGTGGTCGGCTCCGCGTTGGCGGGCGTGCTCTCCGCGTATTCGGCCATCCAGAACGGTGCACAGGTTGTGATGATCGAGCGCAACGGTGCACCGCACATCAGCGGTTCGGGCATCGGCTTCTTCAACTCCGAATACCAGAAGGCCGGCGGACAGCCCGAGCACAACGAGCAGATCATCATGAACAAGGTGATCAACGAGGGGAACCTGCGCGTCGACGCGGCCCTGGTTGCCATGTGGGCCTACCACAGCGGCGAGATTCTCGACGAGCTCGAGGAGAACGTGCTACAGCCTGCTGGGCTGCCGGGCACCATCAGCATCGGCGAGCCGCTCGACGAGGAGGAGCTCGACCAGTACGAGGAGGCCTTCCACGTCGATTTCGACGACACGGGCAACGACAGCCTCGAGAAGTTCGACTACATCTTCCACGATTGGATCCGCGAGCATGGTGGCACCATCGCGTTCAACACCTGCGCTCGGGTGCTCACGCAGGACGAGGACGGCACGGTGACCGGCCTCATCGCGACCAATGAGAACGGCGAGTACGTGTATTACAAGGCGAACAAGGCCGTTATCATGTGCGCCGGCTCGTACGGCGGTAACGAGGAGATGGTCGACGCTCTGTGCTATCCGTCGATGGCCCAGTTCATCAAGAAGTACAGCGGCTATAACGCCAAGGCGAGCGAGACGGCGCCTATCACCACGGGCGAGAAGATGGACGACGGTATCGGCCACAGGATGATGTGCTGGGCCGGCGCCATCATGGAGGAAATCGACCCGTCGTATCAGGCATGGTCGAACACGGGCTACTGGATCGCCGCCCCGCTGGCCGTCAACAACAAGGGCGAGCGCTTCTTCAACGAGGCCATCTCGTCGCTGTCCTCGAGCTTTGCCATCTTCGAGCTTCCTGATGGGGCAAACTACGTGTGGCAGATCATGGGTTCCGACGACTTCGACTTCCCGGCTCTGCTGCCCATGCCCGGCGCCAACCGCGAGATGATGGAGGCCATGGCTGCCGGCTCAGAGATGTACGAGGCCGACACCATCGAGGAGCTCGCCGGTCTGATCGGCGTGCCGGCCGACACGCTCGTGGCGACGGTCGAGCGCTACAACGAGCTGTGCGCGCTCGGAAAGGACGAGGATTACGGAAAGGGCGCGAACCACCTGCATCCCATCGACACCCCGCCGTTCAAGGCATACAAGGAAGCCTACTACTTCTTTGGCATGAGCTCTGGTGTCAAGGTGAACAAGAACCTGCAAGTCGTTGATGCCAACTGGGATCCCATCCCCCATCTGTATGCGGCTGGCAACTGCGTCGGTTGGCGCATGGGCTCCGGATACCAGAATGTGATTCCGGGCCTGTGCAACGCCTATGCGGCCGTGCATGGCTACTACGCAGGCAAGAACGCGGCGGCCGAGGCCTAATCGAACGGGGTCGCGGTCCTGATCGCAGCGCGGCCAAGGCGGCAACCACCGCAGCCTTTATACGGCTGGTGCCGGCAGGCGTCGAAGGCGGCCATTGGCCAGTTTAAGAGCCGCCCGCTCCGGGAACGTCTCCGGGGCGGGCGGTTTTGTATGCACGGATTTCCGTACGCCGGAAGGCGGGGTACGGCCGCGGGTTAAGCGGATTTCTTCACTCAACCCCGGCGTTCTTGTGCACCGAACGCGGCTGCGCCAGGCCGACTCTGGCCGAACGGCCATGCGTGGGGTACCATGCTGTTCCGCACGGTAATCATGCGCGACGTTTCCCACCCCGTGCTGTCTCGTTGGAAATCCGTCCCTTCAGAAAGCCCGCCATGCCCGGATTCGCCTTGTTCGCTGTTTTCTGCCTGGTTGCCGTCAACCTTGCGGGATTCGTTATGATGCGTGCGGACAAGGTTCGTGCCCGGTGTGGGGAGTGGCGCATCCCCGAAGAGGACCTGTTCGCCGTCGCCGCCATCGGCGGGAGTGTTGGCGTGCTCATCGGGATGCACGTGTTTCGCCACAAGACGCTGCACAAGCGGTTTGTTTTCGGGATTCCCGCAATCATGGTTGTCCAGCTTGCAGTCGGTGCCCTCCTTGTTTGGAGGCTTGCAGCTTAGGGGCTCGAGAGCCGGAAGCCGGCCGGTTTGCGAAGGTGCGGCAACGCGTGCGAGCCTTGAGATTCGTCAAGAAAATCAATATCCAAATACATTAATCAATCTCGTAAAATTCACCTATGCCCTTTCCAGATTCTGGCGGTCGGCTAGCGAAAAAACCGCCTTACTGAGCAAGCACAGCTCCTCTGTCAAGGGATGAAAGCACGCAAGATGGATACCCGAAAAATAGACGGAGGCATATCCGGGGTTAATACCTGGTGCTTTACCTAATTATCAATTATGCATATAATAACGTCATTCGCCCGTACCGGCCACGTTCCGAGCGAGCTTGCTCAGTAAGGCAGTTTTTCAGCAAGTGCCCTTCTGCAATCGGGAAGAAGTTGCGCGACTTGCTCATCAAGGCGGGTTTTTCGCAGGCCATGCATGGCGCCGGGCGGCTATGAATGGCTATCATGGGGGCGTCCGCCATCCATAATTGCGAGGAGGTCATATCGATATGCCAGTCAATCCCTATCTCGCCCCGGTGCCGCCCTCGTCGGCCGAGTTTGCACGCGATGTCGCCTACACCGTGGCAAAAAACGCCGTTACCTCCAGCGGTCTCGTGAAGAGCGCCCGCGTGCCCGAGCGCGTCGCCAAGGCCACCAGGAGCTTTACCTACCAGGTGCAGCCGCAGGGCGCCATCACCAACCAGAAGCAGTCGGGACGCTGCTGGATGTTCGCCGCCCTCAACATCATGCGCTTCGAGATCATGCAGCAATGGAACCTCGAGACGTTCGAGTTCTCGCAGAGCTACCCGCTCTTCTACGACAAGCTCGAACGCGCCAACTGGTTCCTCTGCCAGGTCCTCGACATGGTCGACGAGCCTCTCGAAGGCCGTGAGATGGCGTTTCTCCTGGCCGACCCGCTTGGCGACGGCGGCCAGTGGGACATGTTCATGGCGCTCGTGCGCAAGTACGGCGTGGTGCCCAAGGAGGCCATGCCCGAGACGGCCTGCTCGAGCAACACGCGCGAGATGGACGCCTATCTGACCAAGCTGCTGAGGGGCTATGCCGCTGAGCTGCGCCGGGCGCATGAGGCAGGTGCGAGCGCCGACGAGCTGTGCGACCGCATCCCGCAGATGATGGCTACGGTGCGCCGCGCCCTGTGCATCTGCCTGGGCGAGCCGCCCGCGTCGTTCGATGTGCGCGCGCACGACAAGGACAAGAAACTTGTGGAGCATCTCGGCATGACGCCGCTTGGGTTCTACCGCGGGTTTTTGGCTGAGCGCTTCGACGACTACGTGAGCGTCATCAGCGCCAACACGGCGGACAAGCCCTTCGGGCGCACCTACACGATCGAGCGCCTGGGCAACGTGGCCGAAGCAGGCCAGGTCAAGCATCTCAACCTGCCCATCGAGCGCCTCAAGGAGCTTGCGCTTTCCATGCTGCGCGACAACCGCCCGGTGTGGTTCGGCAGCGACGTGGGCCAGAGCAGCCTGCGCGACGACGGCCTGCTCGACCCGGCCGCCATCGACGTCGACGCGATCTTCGGAACCCAGGTTGAGATGGACCGCGCCACGCGCCTCGACTACGGCGATTCGTGCATGACGCACGCCATGGTGCTGCAGGGTGTCGACGTTGACGCCTCCGGCAAGACGACCCAATGGCGCGTCGAGAACAGCTGGGGCAAGGATTTCGGCAACGACGGCTTCTACATCATGGACGACGCCTGGTTCGACGAGTTCGTGTACCAGATCGCCGTGCCCAAGTCGCTGCTCACTGCCGAGGAGCGGGCTGCATGGGAGACCGAGCCCGTCAACCTGCGCCCCTGGGACCCCATGGGGACGCTTGCCACGGTGAGATAGCGCGGTTTGCGGGCGGACCAGCTCGTGGCAGGTGGAATGCCAACCGCTCGCGGGCATCCTCGCCGCGACGTTAGGCGTTGACAGAACGGGGGAGGCGGTTCAGTGCCTCTCCCGTTCTTCTGTTGCGGTGGATGGGCGGAGAGGTAATGCCTTGTCTTTCAAGTCTGGGCTTATCGAACGCTCTGGGCCGAACTTCTGGCTTGCGCTATAGTGGTTCCCGCAAGACCCGGTACCGTCTCCGCCGGAGGAGGAGCCCATGGCGCGCATCTATGTGATTGAGGACGACGAGGCCGTGCGCGGCGAACTTGCCACGCTGTTGCGCCGCGCGGGCCACGAGCCCCTGTGCGCCGAACGGTTCGACCGCCTGGCGGCCGACGTGGAAGACGCCGCGCCCGACGTGGTCCTGCTCGACCTCGGGCTGCCGGGGACCGACGGTCTCTACGTCTGCCGCGAGCTTCGCCAGACCTCGAACGTGCCGATCATCGTGGTGACGAGCCGCACCACCGACCTCGACGAGCTCATGAGCATGTCGCTCGGAGCGGACGACTTCATCGCCAAGCCCTACAACGGCCAGGTGCTCCTTGCGCACATCGACGCCGTGCTGCGCCGTGCGCAGGGTGCCCAGGAACAGGGGCGCGTGGTCGAGTATCGGGGCCTTTCGCTCGACCTCGCCCGTTCCAAGGCGACCTACGAGGGACGTTCGGTCGAGCTCACCAAGAACGAGCTGCGCATCCTCGCCTTACTCATGCGCCGCAAGGGCGAGATCGTCTCGCGCGAGGACATCATGGTCGAGCTGTGGAACTCCGACACGTTCATCGACGACAACACGCTCACGGTGAACATGAACCGCCTGCGCAAGACGCTCGCGAGCATCGGGGTGACCGACTATCTCACCACCCATCGCGGCCAGGGGTACTCGGCCTAGGCAGCCTGCGTCACCGAGACGCCTTTTGTCTGCGGCGGGCCGCTTGCCTGAGGCGGCGGCCCGCCGCAGAACTCAAGGGTGGGCTCCTACGCGATGCCGTAGTTGCGATACAGTTCTTCGCGCAGCTGCCTGTCGGTGGCGGCACGTGCGACGTCGTCGGTCCTGCCGTCGGCGGCGAGCGCCGCTATCAGGCGCGACAGGCGTTCTTCACCCTGCTCGCGACCTTCGGCCAAGCCCTCGGCTCTTCCTTGCTCGAGGCCTTCTTCTCGCCCCTGCAGTACGCCGCGGTCGAAGTTCAGTTGGTCTCTGACCTGGAGCATCATGAATTCCAGCCTCCATTTCTGATTGTCGAGCACCTCGGCAACCTCTTCCGCGAGCCGTGCGGAAAGACCCCCGGACACTTTGCCGGTAGCCACATAGTCGAGGAACTCGTTGAGGCGGTCGCCGGCTTGCTCTTGCCGGGGCGCGGTGGCGGAGAGGAAGATCGTCTTGCAGCCGTCGCCCAACCGAAGTCCCTCGACGTCCTGGCAGGTGTTCTCAAAGGAGTATACCCGCCGGCCGCACTTGAACGGGTCGAACCCGCAGACGAATATGACGTAGGAGTCTTTGAGACTCCGGTAGGGGAGGCCTTTGCCCAGCTGGTCGAGGGACATCAAGGCATGGTAGTAGCGCGAACGCTGGGGCAGCTCGCGGGTGTCGGTCGACTGCATCTCGACGTTGTAGACGGTCCCTGCCCCATCGCGCACATAGACGTCGAGACGGATTCCCTTGCCTGCCGGCGAGGCGTCGAGATCCTCTTGGCGACCGATGTAGTCGATGCGCTCGATTGCCACGCCGAGCACTGCTTCGAGCACCTCGCGGCACAGGTCGGCGTTGAGCATGGCCTTGCAGAACACGAAGTCGTCTGCGATGGTGAGGTTTTCCCAACGTTCGTTTATCTTGCTGAGCACTTCCGGAATGGTGTCAGTCATGAGATATCCCTCTTCTCTGAACGGGGGTGTGATTGAGCCAGCGGCCATGCATGGCACATCGGCGGGGTGTATATGATGCTGAATCGAGGGTTTGCGATGACTCCTGCAGGATGTAGACAGTTTACGAACATTTGTTCTACTTTGCAAGAGTTCTCGACGATTTCGGGTTGTCAGAACTTCGCCGTGCACGCCTCCTTTACAATCATGCGGCAAGGGGCGCCCCGCATTGCGGCGACCGCTGGCCGGCATAGCCCAGCCTGGCCCGGTGCGGGCGACGCCTGCCTTTCGGATGGTTTCGGGCGGACCTCTCGGGGGAGGCGTGCGGCATGAGCGTCTGGGCGTATCTGCGCGGCCATGTGCTTGCGGTGGCCATTGCGCTGCTCACCGTGGGGCTGCTCTGGCCGATGCTGCGCCTGGTGGGTTTGGGCGGCGAGCTCGTGACCCTCATCGTGCTGTGCGTGGCGCTCGCCCTGCTCGCCATAGGCATCGCCAACTACCTGCATACGCGCGCGTGGTGCAGGCGGTTCGCCGAGGTCGCGCGGGCGGGCGGCGACGCTCCCGAGCTTGCCCTGTCGATGGAGGAGCCCGACGCCCCCGAGGCCCAGGTCGTCTTCGAGGCGCTGCAAGCCGTGGCGACCGAGGCCAACGCCCGCGTCTCCGACTCGCGGCTGCGCGAGCGCGAACACCGCGAGTTCGTGGAGACGTGGGTGCACGAGGTCAAGACCCCGCTCGCCGCCATCGACCTCATGCTCGAGAACCTTGACGACGCGCGCCTCGCCCCGCTCGCCCGCGAACTCGACCGCGTGGGGTCGCTCGTGGAACAGGCGCTCTACTTCGCCCGCTCCTCTTCGGTCGAGAGCGACTACCTGGTGCGCACATGCACGCTCGAGGCGCTCGTGCGCGGGGCGGTCAAGTCGCGCGCCCACGCCCTCGTCGGGGCGCATGTTGCCGTGGGTATGGAGGGGCTCGACCGCACGGTCTTCGCCGACCTCAAGTGGATGCAGTTCGTGCTGGGCCAGCTCATCGACAACGCGGTGCGCTACCGGCGCGACCCTGCTTGCCCTGCCGGCGGCGACGCCCCCGCCGACTCTGCCGACCCCGCTGCCTGCGACGCCGAAGCCGCGGGCGGTGCCGCCGCGGACGGGCCGCGCATCGACTTTTCGGCGCGCGCGCTCGACGAGGGGCGCGCCGACGAGCGCGTAGTGCTGAGCGTGCGCGACAACGGGTGCGGCATCTCGGCCGCCGACATCGGCCGGGTGTTCGACAAAGGCTTCACGGGGAGCAACGGCCGCGTCTACGCCAAGTCGACCGGCATCGGCCTCTACCTCGTGCGCTCCCTGTGCGAAAAGATGGGCCTCTCGGTGAGCGCGTCGAGCGTCGAAGGGGAGTGGACGTGCTTCGAGATCGTCTTCCCCACCAACCGGATGAAGGTGTTCGGCGACGACGCTACGGCGTCCCTCGGCGGGGGGCGCATCCTGTGATCACCTACGACCTCGACCGGCGTGCGCCTCACCAGCCCAAGTACGAGTATCTCTACCGCTGCATCCGCACGGACATCCGCGCGGGGACGCTGCCGCCCGGCATGCGCCTCCCCTCGAAGCGCGCGCTCGCCGAGCACCTCGCCGTGAGCGTGAGCACCATCGAGCACGCGTACGACACGCTCGCGAGCGAGGGGTACGTCGAGGCGCGCCCGGGCAGCGGGTTCTACGTCGCGGCACACCAGGAGGCGGGCTCCGCCGCTCCCGCGGACGACGAGGGGCGCTCGCCCGGGTGCGGGGAGCAGGCGGGGGAGGACCGTGCTTCCGATACGATCGACTTCAAGGCCAACTGGTGCAGCATGAGCCTGTTCCCGGCGGAGACGTGGGCGCGCATGATGCGCAAGGTGCTCTCCGACCGCAGCCCCGAGCTGTTCGAGACGGTCCCCTTCAACGGCCTGTGCGAACTCAGGAGCGCCATTGCGGGCTACCTCTACGAGTTCAAGGGCATCAGGACGACGCCCGACAACATCGTGGTGGGCGCGGGGACCGAGTACCTCTACGGTAAGCTATTGCAGCTGTTCGGCCCCAACGCCGTCATTGCGATCGGCGACCCCGGTTACAAGAAGCTCGCCGACATCTCGCGCAACTCGGGCGTGCTGTGGGACTACATCCCGCTCGACAGCGAGGGCCCCGACGTGCGTCGGCTCGCCGCGGGCGGCGCCGACGCGGTGCACGTCTCGCCGGCGAATATCTTCCCCACGGGCATCGTCATGACGGCGGAGCGGCGCGCCGAGATGCTTGCGTGGCTTCACGCCCGGCCGGGCCGTTACCTCATCGAGGACGACTACGACAGCGAGCTGCGCTTTTCGGGGCGCGCCCTACCCACCCTGTTCACGCAGGACGCCTCGGGCGGGGTCGTGTACCTCAACACGTTCTCCAAGACGCTCGTGCCGTCGTTGCGCATCTCGTACATGGTGCTGCCCGACACCCTCATGGAGCTCTACCGCAGCCAGCTCAGCTTCTATTCGTGCACGGTGTCGAGCTTCGAGCAGCTCGCGCTGGCGCGGTTCATCTCGGAGGGGCATTTCGAGCGGCACATCAACCGCCTGCGCCGCTACTACGGCCGGCAGCGCGCCGTGGCGATCGAGGCGTTCGAGACGTCGCCCCTCGCCTCCGTTGCCGAGGTGAAGGCACCCGACGTGGGCACCCACCTGCTTCTTGCGGTGCGCACGGGCATGTCGGACGACGCCGTGAAGCGCGAGGCGCGCCGCCGGGGCATGAACCTGGCGATGCTCTCGGACTATTGCGTGCACCCCGTGGCGCGCTATGCCCACAACGTGGTGGTGAACTTTGCCAGCATCGAGCCGGAGCGCCTGCAGCGCGCGGTCGACCTGCTCGCTGACGTCTTTCGGGGCGACATCGAGCGTGCGGGCCGCAGCACCTGATTTGCGGCCCGCCGGCCGTGGGGTTCCCGCTGGTCGCGAGGTGCCGGTCGCACGGGGGCACCGCGGGTGCTGGCCGAGAGGGCACCCGCTGTCTGTGCGGGCGTCCGCTGGCTGCTTGGGAATCCGCCAGCCGCGCGGTCGTTTTGGCGCTGAGTGCGTGTTTCTGGAAAAGTGTTGGTCATTTCGCCAGCGAGTGCATGCTGATTTGAAGGCTCTGCCAGAGCCACGAATCGCGTGCATCCTCCCTACCTGGCCATTTACGTACATGGTTCGGGAAGGGGCGGCGCGCGGTGCCGGTTTCCGCATGCACTCACTGGCTATATGACCAACAGTTTTCCCAAAGCACGCACTCGGCGCTTATTTGACCATGCCCGCCGCCCAAACCACGCATTCGGCACCTGTTTGACCGCTCTCGCCACCCGTGTCCCATCGCCCGCCGCCCAAACCACGCACTCGGCGCCCGTTTGACCTGCCTATCAGCCTGACTGCCTGCCGCCCGCCGGTTGCCCCTCGACATCCGACCTTATTTTATGTGCTAGCTATTAATGGCAATTCTCAGGTCGGTAACGACATTCACCGATAAGAAACAGCATCCAACAGGCCATTCTCTCCATCTTCACATCAATCGTGCGAAACCCCTCCAAAACCGACCCGACTTTTTTGTCACGCTCCGGGGCTGCATTTCCCCGAGGCGGGGACGTACCGTTGTGCGCAGCGTTATCGACCGCGCCGCGCGCCGTTGCGGTCCCCCCGTTGCGGCCCCAAGAGAAAGGTCTGGCCATGTCCGTCGATCTCAAGGAAACCTACGGCCTCTACATCAACGGCGAATTCGTCCCCGCCTCCGACGGGGCGACGTTCGCCACCACGAACCCCGCCACCGGCGAGCACCTGGCGTACTGCGCCGAGGCCACGCGCGAGGACGTGGACGCCGCCGTCAAGGCTGCGTGGGCGGCGTTCCCCGCCTGGAAGGCCGTCGAGCCGAGCAAACGTGCCGACATCCTGCTCAAGATCGCCGACCGCATCGACGAGAACGCCGCGCTGCTCGCCGAGGTCGAGACGCGCGACAACGGCAAGCCCATCCGCGAGACCACCGCGATCGACGTGCCCTACAGCTCCGACCACTTCCGCTACTTCGCGGGCGTGCTGCGCGCCGAGGAGGGCACGGCGTCGGTCCTCGACGGCGGGTTCCTCAGCCTGGTGCTGCGCGAGCCCATCGGCGTCGTGGGCCAGATCGTGCCGTGGAACTTCCCGTTCCTCATGGCGGCGTGGAAGCTGGCGCCCGCGCTCGCGGCCGGCGACTGCGTGGTCATCAAGTCGTCCTCCTCGACTCCGCTCAGCCTGCTCGTGCTCATGGAGCTCATCGGCGACCTGCTGCCTGCCGGCGTGGTGAACGTCATCACCGGCAAGGGGTCCAAGTCGGGCCAGTACATGCTCGAGCACCCCGGCTTCCGCAAGCTCGCCTTCACCGGCTCGACCGAGATCGGCCTCGACGTCGCCAAGGCGGCGGCCGACAAGCTCATCCCCGCCACGCTCGAGCTCGGCGGCAAGAGCGCCAACATCTTCTTCGACGACTGCAACTTCGAGCAGGCCATCGACGGCCTGCAGCTCGGTATCCTGTTCAACCAGGGTCAGGTGTGCTGCGCCGGCTCGCGCGTATTCGTGCAGGAGGGCATCTACGACAAGTTCGTGGCCGCAGCCGTGGAGCAGTTCAACAAGGTCGTGGTGGGCGACCCGCTCGACCCCGCCACGCAGCTCGGCGCCCAGATCAACAAGGCTCAGGCCAAGAAGGTCATGTCCTACATCGACATCGCGCGCGAGGAAGGCGCGACCATCGCCTGTGGCGGCGAGCCCTACACCGAGGGTGCCTGCGCCAACGGCACGTTCTTCAAACCGACGCTCATCGTGGACGCCACCAACGACATGCGCATCGCCCAGGAGGAGATCTTCGGCCCGGTGGCCGTGGTCATCAAGTTCAAGACCGAGGACGAGGTCGTCGCCATGGCCAACGACTCGGTGTACGGCCTGGGCGGCGGCGTGTGGACGCAGGACATCAACCGCGCCCTGCGCGTGGCCCGCGCCGTCGAGACCGGCCGCATGTGGGTGAACACCTACAACCAGATCCCGGCGGGCGCGCCCTTCGGCGGCTACAAGCAGTCGGGCATCGGCCGCGAGACGTCCAAGGTCATCCTCGACCACTACACGCAGGCCAAGAACATCATGATCAACCTGAACCAGGCGCCTTCGGGCTTCTATCCGGCAAAGTAGACGCCGAGCTCGCCGCGGCGGCATCGGCGCGGCATAGCAAGGTTCAGGGGGAGGCGGCCCCATGTCCCCCATGCGAGGCCCCGTCGGTACGGCGACGTCCTGTCGCTTGGCCGGCGGGGCCTTGTTTGGTGGCTGCTTTCTGAGTTAGCGGCGTTTTTGGGGCTCATTCGTTCTGTTTTAGCGGCATATGTTATCCGGCGCGATACACGAGCACCGTCTCCCGTGGGTCGCCACCGCCGAACAGGTCGCGGCAGTCGATGCGTGCGTCGGGGTCGGCCGCGAGCCAGGGCGTCTGAGCTAGCAGGTCGAGGTAGGCGTCGTCGGGGTAGTAGAGGAGCACGGCCGCCGTGCGCGGGGCGTCCGCAAGCGAGCGGCGGATGCGCTCGAGCACCTGCGCGAACACCTCGACCGAAAACGGGTTGAAGAAGTAGAAGCGGTCCGCTTCCTGCGGTGGGTCGTACGCTGCGGCGTCGGCGAGCTCGAACGCGACGCGGTCTGCGGCGTAGGGCCCCTGCAGGAAGGGCGCCGCGCGGCGGTTGCGCCGCGCCGCCTCGAGCAGCAGCGGGTCGCGCTCGACGCCGACACTGCGACAGCGTGCCTGGTAGGCAAGGTAGAGCCCCACCCGCCCCTTGCCGCACCCGTAGTCCACGAGCAGGTTGCGCTTGCCCGCCAGGCCGCTGTTGGCCAGCCGCTCGAGCACCGCGTAGGGCGTGGGCTCGTAGGGGTTGCTGTCCTGGGTGGCGTGCGACTCGTCGCGCCCGGTGGTGCGGATGCCGAGCAGCGCGTCCATGCGCAGCTCGAAGGCCTCGGTCGTGTCGGTGCGCGGGGGCATGGCGGGTCCTGTTCTCGACGGTTTGGGTGCGCTGCCGGTTCGCGGGCAAGCATAGCATGCCGCTGCGGCGCGGACGCTCCGCATGCTGTCGGCGCCCCGTCCCGGAACGGCTGTGCGGGCTGACACGTGTCTCATTTTCGGAAAACCCTCAAGTAGGCAGATGGGCGACCAGGCATTTTCCGCCAAACCCTCAACCCACTTGACGATAATCAATCGTAGTCAGCCCGCACAGCCGAAATTACCCCGCCCCGCTGCCCGCAGCCGGCCCGCCCCGCTGCCCGCCCGCGGCCTCCCTTACACAACTGCAAGCCGCCGGCAAGCTCCTTCGATGGCACGCCGCGCCCCGTACGGGCATTCTGGTAGGCGTACGATGGCATCCGTTTGGCGCCCGCCCGGCCGTCTGGACCGCCCGTCTGGCCGTCCGGACCGCCGGACTCGTCCGTCCGGGGCGCGAGGCAGGTGCGGGGCCTGCGATACGAAGGGAGACCGCCCATGGCTGCGGTTCTGGAGGTCAAGAACGTCGAGAAGGTCTACGGGGGCCGCGGGTCGTCGACCCGGGCGCTCGCGGGGGTGTCGTTTTCGGTCGAGAAGGGCGACTACGTGGGCATCATGGGCGCGTCGGGCTCCGGCAAGACCACGCTGCTCAACTGCATCGCCACCATCGACGTCCCCACGAGCGGCGCGGTGCTCATCAACGGGCAGGACGTCACGCGCATGTCGCCCCGCCAGCTCTCCGACTTCCGCCGAGAGCAGCTCGGCTTCGTGTTCCAGGACGCCAACCTGCTCGACACGCTCACGGCGCGCGAGAACATCGCCCTGCCGCTCACCATCGGCCGCGTCGCGCCCAGGCAGATCCGTGAGCGCGTCGAGGGCATGGCGGCCATGCTCGGCATCGAGGCTGTGCTCGACAAGTATCCCTACCAGATGTCGGGCGGCCAGCGCCAGCGCGTGGCGGCGGCGCGCGCCATGGTGGGCGACCCCAAGCTCGTGCTCGCCGACGAGCCCACCGGCGCGCTCGACTCCAAGAACGCCAAGCTTTTGCTCGAGTGCTTCGACATGCTCAACGAGCGCCTCGGCGCCACCATCCTCATGGTGACGCACGACTCGTTTGCCGCGAGCTACTGCAAGCGGGTCGTGTTCATCCGCGACGGCAAGGTGTTTACCGAGGTCGTGCGCGGGGCCGCCACGCGCAGGCAGTTCTTCGACCGCATCATGGAGGTCGTGGCGGTCATCGGGGGTGACCAGAGCGATGCTCGCTAAACTCGCCCTCGGCAACGTCCGCAAGTCGGCGCGCGACTATGCGGTGTACTTCGTGACCATCGTGCTCGGCGTCGCGGTGTTCTACGCGTTCAACACGATTTCCGACCAGGCCGACTTCTTGAGCGGCTCGGCCGGCGACCTGCTCGAGGCGCTCGGCGGCATCATGCTCGGGCTCACGGTGTTCTTGGCGCTCGTCCTGGGCTTCCTCATGGTGTACGCCAACAACTACCTCGTGCGCCGGCGCAAGCGCGAGCTCGGCCTGTACCAGGTGCTCGGCATGCGGCGGGGCCAGGTCTCGGCCGTGCTTGCGCTTGAGACGCTCGTCGCCTCGGCGGCGTCGTTCGTGGCGGGTATCGTGCTCGGCGTCCTGCTCTCGCAGTTGCTCGTGTTCGTGACGGCGGCGCTGTTCCAGAGCCGCGTGGACTACTTCACGTTCCGCTTCTCGCCCTACGCGTTCTTCCTCACCCTGGGGTGCTTCGCCGTGATGTTCGCGGTGATGCTCCTGTTCAACCTGCGCGCCATCCGCAAGGTGCGCCTCGTGGAGCTCATGGAGAGCGAGCGGGTGAACGAGGACATCAAGGTGCGCAGCCTGCCGCTCGCCGTGGCGCTGTTCCTCGCGGGTGCCGCGCTCATCGCCGCCGCCTACGTGCGCCTGCTGCGCGACGGTCTGCCCATCTACGGCACCGAGAACGGCGAGGGCGTGCAGTTCGCCATCACCACCGTCATGGTCGTGGTGGGCACCCTGCTGTTCTTCTACGCGCTCTCGGGCTTTCTGCTGTCGCTCGTGCGCCGCGCGGGCTCGGTGTACTGGAGCGGGCTCAACATGTTCACGCTGCGCCAGCTCAACGCCAAGATCAACACCGCGTCGGTCTCGATGGCGGTCATCTCGCTCATCCTGTTCCTCGCCATCACGAGCGTGACGGGCGGCATGAGCATCTGCAACACGATGAACCGCATGCTCGACCAGCATACCCCCTACGACGCCTCGCTGAGCGTGGTGCACTTCGGCGAGGAGGGGCTCAACTCGCTGCCCATGGGTGCCGACGGCGAGCCGGCCGAGGGCTACACGGTGGCGCAGGAGGAGCACGACGTGGCCGCGATGCTCGTCGACGGCGGTTACGACCTGGGCTCCATCGGCACCTACGTGCAGTCGACCCTGCGCGACGGGTCCACGGGCGACGGCGCCGAGGGGCTCGACATGATGCGCATTGCGCAGGAGACCGGTGCGGAAATTCCTTCGGCGCTGCGCAGCTCGATCGCGATGTCAGGCGACCGGACGGGCACCCTCGACGTGCTCTCGCAGAGCGACTACGCCGCCGTCCGCGCCTTCCTGGGGCTCGACCCCATCGAGATGGGGGAGGACGAGTACCTGTTCACCACCGATATCGGCGACACGATGGGCGCGTTCTACCGGGGTGTTGTGGATTCCGGGTACACCATCGAGATGGGCGGCCGCACCCTGACGCCGTGCGCGGAGGGCGTGGTGGGCGACCGGTCGGCGACCCTGATGAACAACCCCGCAGGCACCAACTACGGCACGGTCGTGCTGCCCGACGACATCGCTTCGCAGTTCGCGCCCTACATGACCTTCCTCAACGTGGACTACACCGTTCCGACCGAAGAGGGCGACGCCTACTTCGACGCGATGGGCGACCCTGACACCTCCGGCATCTTCGTCGAGGACGGCAAGACGTTCGCCTACATCGGGACCATCGTCACCGCCACGACCAACTACGAGTCCTCGGCCGGCATGACGGGCATCATCAGCTACATGGCCATCTACATCGGTTTTGTGCTCGTCATCTCCTGCGCCGCCATCCTCGCGATCCAGCAGCTCTCGGCGGCGAGCGACGCGCAAGGCAGCTACCGGCTGCTCTCCGAGCTCGGGTGCCCGCGGCGCCTCATGTACCGCTCGCTGCTTGTGCAGACGTGCGTCTACTTCCTGTTTCCGCTCGCGGTGGGCCTTGCCCACAGCCTCGTGGCACTGCGGGTGGTGACCGACGTGGTGGCGCTCTTCGGCAACCTCGACATCACGACCTCGGCGCTCATGACCGGAGGGCTGTTCGTGGTGGTGTACGGAGGCTATCTGCTCGTGACGTATCGGGTGGCGCGCGGCGTGATCCGTCAGGGCATGGTGGGCGCGCGGCGGGTCGAGTAAGGGGGTTCCGCAGTTTCGCAGGGCGCCTCTGGCTGGCACGGTGGCCGAGGGCGCCCTGCGGCTGGGAAATTCCCCGATTCGTAAACTCATTTTTTGGTTGAAAAAGTCTTTCATATTTATGGATATTTTATTACAATACAGGTAAACACATATTGCAGAACGATATGTGTGTTTGTAACAACATGCGACGCGTCGCCAAGAGAGCAACTCAAAGTGCGGTGCCGTGCCCGGCAACGGTTTGCCGCACAGATTGGTGGCACCATGGACGCCGATTACCTTGCGCGCGTCACGTCGCTCTGCGTTCCCGCCTTCTACTTCGACTGCGTCGCCGCCGCGGCGATGCACAGCGCCGACCCGCTTGTCGCCGTGATTGCCCCGTTCTACTACGCCGGGGCGCTTCTGCTGCTCGCCTCCGCCGCGGTTCGCTGCCTGTTCGTCCGCATCGTCAGCATGCGGTTGGTTTTCGCGCTCGGCTCGGCGCTCCTCGCGCTGATCGGCGCGGCGTGCTGTTTTTGGGGGCGGCTGTGGGTCTCCCCGGTCGTGCTGTACATCCTGCTGTGGGGCATCGGGCTGCAGTTTTGCGCGAACGCGCTCGTCTGGTGCGCGGGGCTTGCGTGGACGAGATACCTCCCCGCCCTGGCTGCCATGGCCGTGTTTGCCTGCATGGGCGGTGCGCTCGGGGCGTTTCTTGCCCCGCGGATTGACTCCCTGGTCGGCCTGCAGGACTTGGTCTTCGCGGGGCTCGCCGTCGGGTCCGTGCTCGAGCTGCTGCTGAAGATGCGGCTGTGCATGGCGGCGGGCCCCGTGAAGGACGATGCGGCCTGCCCGAGTGAGGGGTCGCAGATTACGCAGGTGGCAGAGCCGCCCGCGGAACCCGTTCCGATTCCGGCCGCCGACCCGCCCCCGGCCTCCGATGCGCCGACCACGGCGCGGGAGGTTCTGGCCAAGTACGACGACATGTGCCGGTGGCTGATCGAGACGTTCCGGCTTACTAAGCGCGAGGGCGACGTCCTGTTCTTTGTCGCGCGCGGCTACAAAGCCGCCTACTGCGCGCATGCGCTCGGCATCGCCGAGACGACGGTGCGCAGCCATATCCGCAGCATATACAGCAAGACGGGGGTCTACACGAGCGACGGGCTCATCAGCATGGTCGAGAGTTACCTGGAAGGAGAGGGCCGTCGGGCGCCTACCGAGGAGACGTCCCGTCGCCGGCAGCCAGCTCGACCGCGTCGATGAGCTCCTGCTGCGAGTGCACCTCGAGCTTGGCGTAGACGTTGCGGATGTGCGTCTTCGCCGTGCTGCGCGACACGACCATGCGCTCCTGGATGGCCTGCGCGTTGCGCCCGTGGGCGAGCAGTTCGAGCGCCTCCGTCTCGCGCGGCGTGAGGCCGCGGTCGGCCGCGATGCGCTCGACGCCGGCGGCGAGCAGGTCGGCGGGCGCGGCGACCTGGAGGGGTTCGACCGCCTCGATGGAACGGGCCGCCTCGTCGAAGTCGAAGTCCTTGGGCGAAAGCACGTTGTAGGCGACGAACAGGAAGACGATGGCGGCGAGCAGCAGCGCGAACGTGCCGGGGTCGCTGGCGAGCGCGTTGTTGGCGAGGATGCCGAGCTGCGCCCCCACGACGCTGCCGAGCGAGCTTGCCGCCGAGATGTAGAACGACAGGCACAGCGCGTTCACGGGGTTGCGCGCGCCGAGGTGCGCCACGAGCAGGAAGACGAGCATGCGCGTGAGGTCGCCCCCGGCGCGCAGCACCACGTTGGCGAGCCACGGCGTGCCTGTCACGCTCTCGATGAGCGGGTTGACGAGCAGAAACCCGGCGAGCACGCACAGCATGGTCGCCTTGTAGAAGGCGTTGAGACCGGATCGGTTCGCCACGACGAACCCCACCGCCACCACGAGGGCGGGCACGCAGGCGAGGATGGTGGAGAGCTGGTCGGTGTAGCTGCCGGCGAACGTCATGGCGAAGCCGAACGACGCCTTGAGCAGCACGATGGTGACGAACACGGCGTGGCCGAGCGGGAGGAACGACCGGGGGTTGGTGACGCGCAGGCTCGCGGTCGGCGGGGCGGCGGCGGTTCGGGCGCACACGCCGGCCGACATGCGGTACACGAGCGCGGCCTCGAGGAACGGGGTTGCAAAGAACACGACGAGCTGGGCGTTGAGGTCGAGGAGGGAGCAGGCTCCCTCGAGCACGTAGCTTGCGGCCCAGCCGGCGCACAGGCAGACGAGCAGCGCCCTGCTCCCGTGCCGTTCGAGAAGGGAGACGAGGGCGAGCATGAGGAGGCAGCCGATCCACGACTCTCCCGCGCTCCGTATGCATGCGCCCGCCGCGAGCACCGCCGGATTCTGAAGGGCGATGCCGCCCGCCGTGGCCGCCAGGCCGAGGGCGATGCATGCGAACGAGGCGAAGAGGAGCGGCAGCGGCTTGAACAGCGCGGGCCTTCGGGCGGCCAGGGCGTACAGCACGAGGTCGAACACGGCCCCGAACAGGGAGCCGGCGTCCTTCGCCTCGGAGAGGATCCCGTCGAAGAGGGGGAACAGCGCGGTGTTGAGCAGCGTCACGTTCAGCTGGTGGGCCGCGACGGCGCCGACGCACAGCCACAGGGCGGGTGCGGCGAGGGCGGCCCGGAAGAGGGGGGTCGAGGCGTCCCTATGGCCAAGCGCGGGCCCGTGATCCATGGCCGACCTTTCTCGAGGCTTTGCCCACAGTGTAACCCTGGCCCGTGCCCGGCCGGCCCGCGTGTTCCGCGATGTGGAGATACCGTGCGGCGCCGAAATGGCCGCGAAGGACGAAAGGCCTGCTCAGCGTGGTTCATCCCAGGGGGACGAGGACAACTCCCCGCGGTCGCACCGCTGTGCCGAGCTTGCTCAAAAGCGCTGGCAGAAGGCGGTGTTGAGGTTTCATCCCGCGGGGTCGAGGGCGGTTTGCGCCCGGCGTGGCATAGTCCGCATCGTCAAGCCCGCCGCGCAGGGCGCAGGCGGCGCGAACAGCGTGCGTCACCACGACAGAAAGGGAACGCAACATGGAACTCACCCGTCGCAACTTCCTCGCAGGCGCCGCGACCACCGCCGCGGTCGCCACCGCGGCCGGCAGCGTCACGCTCGCCGCCGCCCCCGAGGCCGCCCAGGCCAAGGCCCCCGCCGAGGACAACTCCGACTGGCTCGGCACCGCCCCCGATATCTCCGAGGACGAGATCGTCGAGACCCGCGAGTGCGAGCTGCTCATCGTGGGCGCCGGCAACGGCGGCATGCCCGCTGCCGCTACCGCGGCCGAGCTCGGTGTCGACTTCATCATCGCCGAGAAGAGCACGATGGTGTGCGGCGAGCGCGGCTGGCTCGGCGCCGTGAACTCCCACTACCTCACCGATCAGGGCCTCGAGGACGACAAGGGCAAGATTCTCAACGAGCTCGCCCGCTACGCCTCCGGCAAGTGCGACATGCGCGTGTGGAAGGTCTGGATCGACGAGTCCGCCGAGATGATCGACTGGCTCGACCAGGTCTACGCCCCGCTCAACCTCACCTGCACGCTCGACGTCGACAACCAGGACCCCACGGGCGGCACCCTCTACTACATCCCCCGCACCGAGCACTTCTACAACGGCGAGGACGGCCGCCCTGCCCGCAACGCCATCTTCGAGCGCTACATCAACAGCCTCGGCTACCAGGTGACCTATGAGACGGCCCTCGTCAAGCTCGAGCGCGAGGAGGGCGGCCGCGTGACCGGCGGCATCTTCACCACGCCCAACGGCTACGTGCGCATCAACGCCTCCGCCGGCGTGCTGCTCACCACGGGCGGCTACCCGGCCAACCCGCAGATGGTGCAGGCCTGCGCCCCCATCATCGAGCGCGTCGTGACCCTGGTGTACTACAACACCAATGACACCGGCGACGGCATCAAGGCCGCCATGTGGGTCGGCGCCCAGAAGGACGAGGACCAGGCCCCCATGCTCTTCAACCGCGGTCTCGTGAAGCCCGGCGAGAGCGCCGGCTACACCTCCACCGAGGGCACCGGCAGCTTCGCCGGCGTGGGCAAGCAGTACAACATCGGCTCGCAGCCGTTCCTCAAGGTCGACCGTACCGGCCGCCGCTACGGAAACGAGTCGGTGCCCTACGACTTCGACCTCAACGCGATCGCCGAGCGTCCGGGCGGCGTCTTCTGCCAGGTGTTCGACGCCAACGCCAAGGAAGACATCATGCGCTTCAACACCATCGGCTGCTCGCGCCAGATTCAGCAGCAGCTGGCCGCGCATGAGGGCACCCTCGAGGAGTTCTTCGCCGACAAGATCGAAGAGGGCACCATCTTCGTGGCCGACACCATCGAGGAGCTTGCCGACAAGCTCGGCTTCGAGGGCGAGGCCAAGGACACGTTCCTGGCCGAGGTCGACCGCTACAACACTCTCTACGACAACCAGCTCGACGAGGACTTCGGCAAGGAGGCCTACCGCCTCTCCGAGCTGCGCACCCCGCCGTTCTTCGGCGGTTGGTACGGTGCGAGCTTCCTTACCACGGTCGACGGCCTGCGCATCAACGAGAACATGCAGGTGCTCGACATGGAGGACCAGGTCATCCCCGGCCTGTACGCCGCCGGCGACTGCTCGGGCAGCCTGTTCGCCAACAACTACCCCGAGCTCATCGTGGCCAACGCCTGCGGCCGCACGGTGACCTTCGGCCGCCACGCCGTTCGCCATATCGCCGAGCAGGCCGGCTACGACATCACGGCCGTCACCATGGGCGACGCGACCTACGGTGCCGACGCGGAGGCCGAGGCCGAGGAGGCCGCCGCTCCCGCCGGCCCCCTGGCCGACGGCACCTACGAGGGCACCGGCAAGGGCATCGGCGGCGACGTGCCGGTGACCGTGACCGTCGAGGGCGGCGCCATCACCGCCGTCGAGGTCGGCGACAACTCCGAGACCCAGGGCATCGGCTCCAACGCCATCGAGCAGCTGCCCGCGGCCATCGTCGCGGCCAACGGCACGAGCGGCGTGGAGGGCGTCTCCGGCGCCACCATCACCTCGACGGCCATCTTCGACGCGGTGAACGACTGCCTGGCTCAGGCGAGCGCGTAGTCTCACCTCGTCTGCCTGCGCGGCCCTTCGGGTTCCGGAAGGGCGTCGCCGTGCATCGCATTTCCCTGTAGTTCGGTTCGTTCTTGCAACCCGGCTCGCCTTCAGGGCGGGCCGGGTTTTTGGCATCGTCGGCGATTCGATGCTGGCGATGGACTTAATGCCAGCGATTCGATGCTGCCGGCGGTCCGTGTCAGCGAAAAGCGGTCGGGCTGGCCAAAAAGCGGGATCGTGAATGCCAGGCGGCGCTCCGTGGGGCGATTTTGACCCCGCGGGACCTGGTTCGACTCCCGCCCGCGTCTCGGTACATGAAGCTCCTGCATCGGCGTTTTGACGTTCGTGCTGGTAGCGGTCGCACGGGCGCCGATGGCCAAGGCGTGTCCCCATATATCAAAATACGATATATTCGCACGATCGCCGATTTTGGCCACTCCATGCTCGTTTTCTTGACGCGGGGCGTTCCGTTCGGCGCGTGCGGGGCGTCTTCGGGGTATACGGGAGACAGGTGGCGCACATGTGGAGCGCTGCCGGTTGCCCGCACGTGCCGGACAAAGGAGGAACCACCGTTGAAATGCCCCGTCTGCAACGTCGACCTTGTCATGAGCGAGCGCCAGGGCATCGAGATCGACTATTGCCCGCAGTGCCGCGGCGTATGGCTCGACCGCGGCGAGCTCGACAAGATCATCGAGCGCAGCACCGCGCAATTCGCCGCACCTGCCGCGTCTTCCGTTCGCCCTGCGGCGAAACCCGAGCGCCGCTACGACGACGATGACTATCGTTCCCGTGATTGGGACGACGATCATCGCCACGGCAAGCGCAAAAAGCGCGAGAGTTTTCTGAGCGATCTGTTCGACTTCGGGGATTAGGCCGTTCGGTCGCCATGCGCCGTGCGAAGCGGGCCGCCGCCGATTCCGGCTGGCGGCCCGCTTCGCATGCGGCACGACCTCGGGGAGGTGCCTATGCCTTGCCGCCTTCCAGCGGCCGCCCGCTGTAGTCCAGGTCGCAGGCCTGCACGAGCTCGGCATCGTTGCCGGTTGCAAACCGCTCGATCAGCCCGGCGTAGTCGGCCAGGGCGCGCTCGAACACCTCGGCAAACCCCTCGTTCGAGGCGCCGCCCTTGAACGGGTCGGTCCAGGTGCGCCGCCACGGGTTCATCGAGGGGTTGTCTGCCCCCTGGTCGGTGCGGTGCGCGAGCGCCGCGAGCTGCGAGTGCGGGCGTACGACCCGTTCGAGCACACCCAGCCAGCGGGTGCGCTGCGACCCGGATGGCTCGATGAGGCGGTAGCAGAGCCGCATGTCGCCGAGCGCGCCCTCGTAGTCGACGGGCCGCAGCCCCAGGCCGAACACCCGGTTGGCGACGTCCGCCATGAGCGCCCCCGCGGGCCGGGTCGCCTGCGGGTCGCCCTCGAGCACGGAGACGGGCGGCACCTCCGCGGTGCTGCGCCCGCGATATGCGTCGAGGACGCCGCAGTCGATCTCGCTCTCGATGATCGCGTGCACCTCGTGGTGGGCGTCGGCCAGCGCCTCGTCCGCGCCGCACAGCTCGTCCTCCATCGCATAGACGTACGGATGGGCGCAGCGGTCGAGCGCATAGTGCGCGAGCAGGCCGTATGCGAACGCCCGTCCGGCGGGCCGGTCGGCTGCTGGCAGGCGCGCGATGCCGGCGCGCACCGCGGCGAAGGCCTCGCCGACCTTGTCGCGGTGCATGGCCCCCGCAAGCTTTCGGGCGACGCTGCCGCGCGGCGTGGTGACGGCGAAAAAGAACGGGTCGGGTCCCTGGCATCCCAGACAGAAGGCGCGCAGCGCGTACGCGGGGACGTCCGCGCCGTCGAGCTGCGGGACGGCCCCCCGGTTGACGGCTTCCTCTCCGAACAGGCAGTGCGTTATGAGTGCGGGCACGGCGGCTCCCTTCGATGCATGCGGCGTTCGGTCTGTATGGTACCCGCCGGATTCGGGCGGCGGCATGCCTTCGCCAGCTCTCCGCATCCGCCCTCCTGCGGCGGTCCCGGATCCCGCCCGCCGGCCCCTCCGCGGGTCGGCGGTGGCCGTTTTGCGCTCGCACCTCCCCGGGCGGCGCCCGAAGCGCTACCATACGTGGGTCGACGGACGGTCGAATCGGCCGCCGGATGGCCGAACGAGTTGGCAGGACCCCGAACGGGTCGACGGAAGACCGAACATCGGTGCGGCGCAGGGCGGAACGGCGCCCGCGCCCACTGCTCGAGGAGGGCATGTGGACGTGAGGGACGTTGAAGTGGTCGCGGGTCCGGAGGGCGGGGAGGCGGGGGCGCCCGCCGGCGCCCCGTCGGCGTCGGGCAGGCTGACGAAGCTCGAGCGCAACTGGGTGCTCTACGACGTGGCGAACTCCGCCCTCGTCCTGCTGTCGACCGCCGTGGTCCCCATCTACCTCGACTCGCTGCTCGAGGCGGCCGGCCGCAGCGACGTGGTGACGTCGTTCGGGTATGCCCAGACCATCGCGAGCCTCGCGGTCGCGGTCCTGATGCCCATCCTGGGGTCGCTCGCCGACTTCCAGGGCAAGAAGATCCGTTTCTTCCTCGGCTTCTTCCTCACCGGCCTGGTCTGCTGCTTCGGCATGGCGCTGCCGCTGGGCTGGCTGGCGTTCCTCGCGGTGTACGTCGTGGCGACCGTCGGCCTCAACTCGAGCATGACGTTCTACGACGCCATGCTGGTCGACGTCACGACCGACGCCCGCATGAACAAGGTGTCCTCGCACGGGTACGCCTGGGGCTACGTGGGGTCGACGATTCCGTTCGTGGCATGCCTCGCGCTCATCCTGGCCGGGCCTTCCATCGGCATTCCCACCGAGCTCGCCACCCGCGCGTCGTTCGTGATAACCGGTGCGTGGTGGCTCGCCTTCACGGTGCCGCTCCTCCGCACCTACCGGCAGACGCACTGCAAGCCTGCCGAGGACGCGCGCCATGCCGTGCGCGACACCTTTGCGGGCCTCATGGCGACCATGCGCAAGATCGCGCGCGACAGGGCGCTGCTCTACTTCATGATCGCGTTCTTCTTCTACATCGACGGGGTCCACACGGTCATCAGCATGAGCACCTCGTACGGCACGAGCCTGGGCATCGATTCGACGCAGCTCGTGCTCGCCCTGCTCGTGACCCAGTTCGTGGCGTTTCCGAGCGCCATCGCCTACGGCAGGCTCGCCGACGCGTTCGGCACGCGCCGCATGATCGTCATAGCGGTCGTCGCCTACGCCTGCATCGTCCTGTTTGCGGCGTTCTTCCTCAAGTCGGCGACCGAGTTCTGGATCCTCGCCATCGCGGTCGGCCTGTTCCAGGGCGGCATCCAGGCGCTTTCGCGCAGCTATTTCGGCAAGCTCGTTCCCAAGGAGAACGCCAACGAGTTCTACGGGTTCTTCGACATATTCGGCAAGTACGCGAGCGTCATGGGGACCCTGCTCGTCTCGGTCATCACGCAGCTGACGGGCAATGCGAGCCTCGGGGTGCTCTCGATCGGCGTGCTGTTGGTGGTCGGCCTGGTGTTCCTGCTGAGGATGCCCCAGACCGGCAGGCGCGCCGGACACGACGCCGGCGCGGACGATCGGGTCGCTGCGTAGGGGAGCGGTATGGATGCGGAAAGGAGCGCGGTGGCCATGGCGGCAGCGCGTGCAGCGGGACCGGGGGCGGGTATGGCGGGGCCGAAAGCCGGCGCGACGGGGCAGGGGGCGGGCGCAGCCGGCGGCAGGCGCCGCGTCCCCGGGGTCGCCCTCATGTTCGAGGGCGGCGGGATGCGGGCGAGCTATACGTCGGCCGTGGTCGCGACCCTCGTCGAGCAGCGCATCGACTTCGAGTTCGTGTGCGGGCTGTCGGCGGGGGCGAGCAACTCGGTCAACTACCTGTCGGGCGACGCGCCCCGCGCCCGCCGGAGCTTCGTCGACCTGGTGCGCGAGCCCGAGTTCGGCGACTGGCGCACGTTCGTGCGGGGCAAAGGGCTCTTCTCGGCCGCGTGGATCTATCAGGAGACGGGCAAGCCCGAGGGCGTCCTGCCCTTCGACATGGATGCCTTTCTGGGCAACCCCGCCGGACTCGCCATCCAGGCGTTCGACCGCGACAGCGGCGAGACGGTCGTGTGGCGCAAGGAGGATATGCCCACGCTCGACGACGTGATGGTGCGCGTCCGGGCGAGCAGCACCCTGCCGGTTGTGATGCCCCCGGTCACCATCGACGGACGCACCTTCTACGACGGTGGGCTCGGCTGCGGCGGCGGCATCCCGCTGCAGCTCGCGCTCGACGCCGGTTACACCCGCGTGTTCGCCGTGCTCACCCGGCCGCGCGGCTACCGCAAGGGCGCCCCGAACGCGATGGCGCGGGCGGTGGCGAACCTCTACCGGCGCTATCCCAAGGTTCGCGAGGCCCTGCTTACCCGGTTCGAGCGGTACAACGCCGAGCTCGACCGGCTCGAGGCCATGGCGGAGCGGGGCGATGCCTGCATCGTCTACGCCGACAAGATGGCCGTGCAGAACAACACGACCGACTACGACGCCCTCGTGCGCAGCTACGAGGACGGCTACGCGCAGGCCCAGGCCGAGCTCCCACGCTGGCTGGAGTGGCTCGGCGCATAGGGGAGGGGCGCGGGAGCTGCGCCGGCGGCGGTGGGGCGGGGCCGATGGCCAAAAAGCGCCCGATTGCGTGCCCGGGGGCCGGAGGGCGGTCAAAACAGGCTCGAGTGCGTGCGCGTGGGCTGGAGGGCGGTCAAAACAAGCCCGAGTGCGTGATTCTAGAAAAGTGTTGGTCATTTGAACGGCGAGTGTATGCGGCGAAGGGGCTTTGGGCGACACGTGCCTTTTTAGTCGACAAGGAAAGGCCAGGTAGAACGTTTGCCCGTGAGGTCATCGCTTCGACGGGTGGCGCCGGGTCGCCTCAATTGGCACGCACTCGTTGGTTTATTGACCACTACTTTTCTAGAAACATACATTCGCCGGGAAAATGACCGCCCCGCCGCCTGCACCCCGCCGCCCGCCATCGCTCTGCCTGCCGCCAGACCGCCCCGCCACCCCGCCGCGCCACCCACCGACCCCCGCGCTGTCGCGTCCTTCCATGACCCTCGACGTGCGCGCGGTCGATGGAAAGGGTCGGCGCAATTGCGGCGCATCCGTTCCTAGGCGTATAGTGAATCCGTGTGAACCGCCGCCGCATCGCCGCCGCGCCGCGTTCTGTGCCGGGGTCGACAACACGGCCAGCCGCACTGCGGCCTGTCAAATCGAGGAGACTTTCGCATGCGCATCGCCATCGCTTCCGACCACGCCGGGTTCGACCAGAAGACCGAGCTTGTACCGTTCCTCCAGGGGTTGGGCCACGAGGTGGTCGATCTGGGGCCCGAGACGGGCGACCGCGTCGACTACCCCGACTACGCCGAGAAGGTCGCTCGGGCGGTTGCCGCCGGCGAGGCCGACCGCGGCGTGCTGATCTGCGGCACGGGCATCGGCATGGCGGTTGCGGCGGACAAGGTGGCGGGCATCCGCGCCGTCAACATCACCTCGCCCGAGTTCGCCGAGCTCGCCCGCCGTCACAACGACGCCAACGTCATCACGCTCTCGGGGCGCTTCGTCTCGCTCGAGGAGAACGAGCGCATCCTCAAGGTGTTCCTCGTTGCCGAGTTCGAGGGCGGCCGCCATGCCCAGCGCGTCGCGAAGATCATGGCGCTCGACCTGTCGGGCAAGCGCTCCGCGGCGACGGCGCCCCGCGTGACCCCCATGCGCTCGACGCTGGCCGAGAGCCTCAACGCCGCCGTCGAGGCGAAGCTGGGCCCGGTCGACGCCCAGCAGAACTGACCTCGGCCGCACCCCCGCACGCTCGCCCGACATCGAACGGGAGGAACCTTCTATGTCTGAAACCCTCGCCAACGGCTCCGCGCTGCGCGACAGCGTCCTCGCGTCCGAGCGCGTCCACGTGATCGACCATCCCATGGTGCAGCACAAGCTGGCCATTCTGCGCGACAAGGAGACGAGCTGCAAGCAGTTCCGCGAGCTCGTGCGCGAGGTCGCCCTGTTCGAGGGCTACGAGGCGACG
The DNA here is from genome assembly GCA_048173955.1 of Coriobacteriales bacterium. Taxonomy (GTDB): domain Bacteria; phylum Actinomycetota; class Coriobacteriia; order Coriobacteriales; family UMGS124; genus CAZUFB01. Next base: position 51,415 of record DBEYOB010000022.1, read on the forward strand.
CGCGACTTCCCGCTGCGCGACGTCGAGGTCGACACTCCCGTCGCCCGGGCGACCTGCCGCATGATCGAGGGCAAGAAGGTCGCCGTCATCCCGATCTTGCGCGCGGGCCTCGGCATGGTCGAGGGGCTGCTCGACCTGATTCCCGCGGCGCGCGTCGGCCACATCGGCCTGTACCGCGACCCCGAGACCCACGAGCCCCACACGTACTACTGCAAGTTCCCGGCCGACATCGACCAGCGGACCTGCCTCGTGGTCGACCCGATGCTCGCCACGGGCGGCTCCATCGTCGCCGCGGTCGACTACCTGCGCGGGGCGGGGGTCAAGGACGTGCGCGTCCTGTGCGTCCTGGCTGCCCCGGAGGGCCTGTCGCGCGTGCTCGAGGCCGACCCCGAGGTCCAGCTCTATGTGGGGTCCGTCGACGACGGGCTGAACGAGAGCGCCTACATCGTCCCCGGCCTCGGCGACGCGGGCGACCGCATCTTCGGCACCATCTAGCGGCGGGGAGGGCAGCGATGGCGCAGGACGGCCGCCCCTCGTGGGACGAGTACTTCATGCAGATCGCCGATGTCGCCGCGACACGCTCGACGTGCATCCGCCGCCATGTCGGCGCAGTCATCGTGTACGACCGGCGCATCCTCGCGACCGGGTACAACGGGGTCCCGTCCGGCATCGAGCACTGCGCCCAGCGCGGCTGCCTGCGCGAGGAGCTCGGCATCCCCAGCGGCACGCAGCACGAGCTGTGCCGCGGCCTGCATGCCGAGCAGAACGCCCTCATCCAGCTCGCCCGCCACGGCGGCATCGCGGCGGACGGGGCCACGGTGTACTGCACCGCCCACCCCTGCGTCCAATGCACCAAGATGCTCATCAACGCGGGCGTCCGCCGCATCGTGTACCGGGATTCATACCCCGACGAGCTGAGCGCGTCGCTGTTGAGGGAGGCCGGGGTCGCCACCGAGCGTTTCGGCGGATGAGTCGGCGGAGGCCGGGGCGGCCGAGTTAGGCACGTCTAATGCGTTGTCTGCGGTTTGTGGCGAAATGGAGCGCCTGGCGGGCCGATGGCCCAAATCGGCACCTTTCACGGTTGAAAGGCGCCGATTTCATAGGTACTATAGCTGCGTTTGCGTAGCTTTCGGGTTCTTGGCGTGGGAGGAGTGCGGCTGAGCATATGGAATACGTCGCGCCGATAGTCGCAGGTATCGTCTGCGGCCTGCTGGCAGGCGCACCCTATGTTGTCGCGCTGAAACTTTCCAAGCGCTCGCACGACGCGTCGGTCCTGCCGGCGTTGGCTGCCGTTGGCGTTTCGATTGTTGTCATTGCCCTTTCCGTTCTCGTGGCCTGGGTGCTTTTGCGCGAATTGCTGATATTATTTGCAGGTAGTCTGGTCGTTGCGTTTCTGGCAGTCGTGGTTGCGGGCGTGGCTCTGCTTGGCCGCAAGCCTCGGTCCTAACGTGTGAGGAGTCAAGTCAGATGGAAGCATTGGCAAACATTTCGGCGGAGATCGACCACCTTGTGTCGTCTTTCCTCTCTCCGGCCATCGTGGGCAACGACATCGTCGGCCTGACCCAGTACACGTTCTGGATGGCGGTCGCCATCGTCCTGCTGCTCGTCGTGGTCTTCGCCGCGAAGAAGCGTCTCTCGCTCGTTCCCAAGGGCCGCTTCATCAACGGCTTCGAGTTCGTGGCCGAGTTCGTGCGCAACGACGTCGTCCTGGGCACCATCGGCCCGAAGGCCGACAAGCACGCCCCCTTCCTGCTGACGCTGTTCTTCTTCATCCTCATCAACAACCTGGTGGGCATCATCCCCGGCTGCAAGCCGGGCACGGGCACCATCGGCGTGACGGTGGCGCTCGCCCTGTGCTCGTTCGTGTACTTCATCGTCATCGCGATCAAGCATCTGGGCGCGGTCGGGTACATCAAGTCGTTCGCCCCGGCCGGCGTCGCCTTCCCCATCAACCTGCTCGTGGGCATCATCGAGGTCTTCTCGACCATCCTGCGCCTCGTGACGCTTGCCGTGCGACTGTTCGCCAACATGTTCGCGGGCCACATCTGCCTGGGCGCCTTCGCGCTCATGACGAGCCTGTGCTTCACGTTCATGCTTGACAACTTCACGATGGGCACCCTGCTGGGCAGCGGCCTTCCCTCGCTGCTCTGGATGGTCATCCTCACCATCATCTACGCCATCGAGATGGTCGTCGCCGTCATCCAGGCATACGTGTTCACGGTGCTTTCGGCGGTGTACATCCAGCTCGCTGAGGCGGACGCCCACTAAGGGCACCCACCCTCATCGCTTCCGGTGCGCACGGGCCGGAGCGACGCCCGGGTTCGGGCGAAAGCCCCGCGCGCTGTGTATCTTGGTCAATGCGGTCGTGCCACGGCCGATGACATTGGCTCTGTTGGTTTTCGCTCGGCACAGGGCCGGGCGGCCGTCCCTGAGGAGGAATCGTGGCTGTTATCGGTTATGGTCTTGGCGTTATTGGTGCTGGTCTCGGCATTGGTCTGGCTGCGTACGGCGCTGCCACTGGTATGGCTCGCCAGCCCGAGGTTCAGGGCCGTCTGTTCACCGTCTTCATCCTGGCCGCCGCCTTCGTTGAGGCCCTGGGCCTCATCGGCTTCGTGGCTACCCTCATCGCTTAATTGCGATGAGCAGCGTACGCCCGATTGTCGATGGAGGTGAGTCAATGAGCATTCGTAAACACGGCGCGGTTGCCACCATGCCCTTCGCTATGGCCGCCGTCGCCCTGGCTGCCCCGTCGCTCGCCTTCGCCGAAGAGGAGTCTGCCGCCGGAATCAACATCCTGATTCCCAAGCTGTCGGAGTTCATCCCTGCCCTGATTGCATTCCTGGTGATCTGGTTTATCTTCGCCAAGTTCGCCTGGCCTGCAGTCATCGGCATGCTTGACAAGCGCCAGGAGACCATCAAGAACAACCTTGATGAGGCCGAGGCTGCCAAGATCGAGGCACAGCAGTCCCTCGAGGAGTACAAGAAGCAGCTTGCCGATGCCCGCCGCGAGGCTGCCGGCATCGTCGACGAGGCCCGTCGCGCCGGCGAGCAGGTCAAGGCCGACATCACGGCCCAGGCTCAGGCCCAGGCCGACGAGATGATCGCCAAGGCCAAGAAGTCCATCGAGAAGGAGAAGCTGGCCGCGATTGCGGACCTGCAGGCTTCCGTCGCGGACGTCTCGGTCGCCGTGGCCGGTCGCTTCATCGGCGAGGATCTTTCCGATGACGCTCAGCGCAAGCTGATCGAGAAGTACGTCGCGGAAGCGGGGACCCTCAATGCCAACTAATCGCATGCTGGTCAAGCAAGAAGTGACAACATATGCCCAGTGCCTCCTCGCCGCCGCGCAGGAGGCGGGTCGTGCCTTCGAGGATATCGAAGACATCAAGAGCGCCCGTCAGGCAGTCACCAAGTCTTCCCAGATGCGTGAGTTCCTGCAGGACGCCAACGTCTCTGCAGAGAGCAAGTCGGCGCTCGTCAAGGACGCCTTCGCCGGTCTTGCCCCCGAGGTTGTCTCGGTGGTTGCCGTCATGGCCGAACGCGGCGACATCAAGCTGCTCGGCCGCGTCGCCACCGCCTACGAGGCAGCGGCGGAGGAGGCCCTCGACATGGTGGTCGTGGATGTCACCACGGCCGTTCCGCTCGATGACCATCTGCGCGACGTCATCAGCACCAAACTGTCCGCCGACCTCGGTCGTTCGGTCCGTCTCAACGAGACGGTCGACCGCTCGATTCTCGGCGGCATCATCATGAGCACTCACGGCAGGCGCATGGATGCAAGCGTCCGCACGCAGCTTTCCAATGCACGCCAGGTGCTCGCGACCGCATCTACCGGAGGTGAAGAGTAATGGCGGAGATTACCGCTGCGAACATTGAGGCTGCGCTTAAGAAGCAGCTCGATGCGCTGAACACCACGGTTGATACGCGCGAAGTGGGTACGGTTATCCAGGTCGGCGACGGCATTGCCCGCGTCGAAGGCCTGCGCGACGCCATGGCGGGCGAGCTCCTCGAGTTCGTGAGCGCCAGCACTGGCAAGAAGGTCTATGGCCTTGCGCAGAACCTTGAGGAGGAAGAGGTCGGCGCCGTTCTGCTCGGTGACGTGTCCGTCATCAAGGAGAACGACGAGGTCCACACCACTGGCCGTATTCTCGAGATTCCCGTGTCCCGCGGGATGCTCGGCCGCGTCGTCAACCCGCTCGGCGAGCCGATCGACGGTCTCGGACCCATCGAGCCCGAGGGGTATCGCCCCATCGAGTTCAAGGCTCCCGGCGTTATGGCCCGCAAGGGCGTGTGCGAGCCGGTGCAGACCGGTCTCATCGCCGTCGACGCGATGATCCCGATCGGCCGCGGCCAGCGCGAGCTGATCATCGGTGACCGCAAGACGGGCAAGACCGCCATCGGCATCGACACGATCATCAACCAGAAGAACGAGAACATGATCTGCGTGTACGTCGCCATCGGCCAGAAGGCCTCCACGGTGGCGGCGATTCGCGAGACGCTCGAGAAGTACGGCGCCCTCGACTACACCATCATCGTGTCCGCCTCGGCTTCCGACGCCGCGCCGCTGCAGTTCATCGCCCCCATGGCGGGTGCCGCCATCGGCGAGTACTTCATGTACAACGGCAAGGACGGCAAGCCCGCCAACGCCGAGAACCCCGGCGGCCACGTGCTCTGCGTGTACGACGACCTTTCGAAGCAGGCCGTCGCCTACCGTCAGATGTCGCTGACGCTGAACCGCCCGCCGGGACGCGAGGCGTACCCCGGCGACATTTTCTACCTGCACTCGCGCCTGCTCGAGCGCGCCGTCAAGCTGAACGAGGCCAACGGCTCGGGCTCGCTGACCGCTCTGCCCATCATCGAGACGCAGGCCGGCGACATCTCGGCCTACATCCCGACGAACGTGATTTCGATCACCGACGGTCAGATCTACCTGCAGACCGACATGTTCTTCCAGGGCCAGCGCCCCGCTGTCGACGTGGGTCTCTCGGTCTCGCGCGTCGGCGGTTCGGCCCAGATTAAGTCGATGAAGCAGTTCGCCGGCAACCTGCGCCTGGACCTCGCCTCCTACCGCGAGCTCAAGGCCTTCACGCAGTTCGGCAGCGACCTCGACAAGGCCACGCAGGACGCGCTGACCCGCGGCTCCCGCATGACCGAGCTCCTGAAGCAGGGCCGCTACCAGCCGATGGACGTCGCCGACCAGGTCATCGCCATCTTCGCTGGCGTCAAGGGCTTCCTCGACGACCTGGCGGTCGAGCAGGTCGTGCCGTTCCGCAAGGGGCTGCTCGACTACATGCACGCCACCCATCCTGAGTTCAACGCTCAGATTAAGGCCGGCAAGGTGAGCGACGAGCTCGCAGCCCAGATGGCCGATGCCATCAAGGCGTACCACGAGCAGTTCGTTGCCGAAAGCCAGGTGTAGCCATGGCAAACCTCCGCGACATCAAGAAGCGTATCACTTCGGTCAAGAGCACCAAGCAGATCACGCGCACCATGGAAATGGTGGCAACCGCGAAGATCCGCAAGGCGACCGACCGTGTCGTGGCGGCGACCCCGTACTCCGAGGCTATGTTGGAAATGCTGGGCAACCTCGCCGGCAAGGCCGGCGAGGCCACCCATCCGCTTCTCGAGGTCCATCCCGAAAAGAAGCGGGCACTCTTCGTCGTGGTCGCGTCCGACCGCGGTCTGGCGGGCGCTTTCAACCAGCAGGTCCTTCGTCCTGCTGAGAAGAAGGCGCAGGCCTATGCCGCGCAGGGCATCGAGACGAGCTTCATCCTCTGCGGCAAGAAGGCCATCGGCTACTTTGCGTACCGTGGCATCCTTCCCGAGATGCAGTTCGCCGGCCTGTCGGCCGACCCCACGTTCGACGAGGCAACCCGCATCGCTTCCTATGTGCGCGACAAGTACGCCACGGGCCAGGTTGACGAGGTGCTGGTGTTCTACAACCACACGCGCAACGCCGCGGACCAGGATCCCCGCGTCGAGCAGCTTCTGCCTATCGACGTGAGCTCCATCTCCACGCCGGGCACGGGTGCCGAGGCTACCTTTGACTTCGAGCCCAACGAGGCCGCAGTGCTTGACCGACTGCTTCCCGCCTACGTCGAGACGATGGTCTACCATGCGCTTATCGACTCGGCCGCTGGCGAGCAGGGCGCGCGTCGCAAGGCCATGAAGTCGGCCACGGACAACGCCACCGAGATCATCAACACCCTGCAGCGTCAGTTCAACCGCGCGCGCCAGGGCGCCATCACCACCGAGCTCACCGAGATCGTTGCCGGCGCTGCGGCCCAGAAGAAGGAAGAGTAAAGACGATGAGCGAAAAGAAGAACATAGGGCGCATCGTCCGAGTCATCGGCCCTGTTGTCGACGTCGAGTTCGACGAGGGCTGCATGCCGGCCATCTACAACGCCCTTACCGTCGACGCGGAGACCCCCGTCGGCAACGTCAAGACCGTCCTTGAGGTTGAGGCCCACCGTCCCGGCGGCATCGTCCGCACCGTTGCCATGTCGTCCACCGACGGCCTGCAGCGCGGCGTCGAGGCCGTCGACACGGGCGCTCCCATGAAGATGCCCGTCGGCCCGCAGACGCTGGGCCGCGTGTGGAACGTCATGGGCGAGCCCATCGACAACGAGCCCATGCCCGAGGTCGAGGGTTACTACCCGATCCACCACGCCGCCCCCAAGTTCGAGGAGCTGTCGACCTCGACGGAGATCTTCGAGACGGGCATCAAGGCTATCGACCTGCTCGAGCCCTACGTCCGCGGCGGCAAGACCGGCCTGTTCGGCGGTGCAGGCGTCGGCAAGACGGTTCTGATCCAGGAACTGATCAACAACCTCGCCCTCGGCCACGGCGGCACCTCGGTCTTCACGGGCGTCGGCGAGCGTACCCGCGAGGGTACCGACCTGTACGTCGAGATGAGCGAGTCCGGCGTTATCAAGAAGACGGTCATGATCTACGGCCAGATGAACGAGCCCCCGGGAGCGCGTCTGCGCGTCGGCCTCGCCGGTCTGACCACGGCCGAGTACTTCCGCGACCAGGGTCAGGACGTGCTTCTGTTCATCGACAACATCTTCCGTTTCTCCCAGGCGGGCTCCGAGGTTTCGGCCCTTCTCGGCCGCATGCCCTCGGCAGTCGGTTACCAGCCCACCCTGGCGACGGAGATGGGCGACCTCCAGGAGCGCATCACCTCGACCAAGACCGGTTCGATCACCTCGGTCCAGGCCGTCTACGTCCCCGCAGACGACCTTACCGACCCGGCGCCGGCCACGACCTTCATCCACCTGGACGCGACGACGACCCTGTCGCGCGCCATCTCGGACCTCGGTCTGTACCCGGCCATCGACCCGCTCGCCTCTTCGTCGAGCGCGCTTGATCCGCTGATCGTCGGCGAGGAGCACTACCGCGTCGCGACGGCGGTCCAGGAGATGCTGCAGGCCTACTCCGACCTGAAGGACATCATTGCCATTCTCGGTATGGACGAGCTGTCCGAGGAGCAGAAGCTCACCGTGAGCCGTGCGCGCAAGCTTCAGCAGTTCCTCTCCCAGTCCTTCCACGTCGCCGAGCAGTTCACGGGCAACCCGGGCGTCTACATGAAGCTCGAGGACACCGTGCGCTCGTTTGCCGAGATCATCGACGGCAAGTGCGACGATCTGCCCGAGCAGGCGTTCCGTTACGCCAGCACCATCGAGGACGTGCGCGAGCGCGCCGCCAAGATGGCTGAATAGGCGCACAGCCTATCCGTAAGGAAGAGGTCAGGCTTATGACGGATATGCTTACCTGCGAGATTGTCACACCGGTGAAGACCGTCTTCTCGAGCGAGGCGACCTATGTCGGCCTGCCCGGCGAAGTCGGCTCCTTCGGTGTCATGCGTCGTCACGAGCCTCTGGTTTCTGCCCTGCAGCCCGGCGTGGTGAACGTCGCCACGCCGGCTTCGGGCCGAGACAGCAAGGTCACCTTTGTCGTCTCGGGCGGCTACACCGAGATCAACGACAACAAGGTCATCGTTCTTGCCAACGATGCCGTTGCGGTCAGCGATATCGATGCCGACGCCGTCAGGGCCGAGCTTGACAAGGTGGAGAAGACCCTCGCCGGGCTCGGCGAGGGCGATTCCACCGCCGCATACTACAAGGGCCAGAAGGCCTGGAACGAACTCCAGCTCAAAGCCGTTCTGGGCGAGTAGCAGGAGGGCACCCGCATGGACGTCATCAAGGTCGAAGGCGGTCACAAGCTGCACGGCACGATACGCGTCGAGGGTGCCAAGAACTCAGCCTTGAAGCTCATGGCTGCAACCATCATGGCGCCGGGCGTCTACCACCTGTCCAACGTGCCGTACATCTCCGATGTGCGGCTGATGGGCAAGGTGCTCGAGACGCTCGGCGCCTCTGTTGTCTACGACGACCACCATCTCACCATCGACACCTCGACCGCGACGGAGTGGGTCACCCCCTACGAGCTCGTGTCGAAGATGCGGGCGAGCATCTCGATCCTCGGCCCGCTCATCACGCGCTTCGGCAAGGCCGTCGTGTCCATGCCGGGCGGCTGCAACCTCGGCGCGCGCTCCATCGACCAGCATCTCGCCGGCCTGAGCGCGCTCGGCGTCGAGTTCTCCAACGAGCACGGCAACATCCACGCCAAGGTCCCCCACGGGCTCAACGGCACCATTGTGACCCTCGATTTCCCGAGCGTCGGTGCGACCGAGAACGTGATGATGGGCGCCGTGACGGCGAAGGGCCGCACGATCATCGAGAACGCGGCGCGCGAGCCCGAGATCGTCGACCTCGCCAACTTCCTGAACAAGATGGGCGCCGACATCCGCGACGCCGGCTCGCACGTCATCGAGATCCACGGCGTCGAGGACCTCCATGCCTGCGACCACACCGTCGTCGGCGACCGTATCGAGGCGGGCACGTTCCTGGTCGCGGGCGCGCTCTGCGCCGACGAGGGGCTCACCGTCACGGGCTTCGACCCGGTCCACCTCGACATCCCGCTCAGCAAGATGGCGCTGATGGGCATCCCGGTCGAGCGGCACGAGCGCGGCGTCACCGTCGCCAAGGCGGACCGGCTGCTGCCGACCGACATCCAGACGCTCCCGTTCCCCGGTTTCCCGACCGACATGCAGGCCCAGTTCATGGTCCTCACCGCCATGGCGGACGGGGCGAGCTTCATCACCGAGAACATCTTCGAGAACCGCTTCATGCTCGTCGCCGAGCTCGCCCGCATGGGTGCGAACATCCGCGTCGAGGAGCGCCATGCGCTGGTAAAGGGCCCTTGCCATCTCACGGGCGCCCAGGTCAAGTCGCCCGACTTGCGCGGCGGCGCCGCCCTGGTGCTCGCCGGCCTCGTGGCCGACGGCACGACCTACGTTTCCGAGACGCGCCACATCAAGCGAGGCTACGAGCGCTTCGTCGAAAAGCTCTGCTCTGTCGGTGCGGCCGTCGAGCACATCGACATGCCGGCCCCCGACGAGGAGTAGCCGCCCCCGCACAACCTTCTTTGCCGCCGGTGCAGCCTTCTGCGCGCCGATTCGCGCCGTCTCCGCCCTGGCCGGTGCCGCGCGGCCGGCATCCGCACGCCCCATTCGCTATAGTCGTCGCAACGTTCGGATTGTCAGGCATGGCGAAACGGGGGCCGTATGGACCGCATCGAGCAGCGTATCGTCGAGCTTATCGACCGGAGGCGCGGCGACATCGTCTCGTTCGCCCGCGACGTCTTTGACCACGCCGAGCTCGGCTACAAGGAGTTTCGGACCGCCGAGAGGTTTGCGCGGGCGTTGCGGGCGCAGGGTATCGAGACGCACGAGGGGCTCGCCCTGACCGGCGTCAAAGGGTATCTTCGCCAGACGGGCGCCGCCGCTGCCGGTCCCACGGTCGCCCTTATCGGCGAGCTCGACGCCCTGCGCATTCCCGAGCACCCCCATGCCAACCCCCAGACCCAGGCCGCCCACTCGTGCGGGCACCACGCCCAGCTCGCCGGCGTCGTGGGCGCGGCGTTCGCCCTCGCCGACCCGGAGGTCGCCGCGGCGCTCGACGGCAGCGTCGTGTTCTTCGGCGTCCCGTCGGAGGAGTACGGCGAGGTCGAGTTCAAGCGGGGTCTGGTCTCCGAGGGGAAGATCGAATGCCTGGGCGGCAAGGCAGAGCTCATCCGCATCGGGGCGTTCGACGACGTCGACCTTGCGGTCGTGCACCATTCCGACGCCGGCGGCATCTCGGTCGGGACGCGGAGCTGCAACGGCTTCGTCGCCAAGGTGATCCGCATCCTCGGCCGCGAGGCGCATGCCGCGGGGGCTCCCGAACGGGGCGTCAACGCGCTCAACGCGGCGAGCCTCGGCCTGGCGGCGCTCGCCTACCAGCGCGAGACCTTCCGCGACGAGGACATGGTGCGCGTCCACCCCATCATGACGCGTGGCGGGAACCTGGTGAACGTGGTGCCCGCCGAGGCGGTCGTCGAGACGCTCGTGCGCGCCAGGACGCTCGAGGCGATCGAGGACGCCGACCTCAAGACGGACCGGTCCTTCAAGGCGGGGGCCGACGCGCTCGGCGCCGGCTACGACATCGAGACCATGGCGGGCTACCTTCCCGGCATCTACCAGCCGGCAAACCCCCTGCTGCTCGAGGCGGCCCGCGAGGTGGCGGCCGGACGCCCCGTGTCGTGCATCGAGCCGGGCGACCACGAGGCGGCCTCGACCGACGTGGGCGACCTGCAGCACGTCAAGCCGGTGCTCACGTTCCGCACCGGCGGCGTGGCGGGCGCGTTCCACGCGAAGGACTTCGCGGTTGTCGACGAGGAGGAGGCGTATATCGTCACGGCGAAGATCTTTGCGCTCGGCGCGTACAAGCTGCTCAAGGATGGCGCGTGCGGCGCGAGGGAGGTCGTCGACACCTACCGGCCGGTCTTCACCAAGCAGGGCTATCTCGACTACCTGGCGGGTTTCGGGCGCCGCGAGACCAAGGAGGTGCGGGCATGAGCGATGCGGGCACGGACGTCGGGCCGTCCAGCCTCGACCTGTTCGACGCCGACTACGACGAAGGCCGCGTTTCGGAACAGCAGTATGAGGTGCGCAAGGCGACCCGCCATTTCGCGATGCTGTACTTCCATTTCGTCAAGACGCTCGTGGAGGAGCTCGGCGAAGACCGGGCCCGGGCACTCGTCCAGAAGGCGGTGTTCGAGCTGGCGTGCGACCGCACCGACCAGCTGCGCGCCAAGGCCGACCGGCTCGGGATCGCCCACGACGATATGGACAACTTTAACGACTACGCCGACCTCGCGCTTTCGGGCTGGGTGCCGGAGCTGGGGGAGGACCACTGCCCGTATGCCCAGGTGTGGCGCACCTACTACGGCGATTATCCGTGGTTCCGCCGGTTCGCGCCCCTGTACTGCGACGTCATCGACACCACGGTGGCCGAGAACCTCACGCGCCGCGTGTCGCACCGCATCACCGAGAACGTCCTGACCGGCGCCGAAACCTGTCGGCGCGTGTATTTCGACTCGCCCAACGTCGCCCAGGGGTGGTACACCTACGGGGTTCGGGACGGCTCGTCGCCGGAGGACGCCTGTCGGTGAGACGCGTGCCCCGCTCGCCGGACACGGTGCGAGCCGGAGGGCGCCCGGCGGGATCCCCGCCATAAAGAGCGGCCCCCGGGCCGGCGATTCGGCTCGGGGGCCGCGGCGCGTCGCGGAACCGGGGGCGATGCCCCGCCGTCCGGCTACGCCTGCTGTGCGTAGAGCTTGCAGAGCTCCTGCAAGAAGTCGACCATGCCCTCGACCTGCTCGACCACGGCGAACTCGCGCACGCTGTGGTAGTTCTCGCCGCCGGTGGAGAGGTTGGGGCAGGGCAGGCCGCGGAACGAGAGCTGCGCGCCGTCGGTGCCGCCGCGGATCGGCTTGGTGTGGGCAACCACGCCGATGTTCTCGAACGCCTTGTAGGCGTTGTCGATGAGGTGCTGGTGGGGTGCCACGATCTCGGCCATGTTGCGGTACTGGTCGCGCACCTCGACGGTCACGCGCGGCTCGTCCCAGCGCTTGTTCATGAGGTCGGCGATGTCCTTGACCAGCTGCTTCTTGCGGTCGAACTCGACGGCGTCGTGGTCGCGGATGATGTAGTGCGCCGTGGTCTCCACGCACGTGCCGCTGACGTCGCACAGGTGGAAGAAGCCCTCGTAGCCGCAGGTGTGCTCGGGGCGCTGCCAGGCGGGCAGCATCGCGTCGAACTCCTCGAACACGTGCAGCGAGTTGATCATGATGTCCTTGGCGCTGCCGGGGTGGATCTCGTGGCCGCGCACCGTGACCGTCACGCTCGCGGCGTTGAAGCACTCGTACTCGACGCCGCCGATGAGGTCGCCGTCGAGGGTGTAGGCGTATTCGGCGCCGAACTTCTCGAGATCGAGCAGCTCGCAGCCGTGCCCGATCTCTTCGTCGGGGGCGAAGCACACGGCCAGCGGCGGGTGGGGGATGCTCGGGTCGGCGGCGATGCGCGCGACGAGCGCCATGATCTCGGCGACGCCGGCCTTGTCGTCGACGGCGAGCAGCGTGCTGCCGTCGCTCGTGAGGAGCTCCTTGCCCACGAACTGGGGCAGCGCCGGGGTGTTCTCCGGCGTGAGCGAGACGGGCTCGCCGTTGACGGTGCCCAGCACGAGCTCGCCGCCCTCGTAGGTCACGATCTGGGGATGGATGTCGTGGGCGGGCGCGTCGGGGCTCGCGTCGATGTGGGCGATGAGGCCCAGGCACGGCAGGCCCTCGCAGCCGACCGAGGCGGGCACGTGGCCGACCACGTAGGCGTGCTCGTCGGCCGCGGCGTCGGCGATGCCGAGCTGCTGCAGCTCGTCGGCGAGCAGGCGGGCGAGATCGTGCTCTTCGGGGTTCGAGGGCACCTCGGCCTCGTTGGCGGGGTTCGAGGGTGTGGGTACCTTGCAGTAGCGGATCAGTCGTTCGATGACGTCGCTCATGGGCGCGCTCCAATCTCGGGGCAGTCGGGGACGGACGGAAGTAGTGTAGCGCTTTGGGGAGACGGGGTGCGCCTGATCCGCCGCCGAATCGCCCCGCCGGCGGTCTACCCCCGCGCCGCGAGCCAGGCCTCCACGCTCGCCTCGATGCCCTCGCACGTGGCTTCGACCACGGTGGAGAACCTTCGCTCGGCCCCCTCGAGGGCCTCGATGCCGGCGGGGACGGCCTTGCCCGTCTCGCGTGCGATGAGCCGGTCGAGCTCGATGCCGCCGAGCGCGGCGACCTCGGCGGGCAGATCCGCGCCCGCTCCCAGGCCGTGCAGGCCGCGCCACACGTCGGCGCCGAACTTGGCCCAATGCGCCGTCGAGGCCACGATTACCGGGCGCTCGCCCTTCAGGCGGCGGGCGACCTCCAGGGCGACGGCCGTGTGGGGGTCGCACAGATAGCCGTCCTCCTCGAACGTGCGCCCGATGGAGCGCAGGCAGTCGTCGTTCGTCACGAAGCCTGCGGCGTAGAGGTCCTGGAGGCGCGCGCGCGTCTCGGGGTCGACCTCGAAGCGCCCCTCCACGTTGAGCTCGCCCATCCAGGCGCGGATGCGCGCGGCGTCGCGGTCAGTGAGCTCGAACAGCTGGCGCTCGAGGTTCGAGCTCACCAGGATGTCCATGCTCGGCGAGGGCGTGAGGTGCAGCGAGCGCCCGCGGATGTCGTACACGCCGGTGCCGATGAAGTCGGTGAGCACGTTGTTCTCGTTGCTCGCGCACAGCAGGCGCGCGATGGGCGCGCCCATGCGCCGCGCGTAGTAGGCGGCGAGGATGTTGCCGAAGTTGCCGGTCGGCACGCACACGTCGACCTCGTCGCCCGCGGCGAGCTCGCCGGCGGCCACCAGGTCGGCGTAGGCGGAGAGGTAGTACACGATCTGGGGCATGAGGCGCCCCCAGTTGATCGAGTTGGCGCTCGAGAGGGCCACGTTGCGCTCCTCGAGCAGCCGCGTGCAGAACGCCCAGTCGCCGAAGGCGCGCTTGACCGAGGTCTGGCAGTCGTCGAAGTCGCCCCGCGCGCCGAACACCGCCACGTTTTCGCCCCGCTGGGTGGTCATCTGGAGCAGCTGCACGTCCGAGACGCCGCCGTCGGGGTAGAACACGGCGATCGAGACGTGCTCGCGCCCGGCAAACCCCTCGAGCGCCGCCTTGCCCGTGTCGCCCGAGGTCGCCACGAGGATGAGGTGGTCGTGGTCGAGCTTGCCCGCCTCGCGCAGCGAGCCGGCGGCGTGCTCGAAGAAGCGGGGCAGGCACTGCAGCGCCATGTCCTTGAACGCCGAGGTGGGGCCGTGGAAGAGCTCAAGCACGTACGTGCCGCCGCCCAGGGGCACCACCGGCGCGATGCGGGCGTCGTCCCACTGGTCGCCGTAGGAACCCGCCATGAGCGCCGCGACGTCGGAGGAAGGCACGTCGATGCCGAACGCGTCGTAGACGCGGGCGGCGCGCTGCGCGTAGGGGAGCGCGGCCAGGCCGCAGATCTCGCCGAGCGCGAGGGAGGGGATCTCGCGGGGCACGAACAGGCCGCCGCCCGGGGCGATGCCCTGGACGATGGCCTCGCAGAACGAGAGCGCCTCGGTGACGTTGCCGCGCGTGTCGATGAATGCGTTCATGGTTGGCGATGCTCCCTTGTGCCTCGGGCGGCGCCTGTGCCGCGGTGTGGTGGGCACCATGGTAGCCCCTCCGGGCGGGCCCGGTGGCGCGGCGGCCGTTTTTGCTGCCCGCTGCCGAGAAAGAACCATGCTTGGCGGCGCGCGGGACCCCGTCCGTGCGCGGGACGCCACAACGGGGCGCCCAAACAGAAAAGGGGCCGGACCGCACGACGGCGATCCGGCCCTGCGGCGCCCGCCTCCTGCCGGCGGGCCCCTGCCCGTTCGGGGCTACTCGAAGAGCGCCTTCAGCTTCTCGAAGAAGGTCCGGTCGTCCGGCGAAGCGGCGGCGTCCCCCTGCTGCGCCGCCTCGTCCTCCTCGGGCGCCTCGATGGCCTCGGTCATGATCACGAACTGGACGGTGCCGATGTTGTCGCTGCTCCCGTTCACGAAGTCGACCATCGTGAAGTCGGGGTTGAGGTAGGTGTCGAGCTGCTCGGCCGCCGCGTCGGCGATCTTGCCGTCGAGGCCTTCGGTCTGGTCGGCGAGCTCCTGGGTCCCGTCGGCGAGGCTCGACGCGCCGTCGGAGAGCTTCCGGGCGCCCCGCTGCAGCTCGGCGGCGCCCGCCGTGTAGTCCGCGATGCCCTGGTCGAGGTCGCCGCAGCCGGTGTCGAGGGCGGCGAGGCCGTCCGAGAGCTCCTGGGCCGCGTCGCGCAGGGCGTAGACGCTCGCGTCGCCCTCCTTGTCCACGAGGCTCTGAATGCCCGCGTCGATGTCGGCGTAGCCGCTCGCCGCCCCGTCGAGCGCGTCGGCCGCCGACTGGTAGCCCGAGACGGTCGCCTGCGCGGTCACGAAGTCGGTCAGGGCCTGCTGCATGGCGGCCTGCGCGGCGGTCGCCGTCTCGTCGGCGGCGGGGTCGACCCCGTTGAGGGTGCACTGCACATAGGCGCCGATGTAGTTCTGCAGCGCGGTCTCATAGGCCGCCTGCGCCGCCGCGACGTCGACGGAGCCCGCCGCGGCTCGGGCGTCGGAGGCCTGGCCCGCGAGCGAGGAGCTGTAGGTCGTCGAGCCGGAAGCGAGGGTCTCGGCGCCGCCGACCAGATCGTCCGAGACGGCGGAGGCGAGCTCGGACGCCCCGCTGCTCGCGTCGGAGACGCCCTGCGCGACGTCCGACGACCCCTTGGTCAGGCCTTCGCTCGACGCCGCGAGCGCGTCGGCGCCGTCGGCGAGCTCGGACGCCCGGTCGCGCACATCGGCGGCGCCCGCGTTCGTATCGGCGATGGCGTCGGTCAGCCTGTCGATGTCGGCGTTGTCACCCATGACCTGCTGGGCGTCCACGTCGATCGAGAGCGCGAGCGGGATGCCGACGATCTGCCATCCGTCGAACGAGAAGTCCTCCACGTCGGCGTCGACCACGAACGTGGCCTCCTTGCCCGGCATGACCATGTAGGTGAGCTGGATGTCGGAGCCGGCCCGGGCGATGCTCGCGTCGGGCGCCTCGACGTTCTCGGCGCTGTCGCCGTCCAGGGATGCGGTCACCTGGAGCAGGTAGTTGTCCACGTAGGTCGCGAGCTTCGCCGACTCGGCGGCGTGCTTGCTCGGCTTGACGTCGAGCACCATGGTCAGCCTGCCCTCGGCCCCCGCGAGCTCCTCGGGGTCGACCTCCTCGCCGTCGAGGAAGTAGGTTGCGGCGACCTCCCAGGGCAGCTCCGTGGTCGCCGAGAGGTCCCCGCGGTAGTAGAACGTCTCGTCCTCCGCCACCTCGAAGGCCACCTCGCCGCGCGCCGAGTCGAGCGGGCGCTGGTCGGTGAGGTTTTCGACCTGCCGGTAGTCCGCCTCCTCGGTGAGGGTCCCGTCTTCGTTCGCGTCGACCTCGTTCACCACGTAGACGCCCTGCGTGTCGCCCTCCGCGTCGGTCTTGACGTAGACGACCTCGTTCTTCTCGTAGTCGGAGACCCCGTCGTCGGAGGTCGCCGCCCAGGCCGTGAGCGGGGCCAGAGCCGCCAGAAGTCCCGCGCACACCGCGAGGTTGCGGGCGAAGCCCCTATGCATGGTGTTCATCGTTGCCGCCTTTCTGATCGCCGTCCGGGTTGCGGTCGGCGTCCGTCGTTTTGTCGTTGCCGTCGCCGGCGGCCCGTCCGGCCGGCACCGGAAGCTCCCCGGCGGGTCCGGCATCTTCCTCGATGGGCCGCGCGTCGGGATGGTTGCTGCAGAAGTTCGCGTGCCGCGTCGTCATCCCGATGAGCCCGTCGAACAGCCACAGGTAGCCGGGGAGCACGAAGATCACCGCCGCAAGCGACAGCAGCACGCCCGTGCACAGGAACCAGCCGAGCTGCGAGAGGAGCCCGTGGGTCGAGAACGCCCCGAGCAGCCCCGCCACCACCGCCACGACCGTGCCCGACGTCATGACGGGGACCGTCGCCACCTCGACCATGGCGCGGACCGCCTGGCCCTTGGGCAGCGTGCGGCGGAACTCCTTGTAGCGGTCGGCGAACAGGATGGCGTAGTCCACGGTGACGCCGAGCAGGATGGTGCTTGCGATGAGGTAGGAGATGTAGAACTCCGGGTTGCCCGTGAAGTAGGGGATGGAGAAGTTGAGCCAGATGGACGTCTCGATGACGAAGACCAGGATGATCGGGAGCACGAGCGAGCGGGTCGCCAGGAACAGCACCGCGAGCACGGCGGCGATGGAGGCGAGGTCGACGAGGTCCTTGTCGTGCGAGACCGTGGTCATGAGGTCGTAGGTCGACACGCCCTGGCCCGCCAAGTAATACGCGTCGGGGTAGTACTTCTGGGCGAGGGAGCGGATCTGCTCGACGAGCGCGAAGGTCTCGTCGCCCTCGTAGGGCACCTCGACGGAGACGACCAGGCGGCTGTAGTCGGGCGACTCGACCTGCTCGAGCTCGCTTGCCGAGGCCATCTCGGGAGGAATCTCCGCCCCGGCGACGTCGACGTAGGACACGACCGACTTGACGGCGGGCAGCGCCTTGAGGTCGTCGGAAAGGGCCTGCTCCGCCGCGACGTTGCCGCGCGGCACGAGCAGGGCGTAGGTGTCTCCCTCGCCGAACAGCGCGGTGATGGCGTCGGTGTCCTGGCCGACCCGCGTGTCGGACCCGTAGATGTGCGACGCGCCGTACCAGTACGAGATGCCCTCCGAGTTCGAGGCGAGGTAGGCGGGGATGCACAGCAGCGCGAACGCGCATGCGAGCGGAACCATGACGTGCGCCACCAGGTTGCCCAGCGGCTTGAGGCTGCCGATGAAGGGGCGGTGGCGCGACTTCTCGATTGCCGCGTTGCAGGTCGCGAAGACCGCCGGCACGAACGTGAAGACGGTGACCAGGCTGATGAGCATGCCCTTGGCCAGGGCGAGGCCGAGGTCGGGGCCGATCTTGAACTGCATGGCGGCCAGCGACAGGAAGCCGAACGTGATGGCGAGGCCGCTCGTGAAGATGGCCGTCGACGACTTGCACAGGGCGCTCACGATGTCGGCGCCCACACTGGCGGTCGTGCCCCGGCATTCGTGGTAGCGGTGGAGGAAGAACACCGCGAAGTCCAGCGAGATGGCGATCTGCAGAATGGCGCCCGCCGCGTTGGTGACGAACGATATCTCGCCGAACACGAGGTTGCTGCCCGCGTTGATGAGCACCGCGACGCCGAGGCCCGCCATGACGAGGAACGGTTCGAGCCACGATTGCGTGGTGAGGAAGAGCACGAGCATGATGACCACGATGGCGACGGCGGTGACGAGGTTGATCTCGTCGACCGTGCCGGTCGTGGCCACCGCGGTTGAGACGGCGGCCCCGTCGAGGGCGGCCCCGTCCCCGACGACCGCGCGGATGCCGTCGACGGCCTCGACCTCGCGCCCCTCCTCGACCGTCACCGAGAACAGCGCCGCGCCGTCCCGGTAGTAGGTCTCGACGGTGTCGGCGTCCTGCATCTCGATCGGCTCGCGGATGTCGACCGCGTCGTCGAGCCACATGACGTCCTCGACGCCGTCGACCGCGGATATGGCGTCCTTGCACGCCAGCGCATCCTCGATGCCGACGTTGCGCACCATGACGCGCATGTTGGGGATGCCCCCGTCGAACTCCTCGTCCATGACGTCGATCGCCTCGGTCGAGGCGACGCCGTCGGGCAGGTAGTCGTTGAGGTCGTAGTTGACGCCGACGAGCGGTTGCAGGAACGCGCAGACGACGGCGGCGACGACGAAGAGGACGATCACCGCCTTCCGGTGTTTGACGACGCCCTTGAAGAACAGTTTGCGCATGGGTGGCGAGCTCCTTCCGGTCGGTGCCGCACGCGGAGGTTGTCCTTTTTCGACCGGGCCCCTTGCCCCGGTGGCATGGGCGGCCTACAATCGCGTGCAACAGTACGATAAGTAACAACTGTTGTTTTACGTAGCGGCATCCTACCCACGAAGCGGGGACGGCTCAAGCGACAAGTTGCTCGAAACGTAGCCAAAGCGACACCGCACGGCGCGGTGTTTCCCAACGTGTGGCAAAAGCGTGGATGCCTCCGAGAGGACCGAAGACCGCATGGCAGAAAAGCCGCGTGGCGGAGAAAGGCTGGTTGCGACGGCATGGCAACACAGACACCTGCGAAGCTCGACCTTCGTATCGAGAAGACCTACCGGGCGCTGTGCGAGGCGTTCACCGCGCTTCTGGAGGAGCGTCACTACGAGGAGATCACGGTGAGCGACCTGTGTGACCGCGCCCTGATCCGCCGCACGACGTTCTACAAGCACTTCGCCGACAAGCAGGAGTTCCTCGCCTTCTACGTGCGCCGCATCCGCGAGGAGTTCCAGCGTCGCGCCGAGCCCAAGGGCGGCTGCGAGGACATGCGCGAGCGCAGTTCGCGCATGATCCACGAGCTCATGCTGTTCCTGCGCGAGAACGACCGGCTCGTGCAGAGCTGCCTGTCGAGCAACGCGATCGAGACCATCGCGACCGTCGTGACCCACGAGGTCGCGACGCTTTTGAACGCGCAGCTGTCCGAGGAGGTGGAGCGGGGGGCTCGCCTGTGCGCCCCGGCGTCGGTGCTGGCGGCCTATGTCGCCGGCGGGCTGCTGACCACGTTGCTGCTGCGCAGGGGAGGCCGCGACGGGGTTGGGGTCGACGAGCTCGAGCGCGACCTCGACGCGATTGCCGGCCGTCTGCTCGTCGACGTGCGCGAGGGCCGCTGACGGCCGCGGGGCCTCGGGATCGCGCATAGGGGACGACGGTGCACGGGGCATTCCAGCCACCCGTCCGCTCTTGCCGCGGTTATAATGCCGAGGGCGGGGGGATGTCCCCGAACGTCGTGCGAGGGGGTATGCCGGTGGGCCGGTTGATGAACGTTCCGGTGGCGATAGGGTTCGGCTTCTTCTTCGCCTGGCAGCTGGCGCTCGTGAGCTTGCTGTTCCCCGCGTCGTTCGGCCTCGTGTTCTCGCCGCTCGTGTGCCAGTCGTTCTCCTGCTGCCTCGTGTCTGCCGTGGCGGTGTGGGCGTTCGTCAGCAACGCGGGCGCGTTCTCGGCGCGCGGGTTGCGCTGGGTTGCCGCCGCATCCGTCGCATGCGGCTCGGTCGCCGCCGTGCTCGTGGCGCTCGGGGTCGCCAAGGGCGCTCCGTGGTCGTACGTCGCCGCCGCGGTCATCGGATGCGCCGTGGCGGTCATGTTCTACGCATGGGCGAACGTGGTGTCGGGTCTCGACGACGCCCAGAGGATCGGCACGGTTGTGGCGGGGCTCGCGGTCTCCTCGCTTCTGACGCTCGCGGTGGGCGCCTGCTCGGGCGTCGCGCTGTTTGCGGCCGTCGCCGTGCTCGGCCTCTGCTCGTTTCTCGGGTTCGCCGTCGCAAGCGCCCGCGGCGGCCAGCAGGCGGCGGCGCAGCCCCTCATGTTCAGGCCGGCGAGCTCCAACCATTTCAAGCTGCTGTTTCTGGCGATCGTGCTCTATGCGTTCGTGTTCGGTTCCGTTTCGGGCACCACGGCCGAGCAGGCGAGCGAGCTCACCACGAGGGCGTTCAACGTCGACATGGCCAAGGCGACCCTGGCGATAGCGGCGGTGCTGCTCGCCGTGCTGGCCTTGGTGCGGCGCCCGATCCGCCTGCAGGCGGTGGGTCGCGTGCTCACGCCGGTCCTTGCTGTGCTGTTTTTGCTCCACATCCTGCTGCAGGGGAGCGGGAACGGCTGGCTGCCGGTGCTCACGCTCGGGTTCTGGCAGTTCGTGCAGCTGTTCGTGCTCCTGCTGCTCATCGCGCTCGCGCAGAGCGGCTACGCGAGCCTGTCGTTCGTCTTCCCGCTCGGATGGTCGCTCGTGTCGCTCGGCTTTGCGCTGGGCGCCCTGTTCGGCCAGGCGGTCGGCGGGCTGTTCGGCGTGGAGACGGCGGCCGTGCAGGGGGTGACGGTGGTGCTCGTCATCGTCGCGGTGCTCGCGTCGAGCGTGCTCGCCGCCGCACGCTACCCGAGCGATGCGGCCGGCGGCCCGTCGGATGCGCCGGCCGGTCCCACCTGCGGCGCTCCGTCCGCCGGCGGGGGCGGGGCC